>JBBQTN010000333.1:0-5221 GCA_038213195.1 Acidimicrobiales bacterium | reverse complement strand
ACGTTCGGCCGGCTCTTCGCCGCCGATTTCGGACAGTGCGTGCAGCGGGTCTCGTTGGAGGTCTACGGGCCCGCGTCGCGGCCGCTACGTGAGTTGCTCGATCCCCTCGGTGCTGTTTACCTTGCGCCGCTGGCCGACGTTGAGGTCTGATCGGCGAGGCAGACCCGATGGATGTGCGACGAGGTATTCGCCCGCCCTACCAGGATGCCGAGACCGCTCCGGCATATTCGGCAGCCTGATGGTGCCAAGGTGAGTGGCGTAGTCAGGTGTATGACCCTTGTTCGACTTTCTCCGCCGAGCCGACAATAGACCACTCATCATGGTCGTTCTCTGAGACTAAAGCGGTCGTCCGTCCTCTCGCGGCATTGGGCGGGCGTAACACCAAGCTGTTGGCCAACGAACCCCGGCTTGTCGCATGTGTAGTCACGGCATGGCCGAACCCCGGTCGCGAAGTGGAACGGGTCGACTCAGGCTCCGGCCTCGTGACGATCTCGGAGCCCGACCGGCGTTGCAGCTCCCGACTGCTCGCCATCGAACCGCGTTCCCGGATACCCTCGCTCCGTCCGGCTGCCGGAATTATCGGATGCCCCGTCCGGCAGATGTGCGAGGGGTGTCGTCGGCGCTCCGCGCCTGCGGCGCGGCCCTACGACGCTATGGCTCGAGCTGGCCGAGGAGCGTCGCGTGGTCGACGTACACCGATTCGCTCGTCAACCGATCCGCATCAAAGTGGTAGATGCAGCACGTCGGGACATCCACCGCACGCCCCGTCGGTGCGACACCGGCCCACTCACCGTGCTGCGTGCCCTTTGATCCGACCCTCGACGACGACAGCATCTTCAGCGTGGTACGACCGCTCGGCGACGAACTCGAAGTCCGGGAAGGCAGTGAACACCGCGTCGAGCAAGCCGCGCACGGCGTCCTCGCCGGGCGCATCGATGCCGAGCGGGAACACGTGGTAGTGCGCGCTGTGGAACGTCGCGAGAGCACGGTCGAGATCGTGCCCACACTCGGCTGCAATGTGCTCCGCGATCACTTCGTCGCGTCGCGTCGCCAACATTGTGGTATCTATCATCGCGTTCCCCTTTGTCCTTGCCCCGTCTGCACCAGCGCTCGTCGACGTCGCCGTGGTGCAGAGCCCCACGCCTGCCACACGGGGGCGAAGCGCGTTCCGGACGACTGATACTTGAGTCTCAGGTGCGGCGTGCCGAACGCCGACTCAGTCCCGCCACGCACCACCCGTATAACCGGCGATAGGCCGCGCTGTTGCGAGCCGGCTCTCCGCACATTATGGGGCGCGAGCGCAAGCTGTTGGACGGACGTGTCCGGCTGGCGTCGCCGCGGCGGCGCGCAATCGCGCAAATGGATGCGGAGTGCTAACGCGCTCGCGCAACTCGCGCACGGCCGCCTCCTACACCACGGCTTGGGACTCACTCCGCGACCGCACCGGTCGACCCCGTCCTCGACCAATCCGTCAACGACTCGCTGCTTGACCGACACTTCTATGCCTGTCAAATGGTCATCGGCCGCTGCTCGAGGAGCGCCCGACCCGCCGGTTCCTGGTGGTCAGCTGCGTGTAAACGGGGAGTGGGTCTGCAAACGATCGGCGATGAATTGCTCGAGCTGGTCGTCTGTCATCGCTTGGCCGGACTGCAGGGCTTGCGCATAGTGTTTTTCGCCGAGATTGGCGCGTGAGCGAGCGATGGCTTCCGAGACTTGGAGGGGCCGCAGTGCAGGTGGGGCGGCGGCACCGTCGATCACCGCCACGGCTGCATGGTCGCCCAGTGCGCAGAGTGCTGGAACGAAGTCGCGGAGGAGGCGGCGCACCCCGAAGGCGGAGTGCGCCGTGTGGTAGTAGGCCAGGCCGGCATCGAGACTTGTCAAGGCGGCTCGAGGGTTGCCCTCGGACCGCAGCAGGCCTGCATACGCGCAGGCCGCGCCGCCGAGGACGTAGTCGAGTGTGCCGGCCTCGAGGTGGCCGACTGCAGCCTCGAAATGCTCTGCGGCCCGGAGGGGTTCATGTCGAGTGGCGATCACACCCTCGGTGAAGGAGACGGTGAATGCGTTGAGCGGCGACGCGGCATGTGCAGCAAGGTCTCGCCATGAAGCGAGTAGAGTGTCATCTGGGGTGCGATCCGCATAGACAGCGATGATGACGAGCTGGAACAGGATGTCGAGGCGAATCGACAGCTGCTCTGGCCGTGTCGCTGCGAACGCATCGCGTCCAGCGCGGTCTGCCGCCTCGAAGTTGCCGAGCCAGACCTCGCCGAGACAGAGTTGGAACCGGGGAACGACCTCCGGTTTGAGGTGGAGTTGTGCCTCGAAGGCGATCGCAGCTCGCGCCTCGCGGACGAGCCGGCGGGGATCAGCGGTGATATTCCCGACAGCAGCAAGTAGGACGTGCGCCCACAGGGCGTCGGGATGGTGTTCTACACCGGGTAGGGCGAGCGCTGCGTTTGTCCACTCCTCGGCCTCGAGGAGCCTCATTGACACCGACACGTGTCGCCATAGCCGTCGGACCATCGACAACACGAGATCGGTGTCGCCTTGGCCCAGACCGTAGTAGACGGCAACGCGAAGGTTGTCCGTCTCGAGCGCGAGGCGTCGTCCATCCGCGAGCCGGAACCGCTCCAACAAACCCGCGTAGTACGCCGCGTGGGCGGCGGTCACTTCCGGTCGGGCATCACCGAGTTTCGGGGCAGCCCACTGGCGGATCGTCTCGAGCAGTCGGAATCGGGTTCCGCCCTCGCGCTCCTCGCCGACAAGAAGCGAATGATTCACCAGAGCGTCCAGCAAGTTCAGGGTGGCAAGATCGTCGCTTTCGTCGAGCTCGGCGTCCCCGGCGCCGACGACGCACACCTGATGTGCCGCGTCGAGATCGAAGGACCCGGCGAACACGGACAGCCGGCACAGCAACCGCTGCTCGACCGGCTCGAGGAGGTCGTAACTCCATGACACCACGGCCTCAAGGGTGGCGTGGCGAGGCTCGCTCTCGTCTACTCGACCCCAAGAAAGAAGCTTGAAGCGCTGATCGAGCCGGACGGCCAGTTCGTCGACGGTCATCGAGCGTACCCGCGATGCTGCGAGTTCGATCGCTAGTGGCATCCCGTCGAGCCGACGGCACATCTCCACCACGGTGTTCCGCTCGCGCACGCCGAGCACCAAACCTCGTTTCACCGCGGCAGCACGTGCCGCGAACAACTCCACCGCCGTGCCCTCAGCATCAAGCGGACCGACCGGCCACAGTTGCTCGCCAGACACCCGCAACGGTGCCCGGCTCGTAGCGAGGAGCCGCACACGCGGACACTGGGCAAGCAGATCGCGTGCGAGCCCCGCGGCCGCCGCACGCACGTGCTCGCAATTGTCGAGCAAAACAAGGGCACGGCGTTCACGCAACGCGTCGATGACAACCTCGCGTGCCGTCAGACCCGGACGAGGGTCAAGCCGAAGCGCCGCGACGGTCGTGTGGTCGAGACCCTCTGACGTCTGCAACGGCGCCAACTCGACGAACCAGACACCATCGGGGAACTCGTCCACGACATCAGCCGCAGCCTGCAACGCCAAGCGGGTCTTGCCCATACCACCAGCACCAACGAGCGTGATCAGACGCTCGACAACGACCGCACCCCGCAGTTCTGCCAGCTCCGAGACCCGGCCCAAGAACCCAGTGGGTTGGACAGGCAGATTCCCCAATCTGTCGTCGAACGATCGCAACGGCGGGAAGGAACTGAGCAGGCCGGGCGCGCTGATCTGCCAGACGTTCTCCGCGTTGAGCAGGTCCCGTAGCCGGTGCCGGCCGAGGTCCACCATCCACATCTCCGACGACAGCCCATCCACACACAGTGCCTGTGCCGCACCCGACAGCAAGATCTGCCCACCGTGAGCGATACCCAGCAACCGAGCGCACCGATTGAGCGCCGGACCGAACCAATCGGCATCCCTACGGTCGGCGTCCCCTGCATGAATCGCGACCCGGACCGTCAACGCATCGGACCCGCCCCAATCCTGCCCAGACAGCGCGCGCTGACTGGCCACCGCTCCCTCCACCGCGGAAGCCGCCGACACGAACCGGGCGACCAACCCGTCACCAGTGTGCTTGAACACCTCCCCACCCGCCTCAACCAGAGCGTCACCAAGCAACCGGTCATGAACCGCCAACGCCCAACGCATCCACCCACGGTCCTCACCCCAGCGTCGCGTCGAAGCCACGATATCCGTGAACAGGAACACCTCCGTCGACACAATGGAAAGTCTGCACCCACTCAGTCCCCTCGCACGTACGGACATCCCAACGCAGCCGCGCCGGCATCCACCAACCCGTGCGCCAGCCACCACGCCCTCACCGCCGACGACGCAACCCCTTACCCGTTCCGCGGCCGGGCGGGCCCATCGGTTCGGCCGAGCGGAGGAGCGCAGCGAGCGCGGCCCTGCCCTGCGAACCGGGGCACCCTCGACCACTCACGGTGACCGGAGTGCGATCCAGGCCCTCGTTCCAGAAGGCGCCCACGGCCGGCGATCAGGGACGCGTGGCGTGGTGCTGGTGCTCGGGCGTTTAGGGACGGTGGCCTTCCTCATCTGTCGCGTCGCGTAGCACCGTCGCGGTGTGGTGGAGGGGTGCGCTGGTGGGCTCGCGATGCCGTCGTGGCGCGCAGTTGCCGAGGTTCCGGGTGGGGAGTGGGATTCTGGTGGTAAGGGGTATCGGGCGCGTCCTCGTCGATCGTGATGGGGGGGCGCCCGCCCGATACCTGAGCGCACGTTGGTGATACTTCGCGGGGCGATCGCGGGGTGTCGATAGGGCCCGTGCAGCGACCGTGATGGCGTCGGATCATCGTCGGGATCGCCGTCTTGTCTTGGCGTGCTGGCAATAGCGAGCGCACCGTCCCGAGATGGTGGGAGGAGCGGCAGCAACGACGCCATGGCGAGCTACAAGGCCACGACCCGCACGGGAACCTGCACGCCACGGTGGCGTCGGCTGGGGTGCGTCAGGTCGGGAAGGTTGCGGTGCGCGATTCGCCCGGGGACCGTGGTTGTTCATCGGGCTTCTGTGTCGGGCGGCGTGGGGTGGGGCATGCTGTCGGGACGAGATGGATGGGGGATTGGTGGTGAAGCAACTGACGGGCGCTGACCTCAGCTTCTTGCTGATGGAGACCGCGAACACGTACGGGCATGTGAATGGTCTGAGCATCTACGAACGCCCGCCGGGCGAGTTCGATCCGTTCACCGC
>JBBQTN010000332.1:0-5253 GCA_038213195.1 Acidimicrobiales bacterium | reverse complement strand
AGTCGTCCATCAGCGGAACGTATCGTCGCCAACCCAGTGGACACCGCAGTGCCCGTCCACGATCCCGTCGGACCGGCGGCCGTCTGTGCTCGCCCGGCTCGGCCACAGCGTTCCCACGCCAATCGGTCGTGCGTCCGTTGCGCTGGCCCGATCAGGCCGTGAGGGGCGGTAGGTCGTAGGCGCGTGCGGCAGTGTCGTGGAACAGGTCGCGGCGCTCGTCGGCGCTGTAGCCGGCTGTCAGGCGTTTGAACGCGTTCCACAGCTCGACATAGCCGTAGCAGGCCTTGTCGACCGGGAAGTTCGACTCGAACAGGCAGCGCGCCGGCCCGAAGGCGTCGATCGCGAAGTGGATCTCGTCCCGCCACGCGGCGGCGATCTCCTCCGACGTCGCGGTCTCGCCGCGTTTGTCCCACTTCTCACCGGTGAGCGGGCGGATCAGCGCGCCGACCTTCAACACCGCGTTCGGACAGCTGGCCACCTCGGTCAGCCCGGAGCGCCACTGCGCCCGCACCTCGTCACCTCGGCCCCGATATGGCCCACCCGCCAGCGGGATGCCGAGATGGTTGACGACGATCCGGACGTCAGGACAGGCCCTCGCCAGACCGGCGAGCTGGTCGAGTTGGGTGTGGTAGGCCATCGCGTCGAACGCGAATCCGAGACGCCCGAGCGAGCGCACCCCAGTCCGGAACGCGTCCTCGGCGAGCAGCCCACCCCGGGCAGCGTTGTTCCCCATCGGCGACGCATCCCACGCGGTGTTGTCGCGCACCCCCCGGAACCGGCCCCGACCGGCCTCGTCGAGCGCCTCGATCACGGGCTGCACCGCGTCGCCGAGCGTCAGGTCGGCGTGGCCGACGATCGCCGCGATCGGCGGACCGTCACCTCGACGATCCGCCTCCTCGGCGACCGACGCCATCCATTCGACCTCGCCCACCGGTCGCAGCTCCAGCGGGCCGTCGGTCCGGTACTGCGAGTGGCACTCGACGAACACGCTGCGCACCACGTTGTGACCCGACCCCGTGTCGGCCCGCAGCTCGTCCAACGTGTACGGCGCCGCGGTCCCACGCGCCAACCACAGGTGGTGGTGCGCGTCGCAGATCGGAACGTCTGGCTCGAGGACCGCCTCAGGCATGGACACGACCGTACGCCTCCGACCGAGCAGGCGACCTCGTCGGATCAGAAGCGGTCGACCGGGATGATCCCCGAGAGCGCGGACCTGTGAGCGCGCGACGTCTCGGCGCGCGAGCGGTCGATGGTCAGGCTCGTGAGCGGACGACTCGTCCGGCCAGCGTGCCGGTGTGGGTCCCGTGGTCCATGAAGACCTCGCCGTTCACGATCGTGTAGTCATACCCGGAGGAGCCTTGGATGTAGCGGCCAGCCCCGTTGGGAAGGTCGTTCACGAATTCGGGCTGTGGCAGGGTGAGGTTGTCGATGTCGATCACGTTGAGGTCGGCGTAGGCGCCTGCACGCACGACGCCGCGGTCGGTGAAGCCGAACAGGTCGGCGGTGTCGGACGTGAGGCGGCGCACTGCTTCTTCGATCGTCCAGCGTTGGCGTTCGCGCACCCAGTAGGTCAGCAGGAACGTCGGCTGGCTGGTGTCCATGATCTGGCCGACGTGGGCGCCGGCGTCGGCGAGACCGAGGGTGACCAGTGGGTCGTCGAGCATCTCTTCGACCGCTTCGAGTCGCTGGTTGAGCAATGGCATGTTGAGGTTGACGGTGCCATGACTCTCGATCGCGAGGTCGAGGAACGCCTCGATCGCGCTCACACCTCGCCGCGCTGCGTGCGCGGCGAGCGAGTCGTCGGGGCGACAGTCGTAGCGTGCCGGGCCTTCGGGGAGCACGAAGATCATGTCCGGTCCGAGCATCGTCCGCGCTTGTTGACCGTCGGCGATCAGCCGGGACCGCCACTCGGGTTCACGGATGGCTGCGAGCCGGTCGGCGGGAGCCAACGCGTGCAGGTCGCGGAAGGCAGGGGCACGGTCCCACGGTGTCCGGTTGAACAGCCCGAAGAGGATGCCGATCCCGCGAGCGGTGGTCTGCGGCCGCACCACCGCGCCCTGCGCGTTCTCCTGCTTGGTGAACTCGATGACCCGCGCATACAGATCGGGGCGCCGATTCGACTGCACGAGGCCATAGCTCACTGGTCGACCTGAGCGGCGGCTGATGTCGCCCATCACGGCGACCTCGGCGCGAGTCTGGGTGAGCGCATCGTCGTCGCGCTCACCGAGGCGCATCGCCCCTTCGAACAACCCCCGCCCGGTGCGCCGGAGCACGTCACCGAATGCCAACAGCTCGTCGGGCCCCGCAAAGGTGCCCGGCACGGGGCGGCCGTCCGGAACAACATGCCCGAGGGTGCGGCTCGTCGAGATCCCCAGCGCGCCGGATCGCAGCGCTTCCTCGGCCATCTCGCACATCAGGGAGATGTCGTCGGCCGTCCCCGAGCCTTCGACCATCGAGCGTTCGCCCATCGCCGCGACGCGCAACGCGCAGTGACCGACGAGACCACCGACGTTGAGGCCCTTGGGCGTGCGGTCGAGCCAACCGAGGTAGTCCCCGTACGTGGTCCAATCCCACGGCAGGCCCTCCAGGATCGCCCGTCGAGGGATGTCCTCCACACTCTCCATCATCTCCGCGAGGAACTCGCGCTGACCTGGACCGACCGGTGCGAACGTCACCCCGCAGTTGCCCAACACGACGCTCGTGATGCCGTGCCAGCACGACGACGTCGGCAGCGGATCCCAACCCAACTGGGCGTCGAGATGCGTGTGCACATCGACGAACCCCGGCGTGACCACGCGGCCCTCCGCCTCGATCTCACGGACGCCTCGGCCGTCGATGCGGTCCTCGACGGCCACGATGCGATCGTCGGCGATCGCGACATCGGCGCGCCTCGCCGGCGCGCCCGTGCCATCGACGACCGTGCCACGCCGGATGATGAGATCAGCCTTCATCGCTCGCCCTCCCAAGGACTCGAACAGCTCTCGCAGCCTGTCACTCCCCACGCGATGCCGACAACGCGGACGGCCAGCACACCAACCGGCGTGAGTGCCAGAGCCACCCACGCCCACCACCCTGTTCGGAATCGCGCGATCAGGTGGAGAGTCATGGGCATGTGCCGGGGATCTTGAGGGCCGCCCACGGTCGCCGACACGAGCACAGCAGCGGGGCGAATACGCTCGGCGCGGTGCCGTCCGGTCGCCAACTCGAGATCCGCGAACCCGATCGTCCGCCGCGTCAGTGGCCGATCGACACGGCGGTCGAGTTCGGGAGGGAGGGCGAGGGGATCGTCGTGCTCGACGACCCGAGGGTCTCCCGCCGTCACGCACGGATCGAGCTGACGGCCACCGGGCTGGTCGTCAGCGACATCGGCAGCACCAACGGCACGTTCGTCGACGATGTCAGGATCGAGGCGCCGACCGCGGTCTCGCCGAACGCGACGATCCGCGTGGGAGCGACCGTGGTGACGTTGCTCCCCGTCCCGAGCGCACCGTCCGGACCACCGCCGCCGCCCACGACACCGTCGGCGATCGAGCCGCCGGCGGGACCGGCGCCGCCGCCGGCGCCGCCGCTGGCCGCGCCGGCCAACCCGCCGCCAGCGTCGCCGGCGAACGCTGCGCCGACCGCTGAGCGGGTGGCGCGTCCAGCAGTCGACGAGCTCGCAGCAACCGACGTCGAGGCGGCGATCATCCGCTTCCGTCCCGGGTCGGCGGGCGCCGCCGCCTCACCCGCAGTCGCCGGCGCGCTGCGACGGGCGCGGCGGCGGGTCGCCGGGCTCGGCTCCGAGCCGTGGGGAGTGAAGCCGCAGGTCTACCTCGTCGACCCGTTCCCCGATCCGCAGCACCCGGGAACGATCGTCACCAGCGGCGCGGTCGTCGACGCCGAGCGACGCGAGATCTGGATGGTGGTCACCCCCGAGTCGCCGCCGGAGCCGCCGGAACGGGCCCTGGCGCTGCTGTTCGGCGCGGCCCTGCCCGCCGCCGCCGACCTCAGCGTGCTGCTCGAGGGCTACGGGTTACACGTCGCCGGCTCCCCCGACCCGAACCCGCAGCTGCGCGAGCTCGACCTGCCGCCTCTCGGCCAGGCCGACGATGAGCTCGCCGGGCCGATGGCGCTCTCCTTCGTCCGTTACCTGATCGAGCGTGGCGGCCAAGCCCTGTTCCTGCGCCTGCTCGCCGAGAGTGCGCCGCAACGGGTCGACTCGACCGCCCAAGACCTCTACGGCTCGGCCGTGGCCGCACTCGAGGAGACGTGGCGCCAGTGGCTCGACGCCGGGCCACCCGACGTCAAGGTCGGCCAGTTCCTCCGCCTCAACCTGCACTACCTGCGCCCGCACCTCCGCCGGCAGCTCGAGATCAGCGTCTACATGCTGCTCGGGCTGGCGTTCACGATGATCTTCCCGTTCGCCGTCCGCCAGCTGTTCGACCACGCGATCCCGAGCGGGAGGTTCGGCCGGGTGTTCAACGTGCTCGCCCTGCTCGGCATCGCCTTCCTGATCTCGCTGCTCGCCAACCTGCGCCGCTCGTACCTCTCGGCGGTGGTCAGCGGCTCGGTCGTGCGCCGGCTGCGGACGGAGATGTTCGAACGGCTGCAGGAGCTCCACGCCGGCTGGTTCAACGACCGGCAGGAGGGCGACCTGATGTCGCGCATGTTCTCCGACGTGTACGTGCTCGAGCAGGGGCTGTCGCAGACCCTGCGCGACGGCCTGTTCCAGCTGCTCTCGCTGATCGTGTCGAGCGTCGTCCTGTTCACCCTCGACCCGTTGCTCGGCGTGATCGTGCTCGCCGGTGCGCCGGTGATCGCAGTGATCTACGGGGCGATGGCCAAGGGAGCCCAGAAGCGGAGCATCGCCGTCCAGGAGCAGACCGCGGCGCTCTACGGCGTCGCGTCGGAGAACTACGGCGCACAGCCGGTGGTCCGCGCCTTCGGACTGCAGTCGCGGGAGAACGCCCGCTTCGGGCGGGCATCGCAGCGGCTGTTCGACGCCGAGGTCCGGATGCAACTGTTCGGCGGGTTGTTCGGGCTCTCGGTCAACGTCGTCGTCACGATCCTGCGGCTGATCGTGCTCGGGCTCGGCTCCTGGCTGATCCTCCACCGACACATGACGATCGGCGGTCTGGTCGCGTTCATGAGCGTGATGGGCGAGGTGCTCAGCCCGGTGACAGGGCTGTCCTCGCGCGGTCAGCAGATCCAGTCGGCGTCCGGGGGGCGGGTGCGGGTGAACGAGGGCCGCGGCGCCGCGCCGGAGATCGCCGA
>JBBQTN010000331.1:0-5272 GCA_038213195.1 Acidimicrobiales bacterium | reverse complement strand
CTGCTCCTCGATCGAGGCGTGGATGGACAGCTCCTCGATGATCCGGTCGACGATCTGACGCTTCTCGACGTGCGCATCGTCACCGGCCTTCTCGAAGCGCTTGAACAGCTGCTCCACGGTCTTGTGGTCGTTGCGGAGAAGGGTGATCGCGTCCATGGCAGTGCGGGTACCCCGAATCGGCGGGTGTTAATCGCGCGGTGCGCGCGCGACGAGCTCTCCAGCCGGTCTCAGCCGGCCATCGCCACCTTGCGCGCCGTGCGCTTGGCTGCGGTGGACGAACGGGTGGCACCGATCGTCGCGGCGCGCAGCGCCTCGAGCGATTCCTCCACGCACGTCATGTAGAAGGCCGGGTCAGGCATCAGCTCCCGGCAGGCGGTGATCGAGATGGTCACCTCGCCGGCGTAGCTGCTGACGACGTGGAACAGGCCGGCGCCGTTGGAGATCGGTCCCAGCCCGAACGTGCGCACCATCCTCGCCCCGCAGAAGTACAACGGCACCGGCGAGCCGGGGACGTTGGTGATCGTGGTGTTGAACGGAGTCCGCCCGACCGTCCGCGCCGAGGCCCGCGCCCCGAGACCGATCAGCATCCCCGGGGCGATCTCCGACAACTCGACCAGCGTCCTCGCGCCGATCGCCTCGCTCAACTCCTTGGACTGCGTGGTCGATGTGTGCACTGCGGCGAGCCGCTCGAGCGGGTCGGCGAGGTCGGTTGCCAGGGATGCCGCCATCGATGACACCTGGTTGCCGGCGGTGCCCTGTTGCTCCTTGCTGCGGATCGAGATCGGCACCATCGTCACCAGCGGCTCGTCGGGCAGCTCGCCCTTGTCGAGCAGGTACGTGCGCAACGCGCCGCCGATCACCGACAGGACTGCGTCGTTCAACGTCGCGCCCGGTACGGCGTCCTTCATCTTCTTCACCTCGGCGAGCGGCACGGCCATGCCGTCGAACACGCGGTGCGCCGTCACGGGCACGTTGAACCGCGTCGGCGGCGCCTGCATCTTGACCACGCCACGGCGCATGCCGCGCACGATCGGGGCGACGGCCGGCACCATCCGCAGGAGAGCGCGCTGGGCGCGCATCGGGTTGCCGATGGCACGCAGCGCAGCCCGCGCGGTGAGCTGGAACGGGCTCGGGATCGGCTCCGGCCGCCAGTTGTCCGGCTCATCGGGCGGCGTCGGCTCGGGCGACAGATCGCTGAACGCGTTGAGGATCTCGACACCGGACGCGCCGTCGATCGCCGCGTGGTGGGTCTTCCACATCAGCGCAAAGGATCCCTTGGCCATGCCCTCGACGTTGTCGAGGCCGTCGATGACCGTGATCTCCCATGGCGCCCTGGTCAGATCGAGCGGTCGGGCGTGCAACCGCGCCGCCTGCACGCACAGCTGGCGCCAGTCGCCGGGATTGGGCAGCGCGATGTGGCGGACATGGAACTCGAGATCGAACGCCGCGTCCTGGACCCAGTACGGGTGGTCCATGTCGAGCGGCACGCGCACCAGGCGCTGGCGGAAGCTGGCCGACTTGCGCAGACGTTCTGCGATCGTGTCGAGCATCGTCGAGAACGAGACGGACCCGCCCGATGCGGTGGAGGGGTCGTAGAGGTACAGGCCGGCGATGTGGTTCGGCGTGTTCGGCGTCTCGCTGTAGAGGAACGAGGCGTCCATCCCACTGAGTTGCTGCATCCTCTCAGCCTTCCATGCAGCGCCGCGGTGCGTGGTACCCGGTTGCCCCCGTCCGGCTCTGGCGGCGACGCAACGGGAGGGTCCATGATGCAGCAATGGCAGACAGACGCCCTGGCCCGATCCTCGTCACCGGTGCCAACTCCGGCATCGGCTTGGCCACCCTGCTGCGCTTCGCGTCACGCGGCTGGGAGGTGTGGGGCACGGTCCGTTCCAAGGCCAAGGCGGCAGAGGTCACCGCTGCGGCGAAGGGCAAGGGTGTCGCCGAACTGGTCCACGCGTTCGTGCTCGACGTCTCCAACCACGACGCGATCGTCGCCGTGTGGCCACGGCTGCCCGGCTTCTACGGTGTGGTCAACAACGCCGGGATGTCGGAGATGGGCGCGGTCGAGGAGGTGTCCGCGAGCGACGCCAAGGCACTGCTCGACGTCAACCTCGTCGCGCCGGCGGTCGTCTCCGCGTGTGCGCTGCCGGCGATGAGGGAACGCGGCGCCGGCCGGATCGTGATGGTCTCGTCGATGTTCGGACGCGCTGCGGTGATGCCGCTGAACGGCTGGTACCACGCCTCGAAGTTCGGCCTCGAGGGCCTGTCGGACGTGCTGCGGATGGAGGTCGCCGGCTTCGGCGTGCGCGTCTCGGTGATCGAGCCGGGTTTCTTCAAGACCGGGCTCGACGCCCGCGCCCACGACACCGCGAGCGCCCGAGCCGAGAGCAAGGATTCCCCGTACCGCACGGCGTACGAGCGGGCCGAGCGGGCGCTGGAGAGCGGCGGCCGCTTCGCACCGTCGCCCGACATCGTCGCCCAGACGATCGTCGCCGCCGTCGAGGCCAGGCGGCCGCTGCGCCGCTACCTCGTCGGGGCTGATGCGATGGCGCTCGTCTCGGCCGAGCGGCTGCTGCCGAGGCAGCTGATCGATGCGTCAGCGCGTCTGATGACAGGACTCGGCGGCAAGCCGGGGACGTTCACCTGAGCACCAGAGCGTCCGCAAGGTCCACGAGTTCCACGTCGGCGGTTCGCGCGGGTCACCTCACCTGCGCGGAGCGGGACAGCGGAGCAACGCCCGCACGAACCTCGTTCCGGCCGCGGACGACGACGCAGAGTCCGCGCTGAGGTGCCGCGCCAGCAGCTCGGTGTCGCAGTCGCCGTCGACGAGGAACACGTCGTTGGCTGTGCCGTCCGCAGTGGCGATGTCCGCCGCCTCGATCGAGACGCCCTGGTCGGCGAACCACCGGCACACCGCGGAGAGCAGCCCGAGGCGATCAGGCGCCGTGACCCGCACGATCGACTTGCCGACCGCCTCACCGGTTCGCGTCACCCGCGCCCGCCCCGACGGGGTGAAGCGGTACGCAGGCGCAGCGCCTTCTGCGGTCTCGCGCAGGCGGGCACCGATGGCGGTCCACCGGGCCTCGTCGAACTCCGTGTCTGACCGAACCGTGACCGCATGCATCGCCAGCCGACCGCTCGGCCACGTCATCACGGACGCGGCCTCGACGGAGACGCGTTCGGCGGCCAGTGTCGCAGCGGTGTCCGCGAGCAGTCCTGGCCTGTCGGTCGCGACGACCGTCAGGCGGAACGTGTTCGGGGCGGGCATCTGCCGGGCGACGGCGCGCACCTCGCCCGGCCTGATCCGCGGATGACACAGGGCGAGGTCGCCGGCGAGCACGGTCGGCGATTCGCTGAGCGCCCACAACGGCGAGATCCCGTCCAACAGGCGCGTCGCGACGGGCGCCGGCAGGGTCGTGCGGTCGAGCAGCTCGCGCAACTGGGCGACGTTGGCGGTGGCGACGCTGACGCCGCGCTGTGCGCTCTGGACGTGGATGACGTTGTCGAGCACCTCGCCGAACACGTCCGGGTTGGCGAGCAGCCAGGAATGGCCCCCACGCACGACGTGTCCGTCGGTCCCGAACGTCGAGCAGAACGTGTCGAAGGCCGCCTGCGGGATCACCTGGTCGTGGTCGCTCCACAGCACGAGCACCGGGAGCTCTCGACGGGCCAGCTCGGCCATCTCCCGGGTGAGGTCGGCGGTGATCGCGATCTGGGCAGCCTGGAGCACGGTCAGCGGGTGACGCGACATGTTCTCGAGCAACGCGCGCTGCATCAACACCATCGTGGCGAGATCGTCAGAAGGTGGCCGCAGCGCATCGAGCATCGGCCTGAACGGATTGAACGGGCGCGGCTCGGCCGTCCTGTTCAACCCGTTCCCCGGGAACACAGCGGGATCGCCGACCGAGTTGAGCAGCACCAGGTAGCGGACGCGATCGGGGTGGTCGTAGGCGAACCGCGTGGCGACGCCGCCCCCGAAGCTGTGGCCGAGGACGAGGACGGGCTCGTCCGCGCCGACGGCGTCGAGGAACTCGTCGACCCACTCGGCGTAGCCGACCAACGAACGGCGGCGCATGGACAGCTCCGCGCTGCGTCCGAAGCCCGGCAGCGACGGCGCGACGACGCGGCAGCCGCGTGCCGTCAACCGCCGCAGCGATCGTTGGTAGACCCGGTGATCGAGCCCCCAGCCGTGGAGGAACAGCACCGGCACGCCGTGGCCGCCGCTGGCGTACGACGCGCGCCGCCCGCTGACGATGACTTCCCTGGTAGCGAGGTCATCGACTGGCCAGCGCACCCGTGCCCGGGCCCGCGCCCCACCGGAGTGGCTCGTGATCTCGCGGGCCTGCAGGTCAGTTGCCACGCGGGCACCTCGGTCGTGTCGGCACGGCACGACCGTAGATGTCTCCGCGACGACGATGGATGAAGAGGATGTGAACGTCGCGAGCGCGCAGTGGCGCGCCCCGTCCCAGCGAACGCCGTCGCTCAGCGAACGCCATCGCTCAGCGAACGCCGGCGTCGACGGTGCTCGGGTCCTGCGGCTCGGCGCGGCCGTGTCGGAGCAGGCGCCCGGGATGGCGCTGCGTCTGGGCGTCGTCGGCGATGGTCCGCACGCCGTTGACGAACACCGCGTGATAGCCGGAGGCCTTCTGGATCCGGCGCCACTCGCCGCCCGGCAGGTCCTCGACGACCTCGTTGGGACCGACGGCGAGGTTCTCCGGGTCGTAGACGACCACGTCGGCCGGACCGTCGATGCGCAACAGCCCCCGATCGTGGAACCCTGCGAGTTGCGCAGGCAGCCCCGACAACCGGCGATGCGCCTCCTCGTAGGTGATCCACTCGTTGTCGCGGACCTGCTGGGCCAGCGTCTCGGTGGGGTACCGCCCCGCGGTGAGGAACTTCGTGTGCGCACCGCCGTCAGACACCCCGAGCAGCATGTACGGGTACTGCACGATCTCCTTGAGCAGGTCGGACGTGCCCTGCGGCGGGGCGGTGTAGAAGACCGTGCGCAGCCTGTCGGCGACGGCGATGTCGAGCATCGCGTCCACAGGGTGCGTGCCGGTGAGGTCCGCGACCTGGCGCACCGACATCTCCCGGAACCGCTCCGTCTCCGGCGAGCGCGGCGAGAGCACGGTGACCGTCTCGATCGGCGCCGTCGCAACCTTCGGCAGCTTGTCCTTGAGCGCCTGGCGGCGATCGGGGTCGGCGAGCTTGTGCAGCCGCTCTTCGAGCGTGCCGGTGGTCGCCTCCATCCACGCCTCGGAGTCGTCGTAGA
>JBBQTN010000330.1:0-5278 GCA_038213195.1 Acidimicrobiales bacterium | reverse complement strand
GACCCGACGGCTCGCATCATCCCCTCGAGTGAGAGGAACGCCAGACTGTCGGCGCCGATGTGTTCGCGGATCTCGTCGACGGTGCGGTGGGCCGCCATGAGGTCGCCGTCGTGGCCCATGTCGACGCCGAAGTGGCACGGGTGGGTGATCGGTGGGCACGTGATCCGCACGTGGACCTCGGTGGCGCCCGCTTCGCGCAGCAGCCGGACGAGCGGGCCCGCCGTGGTGCCGCGCACGAGCGAATCGTCGATCATCACGACGCGCAGGCCGGCGAGGTTCTCGGCGAGCGCGTTGAACTTCAACGCGACGCCTCGGTCGCGCAGCTCCTGCGTGGGCTCGATGAACGTGCGCCCGATGTAGCGGTTCTTGATCAGCCCGTCGTTGTGCGGGATGCCGCTGGCGCGGCTGTAGCCGATCGCCGCCGGGATCGAGGAGTCCGGCACGGGGATGACGACGTCAGCCGCGGCCGGCGATTCGCCGGCGAGCTCCTCGCCGAGGCGCTGGCGGACGCGGTGGATGCTGCGGCCCGCCCAGACGCTGTCGGGGCGGGAGAAGTAGACGAACTCGAACGTGCACCGTGCCGAGCCGGCGGCCGGGGTGAGCGCCTGGCGGCGGTGGATCTCTGCGCCGCGCAACGTGACGATCTCACCCGGCCCGACCTCGTCGACGTCGAGGCAGCCGAGCGTGTTCAGCGCGCACGTCTCCGATGCCACCGCGTACCCGCCGTGGGGGAGGCGGCCGACGTGGAGCGGGCGGAACCCCCACGGGTCGCGCACCGCGATCACGCGGTCGTCGACCAGCATCACCAACGAGTACGCGCCCTTCCACGCCGGCAGCGTTCGCTCGAGGCGGTCCTCCCACGTCCGCCCGCCGGCGGCGGCGAGCATCAGCGTCATCACCTCGGTGTCGCTTGTGGCGGTGAGACCGAAGCCGCGACCGAGCAGCTCCTCGCGCAACGCGGACGAGTTGACGAGGTTGCCGTTGTGTCCGACCGCGAGCGGGCCGTGCATCGTCTCGACGAGGAACGGCTGGATGTTGCGCAGCGCGCTCGCCCCGCTGGTGCTGTAGCGGGTGTGGCCCATCCCGTGATAGCCGGTCAGCCCGGCCATCGTCGCAGGGGTGAACACGTTCGAGACGAGCCCGGTGTCCTTGTGCAGGCGCACCCGGCTGCCGTCGCTGACCGCGATCCCGGCCGCCTCCTGGCCGCGGTGCTGCAGCGCGAACAGGCCGAAGAAGACGATCTGGGCGACCCCCTCGCCGTGCGGGGTCGACACGCCGAACACACCGCACTCCTCGCGCGGCGCATCGTCGCTGTCGAGGTCGATGGCGCCGCCGTGGTCGACGGTGAGCGGGATCGCGCGATCAGAGAGCATGGGCGAGGACCTCCGCGATCCGTTCGGCAATCGGGTACGCGCCGGGCAGGAAGTGGTGCGCGGTGATCCGCTCGTATGCGTCGATGTAGCGCGCCGACGTCTCCGCCCACACGTCACCGCTGAGGTGCGGCACCGCACCGTCGCCGCGGTAACCGGTGGCGAGCAGAGCGCGGCGGACGACCTCCTTGTCGAGGCTCTCCGGTTCGTCGCCTGTCGCAGCGCGATCGGCGTATGAGGCGGCCACCCACAGGCGCGACGAGTCGGGTGTGTGCAGCTCGTCGATGAGCAACAGTGTGCCGTCATCGGCGAGGCCGAACTCGTATTTCGTGTCGGCGAGGATCAACCCGGCATCTCCTGCCACCTGCTGGCCACGGGCGAACAGCGCCAGCGCCACCCGCTGGACCTCCTCCCAGAGGTCCGCGTCGACCAGCGCCAGGGTGACGACATCGGCGCACGACAGTGGCTCGTCATGGCCGCCATGTTCGGCCTTCGTGGTCGGGGTGACGAGCGCCGCCGGCAACGGCATGTTCTTGCGCAACCCGTCGGGGAATGGGTGGCCGTAGATCCGCCTCGCCCCGCCGTCGTACTGCTGCCACAACGAGGTCGAGGTGACGCCGGTGATGTACCCGCGCACGACGACCTCGACCGGCAACGGCCTCGCATTGCGCGCGACCAGGACGTTCGGGTCCGGCACGGCGAGGACGTGGTTGGCGACGATGTCGGCCGTCTCGGCGAACCACCACGCCGCGAGCTGGTTGAGCACCTGGCCTTTGTACGCGACGCCGGCGACGACTCTGTCGAACGCCGACAGCCGGTCGGTCGTGACGAACACCCGGTCCGCTCCGGACGCGTACGAGACGCGGACCTTGCCGTCGCGCCGGTCGGGGAGCGGCAGGTCGATGTCCATGAATGGCGCCGGCAGCTCGCTGATCGCTGTGGTCATCGTCAGCGCTCCTTGGCGTAGCGCACGCCCTGCTCGAACAGCGGCAGCCCGGACCGGTGCCGGTCGCCGGTCGTGGCGCGCCCGCTGAACCGCGGGTGCTGGCGGTCCGTGACGTGGTTCTCCGGGTGCGGCATCAGGCCGAGCACCACGCCGGTCGGGTCGCACACGCCGGCGATGGCGGCCGCCGAGCCGTTCGGGTTGGGTCCGGTGTAGCGCAACGCCACCTGGCCGGAGCGGGCCAGCAGATCAGCGTCGGGGTGCACGTAGCGGCCCTCGCCGTGGGCGATCGGGCAGTCGATCTCGTCGAGGCCACGGGTCCAGATGCAATGGCTGGACGGCTGTGCGGCGATCGTCACCCACCGGCAGTGGAACAGCCCGTCGATGTTGTGGCCGAGCGCACCGGGGAGCAGTCCGCTGCGGGTCAGGACCTGGAAGCCGTTGCAGATCCCGATCACCGGCTTCGCTGCGGCGACGAACGTGGCGAGCTGGTCACCGAGGCGGTGCTCCATCTCCAGCGCCCACATCCGTCCCGCGCCGAGCGCGTCGGCGTAGCTGAACCCGCCGGCGGCGACGAGCATCTGGGCGCGGTCGAGCAGCGACGGATCCCCGACGAGCTCGGCGAGCAGCGTGATCCGCGGCTCCGCACCGGCGAGATCGAGCGCGAACGCGACGTCGCGCTGTCGGTTCGTGCCAGGTGCGACCAGCACGAGGGCGACCGGGCGGCTCACCCGACGACCGCCTGCGGCGACGTGTGCACCCGACGCTGGTACGGGATCTGCTCAAAGATGAGCAGATCCCGTACCAGCGCGGTGGTCCAGTGCTCGCTCACCCGGCGACCGCCTGCGGCCGTGTGCTGATGACCCTCATGTGCTGCCGCCGCAGAACGCCGCGGTGGCCTCGGCGAGGCTGAGCCGCTGCACGCCCGCGCCGGCGACGATCGTCAGGGTTGCATCGTCGGTGACGGTGCCGGCGAGGAGGACGGGTTCGCCGAGCTGCTCGGCCAGCCACGTGACGTCGGCTTCGGCGAGCTCACAGACGAACCGGCCGGTGGACTCAGCGAACAGCAGCGTCACCGGATCGAGGTTGCCCGCTGTGGAGCCGGCGGCGCGGACCAGGTCGAGCCGCGCCCCGCGACCACCACCGATCGCCATCTCGGCGATCGCCACCGCGACTCCGCCCTCGCTGACGTCGTGGCACGCAGCGACCCGTCCGCTGAGCAGCACCGCGTGAAGCCGGCGGTACCGTGCCGGCGCGTCGGGATCGGGGGCCGGCACGACGCCGGGTGTGCCACCGGCGTGGACGTTGCCGCGGAGCAGCTCGAGGTGGCTGCCGCCGAACTCGACGCGCGTGCGACCGAGCACGACCAGCACGTTCCCGGCGCGCTTGAGGTCCGGTGTGACGACGCGGTTGGCGTCGGGCAGGTGGGCGACGGCGGTGATCACCAGCGTCGGCGGGACGGCGTGGCGCTGCCCGTCGCTGCCGAGGTACTCGTTGTTGAGCGAGTCCTTGCCGCTGACGAACGGCGCGTCGTGGATGGCGGAAGCGTCGCAGCACCCGCGGACCGCGACCACGAGCTCGCCGAGGGTCTCGGGGCGGCGCGGATCGCCCCACGAGAAGTTGTCGAGCAAGGCGATCCGTGCCGGGTCGGCACCGACGGCGACGACGTTGCGGATCGCCTCGTCGACCACGGCGTGGGCCATCCGCTCCGGGTCGCGCAGGCCGTACCACGGGTTGACGCCGATGCCGATCGCGATGCCGTGGGTGTCGGCCGGTCTGGCCAGCACCACGCCGTCTGCAGGGCCGTTGGCCCCGGGACCGACGCGCGGGCGGACGACCGTCGACCCGCCGATCTCGTGGTCGTAGCGCTCGACGATCGCCGCCTTCGAGGCGATGTTCGGATGCGCCAGGAGGGCGAGCAGCGTCGGGACGATCTCGACGTCCGCCGGTGAGGCGACCTCGTCGCGGGGCGGCACGGGCAGGATCGCGTGCATCGTGCGCTGCGGGCGGCCGTCGTGGAGGAACGCGGTGTCGAGCTCTGCGACCACCGTGGCTCCGGCACGGACGCGCAGCACACCGTCGCCGGTGAACCTGCCGAGCACGGTGGCCTCGACGCCGTGGCGGGTGCACCGGCCGAGGAGCTCGTCGAGCGCGGCGGGCGCCACGGCGAGCACCATCCGCTCCTGCGCCTCGCTGAGCCAGATCTCCCACGCGGCGAGCCCCGGGTACTTCAGCGGGGCGAGCAGCACGTCGACGTCGGCGCCGACGCCCTCGGCCATCTCCCCGATCGCGGACGAGAGCCCGCCCGCACCGCAGTCGGTGATCGCGGTGTACAGCCCGTGCAGCTCGTCGAGCGCGTCGATCAGCAGCTGTTCGACGATCGGATCGCCGATCTGCACGCTCGCCCCGGCGACGTCGCCGGTCGTCGCGTCCATCGTCGAGCTGGAGAACGTCGCCCCGCGCAGGCCGTCGCGACCGGTCCGGCCGCCGAGGACGACGACGAGATCGCCCGGCGCAGGGCCGTGGAGTGGCTCGGCGTCGACCGCGCTGCCGATGCAGCCGCAGTAGACGAGCGGGTTGGCGACGTAGCCGGCGTCGTAGAGCACGGCGCCGGCGATCGTCGGCAGCCCGATCTTGTTGCCGTAGTCGGCCACGCCGGCAACGACCCCTGCGGCGACGAGGCGCGGATGGAGCACGCCCTCTGGCAGATCGGCGGCGGCCAGGTCGGTCGGTCCGAAGCACAGCACGTCGGTGATCGCGATCGGACGGTGCGCGGCGCCCATCACGTCACGGATCACGCCACCGACGCCGGTGTTCGCGCCGCCGAAGGGCTCGATCGCCGACGGGTGGTTGTGGGTCTCGCACTTCAATGCGTAGGTCCGGGCGGCGTTGAACTGCACGATGCCCGCATTGCCGTCGAACGCCGACACCACGAACGGAGCGGCGATCTCGGTGGTGGACCGGC
>JBBQTN010000329.1:0-5308 GCA_038213195.1 Acidimicrobiales bacterium | reverse complement strand
GTCGATCGCCTGCTCGAGGGGGAGTGGCCGTCCGACGTGGTAGCCCTGTGCGTAGTCCACGCCGCGTGTGGCCAGGAAATCGAGCGTGGCCTGGTCGCCGACGTACTCGGCGATCGTGGTCATTCCGAGCCCGGTGGCGAGGGTGACGACGGCATCGAAGACCAGCCGGTCGGTGGGGTTGGAGAGGCAGTGGGTGATGAACTCTCCATCGATCTTGAGGTCGTTGAACGGCAGGTACTTCAAGTAGTAGAAGCTGCCGAACCCGGCGCCGAAGTCGTCGAGTGAGAACGAGCAGCCGAGGGTCGTCAACCGGTCGGCGAACTCTCGTGCCGCACCGAGGTTGGCGACGGCGGCAGTCTCGGTGACCTCGAACGTCAGCTGCGACGGGTCGACGTTCGGTGTCTCGGCGAGCCGCTGCTCGATGAAGGCCAACAGGCCCGCGTCACCCATGGAGGCACCGGAGAGGTTGACCTCCAACGAGAGCCGTTGGTCCGGGTGCGCAGCGAGGGCCGCGATGGCGTGATCGACCACCCAGCGGTCGATGCGGTTGATCAATCCGAACTTCTCCGCGACGCTGAGGAACATGGCCGGGCTGACGATCTCGCCATCGTCGTTGACCATGCGCAAGAGGAGCTCGTGCCGGGTGATCTGGCGCGTCGCGAGGTGCATGATCGGTTGGGCGTAGAGCCGCAGCTGGTCGTGGTCGAGGGCGTCGGTGATGCGGTCCACCCACGCCAGGCGGGCCCTTGTCGTGGGGTGCGTCCCCGACGTCTCGTGCACGGCGTACTGGTCCCGGCCGGCCTCCTTCGCGTCGTACATCGCCAGATCGGCGTTGATCAGCATCTCGGCGCTGGTGAGCGTGCCGCCGTCGAACATGGCGATCCCGATGCTCGTCGTCACCTTCCGGCGGTGGGTCCCTGCCAGCACGGTGACCTCCGATCGCACGGCCTGGAGAAGGTCCCTGGCGACCCGTTCGGCTTGTTCACGGGTGGCGTAGGGCAGCATCACGGCGAACTCGTCGCCACCCAGCCGGCCGATCACGTCCGACGCGCGCAGGCGGCCGCGCACCACCGACGCGATCGAGACGATGAGCTCGTCACCGGCGTGATGGCCGAGCGTGTCGTTGATCTGCTTGAAGTGGTCGAGATCGAGAACCAGGAGTGCACCAGCCTGTCCGTAGCGGGCGACGCTGGCCACGTGGCGGCTGAGCACACCCTCGAAGTTGCGGCGGTTTGCCAGCCCGGTCAGCACGTCGTGGTCGGTGAGGTGTTGGAGCTGTGTCTCGAACCGCTTCCGGTCGCTGATGTCGAGGAAGTGACTGAGGAAGTAGAGCGGCGTGTCGCCCTCGCGTACGACGGTGGTCGAGAGTGCGACCCAGACGTAGTGGCCGTCGGCGTGGAGAAGGCGTTTCTCCGTGCGGTACGAGTCGCTCGCGCCCACGACCATCGCCGTCCGCGCCCTGGCGCCCAGCTCGAGCTCCTCCGGGTGGGTGAAGGCGATGAAGTTCTTGCCGCACAGCTCCTCTGCGGTGTGGCCGGTCAGGTCGCAC
This sequence comes from Acidimicrobiales bacterium, assembly GCA_038213195.1. Taxonomy (GTDB): domain Bacteria; phylum Actinomycetota; class Acidimicrobiia; order Acidimicrobiales; family Ilumatobacteraceae; genus JAODBQ01. The sequence continues at coordinate 3,759 of JBBQTN010000329.1, read as the reverse complement.
AATGCCTGGTTGACCGACTCGAAATCGCCGTTGAGAGCGGTCCGTGCCATGCCGACGGGGGCCTCGTGGAACGCGGTGCGGTACCGGCTCTCGGCCTCGCGCAGCGCTTCTTCGTCGGCCTTGCGCTGCGTGATGTCGGTGACTGTCACGAGCAGCTGATCGATCTCGCCGTCGATGTTGGGCACGGGCACGGCGGCGAAGTGGAAGTCGAGACCGGTGTCGTTGGAGTGGTACTCGAGCGTACCGGGGGCAAGGAGCGCGGATCGGTAGAACGGCTCCAGGATCTCCAGCTCTGGGCCGGACACGATGTCGCCCAGGTACTGTCCGGGCACGACGTTGCGCTCCTCGTACCGCCACAACCGCGCCCCGGGCCCGGCGACGACGAGCAGGCAGAGCTGCCGGTCGAAGACCAAAACCGCCGTGCCCGGGAGGTGGTCGACGAGGGTGCGGTACCTCGCCGACGTGCGCTGCAACACGACCAGCAGAGCGGCTTTGGACATGAAGCCGCCGGCGATCCCGGCGATCACCTCCAGCCCGAGGATGTCGTGGTCATCGAACGCCCCGTCGCGATTCGACCAGACGGTGAGCACCCCGATCGCGTCGACACCATCACCGGCCAGCAGTGGCACCACGGCGCTCGACCCGGTCCCCAGCGCGCCGGCCTGATCGCCGGATCCGTGCCTGCCGGCCCACATCACCGAGGTCCCGGTTGCCATGCACTCACCCGCCACCGAACCCGCCACCGGCCGCCGCGAGCCGATCCCGGCGTCAGGTGTACCGCTGACCGATTGACAGACGAGGTCGTCGCCCTCGCGCACCTCGACGCACACGCCGTCGGCGGCAGCGAGCGCACGCGCCCACTCAGCCACACGCACCGCGATCTGACCCGCATCGAAGTCGAGCGCTGCGATCACGTGCTGCGCGCTCGCCAACACGGCCAGCCGCCGGCCGTGGACGTCGAAGCCGTGCCCAACCCCCGCGACGGGGACGCGACCCGGCACCTGCCCGTGAGATCCAGCACCGCCTGCCGCGGGCCGCCGGCCGGCTGTCGAGCCCGCCGACTGGCGGTACGCCGAGACGCCGCGCTTGTCGACGTACATCTCCTGATCGGCCGCCCCGATGAGTGATTCGACCGTCGAATCAGGCTGACTCGCCGCGAAGCCAACCGACACCCGGCCCATGATTTCGATCTCACCGATCTGGAACGGCTCGTTCATCAACATCCGCAACCGATCGGCGACGAGCACGGCCCCGCGTCGATCAAGCCCGGGACAGATCAGCACGAACTCGTCACCGCCGAAGCGGCACAGTCGGTCCTCGGCGCGCAGCCCACTCCGTGCCCGCATCGCCACCTTGCACAACAGTTCGTCGCCCACATGGTGCCCGTACCGGTCGTTGACGGCCTTGAACCCGTTGAGGTCGATGAAGTGGACCCACACGGTCGCCCCGGTCGCGTGGGAGAGCATCAGCTGCTCATCGAGGTACCGAACCGCTGATCGCCGGTTCGGTAACCCGGTCAGCCCGTCGTCATCGGCCAGCACCGCCAGCCTGTCCGACAGCATCTTGCGAGCGGTGATGTCGACGTGGAACACCACGGCACCCGTCCCGTCCTCCAACGGCGCCGCGGACGCCTGGAGGAGGAACCAGCGATCCTCCGTCGGTGACGGGCACGGGTACTCGAAGTCCATCCTCTCCCGCTCGCCGTTCAAGATCTGACGGAGGCCATCCGCGACCTCGTCCGCGCCAGCCACGCCCGCAGCAGCCGAGCGATCGCACACGGCCAGGTAGTCGACACCGGCACCCGTTGCGCCGGCCTGTCCCTCGTTCAACTGGGTGAACAGCCTCCACGAGGCGTTCGTGTCGAGGATCGTGCCGGAGGGGTCGAGCACCACCGCACATGCGCCCAATCGGTCGAATGCGGCGGCTCGCACCTCGGCAAGGACTCCGTCGACGCCCGATATCGAGGCTCCCGGCATTGCTCAATCCCCTTTCCCTCGAGAGGCGACCAGCGGAGCACATGACCTCACCGCGACCCGGTACCCGAACAGCGAATCCAACGACAATCCGCCGCCAACAATACCGCCGAAATTCACATCAATGTGACCATCCCCCCGTTGGGCGGACACCTCGTATAGGAGGATGTCCATGTCGAACAGCAAGAAGCGGTCGCGGGGTCGGCCGTCGAAGTATCCGCCTGAGTTCCAGCGCGACGCGGTCGCGATGGTCCTTGATGAGCAACGCTCGATCGCGGATGTGGCCCGCTCGATCGGCGTGAATGAGGGCACGCTCGGGAACTGGGTCGCGAAGGCCCGCCGCGAACGCGCCGCGGGTCAGGGCGTGACCGCGGACGAGCGAGCTGAGAACGCCGAGCTGCGCGCCGAGAACGCGCAGTTGCGGATGGAGCGCGATCTCCTCAAACGATCGCTGGCCTTCTGGGTGAAGGAGTCGACACCGTGAGCCGCTACGCATGTGTCGCCGACCAGAAGGCTGCCGGGTTCCCGGTCACCAAGGCGTGCGAAGTGGTCGACGTGTCGACGTCGGGGTTCTACGACTGGTGCAACCGGTCGGCGGCCGAGCCGACCGAGCACGAGGTCGCGGAGGCCGACCTGGTGGAGTTGATGGGTGAGATCTTCAACCAGTCGGACGGCAACTACGGGGTGCCACGGATGCACCGCGAGTTGCGCCGTCGTGGGATGGTCGTGAACGTCAAGCGCGTGCGTCGGTTGATGCGCAAGCACGGGATGGCCGGCCGGTTCCGGCGGCGCCGGATGCGCACGACGTTCCCCGGCCCGGACGGATACGTGATCCCTGATCTGCTCGAGCGGGAGTTCGCGCCGGGCGCGCCGGATGTGGGCTGGTGCCAGGACATCACCTACATCCCGACCGGGGAGGGGTGGCTGTATCTGGCGTCGGTGCTCGATCTCGGGTCGCGACGGCTGCTCGGGTACTCGATGGCCGAGCACATGCGCACCGAGCTCGTGTTGGACGCGTTGCGGATGGCCATCGCCGCGCGCGGTGGCCTCGTGGATGGTGTGATTGGTCACGCTGATCGCGGTACGCAGTACACGTCGAACGACTATCTCGAGTTCTGCGCAGATCATCACATCCGCCCATCAGTGGGCAGGACGGGGATATGTTGGGATAATGCTGTCGCAGAAGCGTTCTGGGAGTCATTGAAACGCGAATGCCTATATGGTAGAGTATTCGCAACGCGTGCCGAGGCCCGGCGAGTCGTCTTTCGTTGGATCAACTGGTACAACACCAGCCGGCTTCATAGCAGCCTCGACTACGTGGCACCTGTCATCTGGGAACAGCAGTACCAGCAAGCGTCATAATCACCGTCCGCCGTACGGGGAGATGCCCAATGCAGGGTGGCCGACGAGGCGGCGGACCTCGTCGAGCAGGACCTCACGACGGCGGCCCGATCCTGGCGTGGGCGACCGATCCGACCTGGTGTTCCGGCATGGTGAGGCATCGTCTTCTGATGCGAAGGACCTCGTTCCAGGCGCCCAGGAACTCAGAAGAGGTATTCGGTGCGTTCAGGGAGCAGGCGTGCGGTTGGCGCTCGCCTGTTCGGGCCCGATCCCGGATGTCGCCTTGGCAGACCAGCGTAAAGGGGACGCTGTCAGGCGGGGTGCGCCGGACCGAGCTGTTGTGAAATGCGGGCCTTTTGCCAGGAGCATGAGCTCGGAGTACGCGGTCCATTGACGCGCTGGATTGCTCAGCTCTCCTCGAGATGGATGCGCATCCTGCGGGGGT
>JBBQTN010000328.1:0-5312 GCA_038213195.1 Acidimicrobiales bacterium | reverse complement strand
CGACCCGGACACGCTGGAGACACAGCTCCTGCAGCCGATCCGACCAACCCCGGCGACCGCCGACCCCCGCGACCGCTGACCGATTCCATCGAACACGGTGGTGGTACGACGATCACCCTCGCGGAAGTCCGATGAGCGACGACCGACACACCGCCTCGGCCCGACGCAGTCCCGCGAGTTGGACCACGTCGGCCACGATGCCCAATGACAGCGGGAGGACGGTGGCGGGAACGTGACGGGAGGTCAGCACAACGGTCAGCCATGAGACGAAGTCGTCGAAGAAGGAGGCTTCGTCGAGGTCGATCGTCAACATGAGGTGGCGCAGGATGTAAGTCAAGTCGGCTCGCGTGTGGGCGAGCTGCCGAGCGGTGTAGTCCGCGAGCACCGGCATCGCGGCGACCATGTGGGTCATGCAGGTCTCGACGAGCCCGTTGCACTCCATCTCCAGTTGGGCGGATTCTCGATCAGTCGGGACTGGTTGGCGGGCGGGATCCGACGTCGTACGCAGCACCTCGGTCGCGTCGCTGTCTGGACCGATCCAGGCGGACGCGCCCAGGCGGCCAGCTCGTGTGGCCGTCCGGCCGAACGCCGCGCCGGCGACGATCACAGGAACGCCGAGATCGGCCAATGCGCCGATGCAACGTGCCGCGCCGGGAAGGTTGAGGCCGAGTGTGCAGCTCAGCACGATGGCGTCAGGCGTGGTCTGCGCGACGTAGCTCTGGAGATCCTGGGCCGGCACGTTTGCGCCGAGGAACGTGACGTCCCACGCAGCTGAGCGAAGGCGCTCGACGCCCATGCGCGCCGCCACCGAGTGGTACTCACCCTCGACGCACGCCACGAGCACGGCACCCTTCGCGTCGGCCGACGGGGTTGGGGTCTGCAAGCCGATCGCGCCGAGAACACCGTCGATCACTGCGGTGGCTGCGTGCTCCTGTGCGGTGGTCCACCGGTTGAGTTGCCACAATCGTCCGACTTCACGCAGCACCGGAGCGAGCACGTCGGTGATCAGGTGGTCGAACGTCATGCCCCGGGAGGTCAGGGCGACGGCATCGTCGATCGCGGGTCGGGGACGTCCTGCTGCCGCGATCTCGAGGAACCGTCGTGAGACCGGCGAGAGCACCTCGATCATCGTGAGAACACGACGATGCACCGGTCGACATCTGGAAGCCTGGACGCATCGCGGGGTCGCGAGAGGTCATCGGTCATGCGTCGTCCAGCGTCGCCGGCTGCACCGTGTGGACTTCGGTGCGGTTGCGTCCGAGGGCCTTCGCCCGGTACAGCGCACGGTCAGCGGCAACCAGCGCGACGCTGCCGCCGGATGGGTGCACCGCCGCAACCCCCGCCGAGAACGTCACCGGGCGCGGCGCGCTGGTCGACCAGCTCTCGCGGAGATGGGCGATCAGGCGCAGCGCCGCCTCGACGTCGATCTCAGGGGCGACGATGACGAACTCCTCGCCGCCGATCCGGCAGCACACGTCGCCGGCGCGAACTCCACTGCCGAGCAGCAACCCGAAGCCCGCGAGCACTTCATCACCCGCCTGGTGCCCGGCAGTGTCGTTGACCTGCTTGAAGTGATCGAGGTCGATCATGATCACGACGCCCCCGTGCGCACGGGGGAGCGCTCGATCCAACACCCGACGGTTGGCGAGACCGGTGAGCCGATCACGATTCGACTCCGTCTCGAGCCGCTCGCTCCGCCGGAGCAGGTTGACCGCTTGCCTGGCATCTTCGGCAAGCCGCGGCAGGAACCGCTCGAGTTGCATCCGCGCCACGCTCAGCGGATCTGCCTCGGCGAGCAGTGGCGGCCCTTCCCCGAGCGAGAGGTCCACCGGCAGCGCGTCGGGTCGCGCATCGTCGACCGAGACCAGTGTCGCGCCGAGTGCGACAGCGGCCTCCTGCAACAGCACCGCTGCGGCCGGTGCTGACTGGATGCGCAGCAGACCGCGCAGCACGCGTGCCACCGGGTCGTTCTCGTCGAGCCCGCGGGTGATCGCACCGGTCGGTCGCGCCACCCGGACGAAGCCGTTGTGGGCGACCACCGGACCGGCCGAGCCACGACGCTCCGAGGGCGGGGCGAGGCGAGGGCTGCCGGACGAGGCCTCATCGACATCGACGATGACCACGGTTGCGGAGAGCTCGTCGAACACCTCGGTCTCAACTTGTCGCCTGGATCGATCGGCGATCGCAGTCAACATCTTCCAACGTGCCGGGCGGCCTTGCCACGTGATCCGAACCGTCTCCACCAAGACGTCCGTACGATCGGCGAACCGCAACGCCGGCACCCGCGACCGTCGTGAGCCGCCTGCGGCAATCTTCCGCTTCCGTTCCTGGATCGCATCATGCGATGCAGGAGCGATCACTTCGTCGAGTTGTCTGCCCACCAGATCCTGCTCGGTCTCCAACCCGACCATCGTGATCGCGGACTGGTCGGCTGCGACGATCAGCCCGGCCACCTCGATCAGGTTGCCCGACGCCGCCGAGCTCGATGCCGCCTGCGGGTCCTCCACAGGGTCCGATCGCCCGGACGCGAGGGTGTACCCGATGCCGCGGACCGTGAGGATCAGACGCGGCTTCTTCGGGTCGACCTCGACCTTAGTGCGCAGCCGTCTCACGTGCTCGGTGACCGTCGCCACGGTCTGCCAGTCGGGCGAGGAGTGCCAGACCGAACGCAACAGTTCGTCACGACCGAACGCCCGATCCGGCCGAGCCGCGAGGAACGCCAGCAGGTCGAACTCCTTGGTCGTCAACATCAGCGGCTCACCGTCGGACGTGACTGACCGCGACCAGGGCTCGATCTCCAATTGTTGAACACGGAGACGTCGACGGTCATCCGGTGCCGACGGCGAGGGGAGCGGTGTGCTCTTCGACGTCGGGTCGGGCGCGACCGTGGTGTTCCCAATCCCGTCGATCACCGAAGCCGGCGCGCCATGCCGATCGAGACCACCGCTCCCGTCATCAGCCACCACCCTCACGGCGCCCCCACTGCAACCCGGTCGGTGCGCGAGCGCCGACGAGTCGGAGCACGACGGCGCCACGACCGCACCGCAAGTTCGGCATCCAACGAACTGTCCTCCACGCACGCAAGCGTCTCTGCCCACGTTATCGTCGACGTAGCGTCATCGCACCAGCACCGAGCGTGAACGAGGCTGGGCCTGCGCATCAGGTGATCGATCGTCGGTCGAACGCCTTCGTGCGGTCCGGCCGCCAGCGGCGCGTGGAGGACGAACGCTGCCCGGGCGCACGGGCGATGCCCCATCCGTGCAGGAAGGTGTCGGTTGTGACGAGCACGATGAAGCAGATCCGGGTCGCGCGGGTCGGCCCTCCAGTGCCGAAACCGATACCGTGGCGTCGTCTGGGTGCACATGGCACCTGGTCGATCGATCGGGGGTATCGGATGACGTACGACCTCGTGGTACGTGGGGGAACGATCGTTGATGGTTCGGGCATGCCGCGCTATCGGGCCGATGTCGGTGTCGACGATGGGACGATCGTCGCCGTCGGCCGCATCGACGGCAAGGGACGCCAGGAGATCGACGCCGAGGGCCACGTCGTCACGCCCGGGTTCGTCGACGGTCACACGCACATGGATGCGCAGGTGTTCTGGGACCCGATCGGGAGCTGCTCGTGCTACCACGGCGTCACCAGCGTCGTGATGGGCAACTGCGGTTTCTCGCTGGCGCCCGCGCCGGAGTCGCAGCGGGAGTTCGTCGTGCGCAACCTCGAGCGGGCGGAGGACATCTCCGGTGAGGCGATGGCAGCGGGGATCCGATGGTCGTGGGACAGCTTCCGCAGCTACCTCGACGCCGTTGACGGCCTCCCCAAGGCGATCAACTACGCCGCCTACGTGGGTCACTCCGCGCTGCGTACCTTCGTGATGGGTGAGCGCGCGTTCGAACAGGCGTCGTCGCCGGACGACCTGCAGGCGATGCAGCGCGAGCTGCGCGACGCGATGCACGCGGGCGCGATCGGGATGTCGACGTCACGCAGCACCAACCACCTCACGCCCGGCGGGCAGCCCGTTGCGTCGCGCCTGGCCGAGTGGTCCGAGATCGAGTTGCTGGTCGGCACGATGGGGGAGCTCGGCGTCGGGCTGTTCGAGCTCGCCAACGAATCGCAGGTCGCCGCCCGCGACCCCGAGGCGCGTGCGGAGGTGAACAACCGGCTGCGCCGGCTCGCCGTCGACACCGGCATCCCGGTGACGTTCGGTGTGCTCGGCGCCGGCGACCAGCAGATCTGGCGCGATCAGCTGGCGCTGCTCGACGACACCGCTGCCGCGGGCGGCCGGATGTTCGCCCAGACCCACTGTCGGGGGGTGTCTGTGCTGCTGTCGTTCCAGACCCGGCTGCCGTTCGATCGCCTGCCCGAGTGGGCCGAGCTGCGTGCGCTCCCGTTGGACGCACAGGCCGAGCTGCTGCGCCGGCCGGAGGTCCGCGAGCGGCTGGTCCGCTCCGCCAACGAGGGCGACTACGGGCGCGCCGTCGGGGCCGAGGCGCGCAAGCCGCGTTACGACCGGATCCACGTGCTCCAGAACGCACACGGCCCGAACCCGACGCTCGCCGAGCTCGCCGAGTCGTCCGGCCGCGACGCCGTGGAGATCATGATCGATCTCGCCCTCGAGTCGAAGTTCGAGCTGTTCTTCCAGCAGTTCCCGGTCAAGCAGGACCTGACCGCGATCGAGGAGATGCTCCGCCATCCGCGCACTGCGATGACCTTCTCCGACTCGGGTGCACATGTCAGCCAGATCATGGACTCGTCGATCCAGACCGACCTGCTCGCCGAGTGGGTGCGACGCCGCCAGGTCTTCAGCCTCGAGGAAGCCGTGCGGATGATCACCTACGTCCCGGCGACGCTGTGGGGGATGTCCGACCGCGGCCTGGTCCGCGAGGGCATGGCGGCCGACCTGAACGTGCTCGATCCCGAAACCGTCGCTCCGCAGCTGCCAGGTCTGGTCTCCGACCTCCCCGCCGGTGCGCGTCGGCTGGTGCAGAAGGCGCAGGGGATCAAGGCGACGATCGTCGCCGGTCAAACGGTGCTCACCGACGGTGCACCGACCGGCGCCTTGCCGGGCCGGTTGCTCCGCGGCCCCCTCGCGTACCGCTGAGTCCTCGAGCCCGAACGATCACGACCGCAGCTCCGTGCTGCGGTCGTGGGGCGATCACCCAACCCGTTCCTGGCTGCTCGCCACGATCGCTGTTGGTCAGGTCCACCAGCCGTTGATGTCGATGATGAGGTCGACGTTGGTGTAGGTGAGGATGCAGATGGTGCCGGTGGTGGAGAGGGTGAGTTGGGTTGCGTTGGCGACGGGGTTGGTG
>JBBQTN010000327.1:0-5318 GCA_038213195.1 Acidimicrobiales bacterium | reverse complement strand
AGTACCACGACGTCAGCTTCGTCCCTGTGCTCTGGTACTACCCCGCCGCAGTCAGCAACCCCGCTCTGATGGACGTCGTGCCCGCACCCGAAGCCGGCAACACCCTCACGCCACGCCAGTACCAAACCCGATGGATGGACGTCTACGACTCGAAGGCCGCCGACGGCACGATCGTCTGTGGGCCCGTCCTCGCCGGAGGCGAATGGTCGTTGCCAGTCGACCGAAGCTTCATCGACGCCAATCCGGCCGCACTCACCGCACCGCACCACGACTACCCCGCCTGGGACTTCGGCGTCCCCGTGGGAACAACGATCTACGCCATCCACGCTGGCACCGTCGATCGAGTCTCAAACTGGTCGGGCAACTGCTACGGCAATCGCGAGGCCTGCGTTGAGATGTGCGGCACCGGTCTCACCATCCAAGACACCGACGGCGTCCGATGGATCTACTGCCACGCCTCACGCCTCACCGTCTCCCTCGCCGACCAAGTAGTCGCCGGCCAACCGATCATGCTCTCCGGGAACACCGGCCGCTCCAGCGGCCCCCACCTCCACCTCGGCATCCGGATCGACGGCGTCGACCACTGCCCCCAACCGCTCTTGACCGATCTGTCTGTCAACCTCGCACCGCCTGAGCCCCGGCTTCTGCCAACCTCCGGCTGCTCGTCGTAGTCGCTAGGTACGCCCCGTACCGGCACACTTCGGGGACATCTCAGCGACGACGAGCGGACACCGGCTCCGCACTAGTTCTCGACGGCGACTCTCTTACTCAAGCGGCCGAGTTTGACGAGTTCGAACTGTCGCTGGGTGTGCTGTTGATATCGGTCATAGCGCCCGCGGGTGTTGTTGTTCACCTTTGCCCAGAGGGCGGGGTAGTCGGCATGTTCAGGGCTGATCACTTCGGCGCGGCAACTGAACCTGCGCCGGCCGATCTGAACGTCGACGGATTCATTGGCCAGGACGTTGTGCAGCCATCCGGGCCGTTGGTCGGCACCACCGTTCGACGCAGTGACGATGAAGGTGCCGTCACGGGCTTTCGCGTAGACGAGCGCAACGGTCCGACGGCCGCCGCTGCGCTGTCCAATCGTGGTGAGCAACAGCGTTGGGACACCGATAAGGCGATGGCCAAGAAAGCCCCGGCTCGACACATAAATCCATTGGTGGATGCGCAGCACGCGTGCCTGCGCATCAGGACCGCTCATTGGGGCACCCCCGTTGAGGTCGCTCGGGGTGATCGGGTCTTCCTGGGTCCGCGTACACGCGTCAGTGCCGGGCTGAGGCGTTGCAGGGCGTGGTCCATGAGCTCGGTCATGGACCTGTCGGGCCATTGCATTGCCCAGGCGGCGAGCACGCCGTTGAGCGTGCCGACGAGGGCGCCAGCGATGATGGCTGTGTCGCTGACCTTGTCGGCGTTGTCGGGCAGATCGGGTGCGACGAGGGCGGAGATGCGGGAGAACACCTCGTCGTCGAGTCGGGCGTGGATGCCTCGGAGGCTGGGAGTCTGCAGGTAGATCTTGAAGCCGACGAACACGGCCTCGTCGCTCGCGTCGATAAGGTCGGCGATGGATCGCAACGCACGGAAGCAGCGATCGAGGCCGGACTCGCCGACGTGTACGTCGACGACGATCTCATCGAAGTGCCGCACCCAACCCCGGGGGCGCTCGAACACAAGATCACCCTTGGTCGGGAAGTGTCGATACACCGTTCGCCTTGATGCGCCCGCCGCGGCGGCGACGTCGTCCATCGTGACGTCGTCGAAGCCGCGGTCGGCGAACAGACCCATCGCTGCTTGCGCGATCTCGGCCCGGATCTGTTGATGTCGTCGTTCGATGAGTGTTGGCACGCCGTACAAGTATGGCACGTCGTGCCAAGGCGTGCTACGTTGCGTTTATGAGCACTGCGCAACGACTCTTCATCGGGAACGGCACTGCCGTCTTGGTTGTCGGCTTCGCCCTCGGCTCAGTGCTGGGCCTGGTGAGGATGAAGTCGCCGGACGCACGCAGTCTCGCGACGGCGCACGTGGAGACGTTGATGCAGGCCTCGTTGCACCTCGCATTGGCATTTGCCGTCGGCGCCGTCGGGTTCGACAGCGGAGCGGCCACGGTCGGTGCGTGGTTGCTGGTGGCAGCCTCCGCCCTGCAAGCGTTCGGCGTCACCATCAACTGGATCGCGCACGTGGGTGATCAGTTTGCCGAACGCTCTATCGGTTTCTACCTGAACTCATCCTCGACGTTCCTAGCCATCCCTGGCCTTGCCATCATCGGATACGGCATCTTCACTCGCGTCTGAAACGCCCTGCTCGAGCCTGACCGAAGCGCCGGTAGTGAGATCACGCATGATTGCCGGACGCATGCCGGGCTGAGGAATCGGGCACACAAGCGCGCATGTCGACGCACGCCGGATGGGAGTAGACGCCAACATGTTGGCGCCCCAGCGTGCGTCACCTACCGCCGGCTTGGTTCGCCCTAATTGTCAGCTACTCCAACGCGTGAGCGAGCAGTATGGGGCACGTGAGTTCCGGGGACCAGCGTGAGCGCGGCAGACTCTTCAACGAAGTTCCTGCGCTCTACGAGCAGGTCCGACCGTCTTACGCGGACGAACTCTTCGCGGATCTCGTCGGGGTGACGGGTGTCGGTGCGCTCTCGTCGGTACTCGAGATCGGTTGTGGCACCGGGCAGGCGACCCGACCACTCGCCCAGCTCGGGTGCGCCGTGACCGCGATCGAACCCGGAGTCGAGATGGCCGACATGGCCCGTCTACGACTGGCTCGCTTCCCGAACGTCGCCGTCGAAACCGCCACCTTCGAAACCTGGGACGACCGCGACCGGCGCTTCGACCTCATCGTCGCCGCATCGTCATGGCACTGGGTCGACCCAAGCGTCGGATGGACGCGGGCACACCACGTTCTCCATCCCGACGGCTGGCTCGCGTTGCTCGGCCACGTCGTGATCCGCCGGACCGACGAGCCCGAGGTGTACGCCGCGACCGTCGACCTCCATGAGAGATTCGCTCCGGGCAACCCAGACTGGGGGAACCCACCCCTGGAAGACGAGGTGCGGACCACGAGCCACGGCTGGGGACCGCCCAACGAGGACAGCGGCGGTCTGTTCGGGCCGACGATCGTGCGCTGGTACCCGACGGTGCAGCACTTCGACGGCGCTGGCTTCGCCGACCTTCTTCGCACGCTGTCTCCGTATCGGCGTCTCGATCCATCGGTACGCGAGCCGCTCCTCGATGCGATTGCACAGCGGATCCGCACCGACCTCGGCGATCATGCAACCCGCCGTTACCTCACCGTCCTACGACTCGGTCAGCGCGGACACTGAAGCAGCGCCACAGGGGCACTCTCACCGTCGAGCGCGAGGCGTTGCGCGAGGCATTCCGTCGCACAATGAGCGGGTCGTCCAGCGCCCACTCGCTCAGCGCAAGCTACGTATGCCTGGTGGCGTGCAGGTCATAGTCACCCTCTGGATCGTGCGCGTCGACCTCGCAGGCCAGCTCGCGCTCGTACTCCGCCGTTGACTCCTCAATACCTGGGTCTGCCAAACGGGCGGCCCAGATTCGCTCGACGAGGCGGTGCGGCAACTCGGCGATCGCACCGTCGAGCCCCCGTCGGGCACGCTGGATCACCCATTGAATCCCTGCGGCATCTCCAGCCTCCCCGTGGAGGTCGATGAGCTGCGCGGCCACGTCACCAACGACTTGCTCGGCGCGTGCGGCGGCGTGTTCGTCGTAGGCCCACGTGTAGCCGGATCGGGCGGTGTACGGCTTGCCTCTGACCAGTTCGAACGCCTGACGGAGCACGACGGTGGCCTCGCTTGACGGGAGGTCACCGGCGAGTCGGAAGGCGTGGTCGAGGAGGTCGATGTCGGTGACGATGCGTGGTGAGATGAGGTAGCGGCTCTGGCCGCCGCTCGAGGCTCGGCTGTCCGGGACGAGCGGGTTGCCGTCTGTGCCGCTGCCGAGCTTGCGACGGAGATGTGAGATGCGGGCTTGGATCGAACGGGGCTTGGGGGTACGCCATTCGTCGTGGGCGAGCAGCGTGGCAAGACGGTCGAGGTTGATCGGGCCGTCAGGTCGGACCGTTGCGAGGAGAGCCAGCAACTCCACCTCGGCGTCGGTGAGGTGTCCATCCACGCCTTCCACCTCCACCTCGCCGAGCACTCGCACGAGCACGTCGTAGCAGCGGGCTACCGGACCGGCCTCTGCGTCGGTGTACGTGGTCTCCTCGGCGGTGTGGATCGGGCCGTCATTCAGAACCACCTCGACCTCGGTGGCATCCTCCGCGTTGTCCAGCAACTCAGCGAGATCGGCGCCGGCGTCGGGCGTCAACAGGTGCGGCGTGAACGCAAGGCCGAGCCGGACCCACTCGGCTCTGTGCTCGTCATGCAGCATGATTCGCTCGCCAGCGGAGCCAACGTCCGTGACAATCGCAACGGAGCCGCTGCCGGGGAAGGCTGCGTCGGTCAGGCGAAGAGCTGCCTCCTCATCGGCCGACGTGGCGACCACGACGATCGGCTCCCACTCGTCGTTCGAACGCCCCATCAGCCGTGCGCCGAAGGTGGTCCGAGTCTTCAACTTCGCGAGTGCCGCACCGGTCTCGGCAGTCCGGGTTGCGATCCAGTCGGTGGCGGTATCGAGCGCGCTTCTTCGGATTCGCTCGAGGTGCTCAGCGCCGGGCACTTCGAGGTCAACGGTGATGAGGTCGATGTTGTCGGCGAGGGGACTCGCTCCGAGGGCGAGAACGAGTTGGTGCGCGAACGCGGCTACGAGTTCTGGCGCGCCTTCGATCGAGAGTGACCCTGCGGTCTCCAAGTCCAAGAGCAACTCAGCGCCGTCGGCGCGTACACCGATTGGGACGAGGGTCGGCAGCATCGGCCTTCCACCGGGTTGGTCTGGATGGTTTGTCGGCCAAGGAGTCCGCCATGACCAGCCGCCGTCGGTCGTGGTCCACGGCTTGATTGGCGACGGCTGCGCTTCGGTCCACAACAGCTCGATGCCAGTGTCGGTCAGTTGCACGGCGCGCACGAGTGGTCGGCTGCCTTCGAGCCGCGTCCGGCCAGCGAGTGAGCTGAGTAGGCGTTGCAGTGATTGCATGCGGTCCGGGTCCGACTCGGCCTGCAGGACGGTCTCGGTGGCGGCCGCGACCGGTGTCGCGTTGACGAGCCGGTGGCCGGGGGTACGGCGTGCGAGGCGGCGTCGGCGAAGCTTCGCGACCGTGGCGGCCATGCCGGTGGCGAACACGCTGCCGATGACGAGTTCGGTCCAGGGGTTCGGCGCCGACGTCTCTGGATTGTCGGTGGTCTCTGCGCTGTGGAT
>JBBQTN010000326.1:0-5335 GCA_038213195.1 Acidimicrobiales bacterium | reverse complement strand
CCCCCGAAGCTACGACACGTCAGCTCCGCTTAAGTGGATACCCCGTACTGGGCTTATGGCAGCACGCGTGAGGTCGACGGTGTTCGCCGGGGCTCGCATCGCTGGCGCAAGAGCAGTCGTCCGGCGGTACCGAGGGTGGTTGTGTTCGGGGCCGGCCGTCTGGTCGGGTGCGGCCGTATCGTAGGCGACACCGAACGCAACCCAGCGCACGTTCCCTTCGGTAAGCAAGTTGGCAGCAAGGCGGTCGCGACCGCGGTGGCGTTGACCGCGGGGAACAGCGGTGCGCCGCCGTGTTGGCGGCTGCGAGTCATGGCGTCCGACGTTCGCGATGGCCGGCGCAACGCCGACGGCCGCCCCAGCCGCCGGCATGGCGTGCCAGCCCAGCGAGCACCACATCCTGAACGACCTCGCAGTGTGCAGTTCGGAGCCGTCGTTGAGCGTGCTCCGATCTGGCTGTGGGGCAATCCAACGCATCGTGAGACAAGCGCTCAGGGACGGTCTGCCGTGCTGCAAAACCCTTCCGACTCGTGGCTGCCTCGAACGCTCGGATGCCTCGACTATCCTGCGCCCCGGCGACAGCGTCACCACTGGTCGCAACTACGCTGCTACTGCGCAGCGCTCGCCGGCACGACCCCGCGCGTGCGCCGACGGCTCAAGACAACACACACGAACGAGGTTGGCACATGACCACGGTTGACGAAATCGCGCCGAACATCTACCGGCTCTCCAACCTCGTGAACGAGATCGGTCCCAACGGATTCACGTTCAACCAGTTTCTGATCGACGATGAGGAACCATTGCTGTTCCACACCGGTCATCGGTCAATGTTTCCTGCCGTCCGCCAAGCAATCGAACAGGTCATGCCGATCGATCGGCTTCGGTGGATCACGTTCGGGCACGTCGAGTCCGATGAGTGCGGGGCGATGAACGACATGCTTGCGGCAGCCCCACGGGCGCAGGTCGCGCATGGTGCGATCGGCTGCATGGTGTCGATCGCGGAGATGGCTGATCGACCACCGGTGCCTCTGACCGACGGGCAAGTGATCGAGCTCGGCGCCAAGCGGGTCCGTCACATCGACACGCCACACCTCCCACACGGTTGGGAAGCGCGCGTCCTGTTCGAAGAGACGACAGGCACCTTGCTGTGTGGTGATCTGTTCACCCACCTCGGCAACGGTCCGGCATTGACGGACGGGGACATCGTCGGTCCAGCGAGCGAGGCCGAAGACGTCTTCGGCTACAGCTGTCTCGCCCCGAGCACGCCAACCATGATCGAGCAACTCGCCGAGCTCAAGCCGAGCACCCTCGCGCTCATGCACGGCTCCTCGTTCAACGGAGACTGCACGGCAGCCCTGCGCGATCTGGCGGGCAGCTATCGGACACGCATGAGCGCGACGGCCTGAGCCGAACGCGTCGCGGCCTACGGGCGGAGCGGGCGTCATCGCGCGGCGAAACCGTCGCCGCCAGCCATCAGCGAAACTGCGCCGCTACCCGGCGTTACCTGTTCGATGGGCAGGGGTCAAGGCTTTCTTTGTCGCTTCTTTCGGTTGCGGTGACGCGCGACATCAAGAATGGCTATGGCGCATTCTGGGTCGATGGTCCCGTCGGGGGCTTGTGGTCGGTGGTTGGTGGTGCGGGGCGCCCTGCGTTACGTGGGTGCTCGACGAACGTGGTCGTCGGCGACGACATCTCTGATTGGGTGTCCCCACGATGGTGGGTCTCGCGGTCGCTCAATGTTCGAAGGCCGTCCAGCACGGATGCTGGCGGGCACGCCGGTTGCGGGAGCTGACCGCGAAACGACCCGGTGATGTTGTGGTGGGCGGTGCCGACCAGCAACCTCGACGAAAGGTCAGGGTTCGGCGTAGATCTCGTCGGGATCGACGCCACGCAGTACGTGGAAGCTGCGTCGGGCGAGCTTGCGGGCCATCGAGATGGTGGCCAGCTTGCCGTTGAGGTGTTCTTTGACGTCGGTGTAGTAGTCGTGGTCGGGGCTGCGCCGGTGCGATGCGTTCTTGGCTGCCTCGTCGAGCGCCCACCGCAGGGTGGCAGGGCCCTGACGGGTGAGGAACCCACCAGCGCGTCGCCGATCGGAGGAGTCGACGGTGACGTCCAGCCCGCTGTGGCGCACGACTTGATCGGAGCGGGTGAAGCGTTGGCAGTCGCCGAGCTCGGACCACATCATCACCGCCAGCAACCCGCCGATGCCGTACTGGCTGTCGACCAATGCTCGGCAGCCGGGCTGGTGGCGACCGAAGTGCTGCAGGTCCGCCTTCAGGGGGCGTGACTCGACGGTGATCGCGTCGATCATCCGGTACGCGGAACGGATCCGCTGCCGGCCTGCTGCGCTGATCTCGACGGCGTCGTCGTCCAACGCTGCTCGTGTGTTGGCCCAGCGGATCGATGCCTCCGGCAACGTCACCCCGTGCTGGTACAGCTCTGCGTGGATGCGTTGCACCCACGTCGAGCGCTGGTCGATCAACGTCTTGTACAGGCGAGCTCGTTCGCGCCACTCCAACACGATCGTCGGCGCGATCCACGACGCCGGCAACCGACCGTCCTGGAGCAGCTCGCGCAGCAACCGGCAGTCGCTGCGGTCGGTCTTGGCGCGTCGCTTGGGTCCCCGCGCAGCCTGAGTCTCGGCCGGCTCCGCGAGATGCGCTTCGAACCCGGCCGCGACGACTTCTTCGACGACGTAACGCCAACCAGTACAACCCTCCACAGCGATCGACACCGGACCACCACGGGCGTGTTCGGTCACGTCGCTCCGCAACCACCGCCGGAACCGGTCCCGGTCCGGTTCCCACACCCGCCCCGTCCATGCCTCACCTGACTCGACATGCATCGCGTCGAAGGTGATCTGCCGGCGATGCAGATCCAACCCACATACCATCGTCATCGGGAACCTCCCAGCTCGTCCTCGGGTACTTGCCACACAAATCGTTGCCTGCGCTCGAGCTGGTGACGAACCCACACATGGGATGTTTGAGGACACCCTCTGGCGGGACCCGGTTCGCTCGTTCTGGGACGCGCAGGCCGGACGGGTCCGGCCTCGTCCAGGATCCCTCGCCGACAACGACGCGGCCAACAGTCCGGACCGGGCCGGTTCGCTGTTCTCCTCGATTTCGGAGTGCCCAGGGTTGAGACTCAAGTGACGTCGCCGAACGGTCGGTCGAACTCGACGTCGTGGACGGTGCTGGTGTTGACACTGCGACCGTGGGCTAGTGAGCGCAGCCGACGCCACTCGCAGCCCACAATCGTCGAGTGAGTCGTAGCGCGGCCGGCTGCGGTCAGGTGTAGTTCACCCGCTCGTTCACGGAGGCAGATTGCGCACCTTGTCCGCGAGTTGTTGAAGCTCTACAAACAGAGACTCCTGACCGAGTCGTTGTCGGCGCTCCTCCACCCAAGGCGCGAACGCATCCCAGGTCCTGACGATACGGCCGCCCTCAAGCCGGTCGACCATCTCGATGTCCAAGACACCGACGTTTACAGCGGCAGCAAGGTTCTCATAGATGTCGAGGTAGCGCGTGGCCACGACGTCGTGTGGTGGACTTGAGTCGGTTGTCGAGGCGAGGTAGTTCTTCACCGCATCGCCGTCGCGTGCGTCTGGGATCATCGAAGCGAACTCCCATTGCTTCTCCAGGATCTCGTTGGCGAACTCGAACGTCTCCGTGAGTCGGCGCCGCTCATGGTCGAGTCTCGTCGATTCGGTAGCGGCATCAAGCTGGCGGGCCAACAGTCTCATCTGCCGAAAGAAGATGTAGAACAGGGCGGCGTTGAGCAGCACGGTTGCAACACCGAGCATCAGCGACCACACTTCGAAAATGCTCACTTCCAGAGCCTACGACGTCACCGAGAGGCCGACCGGAAAGCACCGGACGGGTCTCGCGGCCGGGCGCCAAGCGCCCCCGATCGGCGCATGCGTTCCCGCCAGCTACCGATCCTAGGGGTGGACGATCCGACAGTCAAGGACGCTTCACCAGCGCCCGACACCCGGCGGTAGGGTCAGCCTCGCAGGGACGGTGCGACGCGCGTTCTGGGGCACCCAACCCGCCGCGCGGTGGGCCAAGCTGCGCGGTCTTGGTGATGCCGTGCGCCTCCAGACGAGCAAGCAGGGAGCGTCGCTTGCGTTCGAGGGAGGTGTCGGTGACGCGAGCCTCCGCCGACGCGCGACGCGTATTGCGCCCGGGAACGAGGGGTGTTCATGCTGCATGAGCGGATTCACGATCGGTCGTGTAGACCTCCTCTATGGCCCCTGGAGAGGCATCGTTCATACACGCTCGCTTCCACCCGACTGCGTCTTCAGAGTTGCCGCGCCGGCGGACGACTGACCTGTTGGCCGTGCCGTTCTCGCTCACGCAGACCGGGGTGCTCACCACCGCAGGTTTCGTGAAGGAAGCCAAGCGGCGGGGGTGGAATGTGAATCCCGAGTCGTTGGCGCTGCTTGCGGATCTCCAGCTTCTCGTGCCGATGTTCGAGATGACGGACGAGCCAGTCGAGGGTGTGGTGCTCGACTCGACAGCTGGGCGCAGCGAGTGGCCGTTTGACGCCCACGTCTGTGCGAGACAGGTCAGAGACCCCGTCGGGTCGCGGTTCGACGTACGACAACTCGATCGCTGCCGCTACACGCGTTGGCAACTCCTCTGGTTCGAGTCGGTGGTCTGGAATGAGTTGCACCCAAAAACCCAGGCTGCGTTCCGTGGCATCGCTGATGACGAACGGGTCGCTCCATGGTTCAACGGTGTCTCCGATGCGAACCGGGCCTTCACCGTCGCCATTGAGGCGATCGCTGCCAGCTACATGCCGTACGTCGGAAATCGCCTCTCGAGTCGGGGAGCTGAAGTCTGGTCTCCGGCGCGCACGTTCGACGCGGCCGATCTCCTGGCGTGGCTCGATGTCGACGCGGACGTGCTCCATGGGCAAGCCCTACTGCTCCTCAGCGCTGCGAAGACCGTCGACCCGCTCGCCGACTGGGGTCCCTTGACAGGCCACGCCACGTCGGCCGCTCGCCACAAGCTCAAGGGCGCCGCGCTCGTTGCGGTCGATCTTCGCGAGGCCGCTGAACTCCTCCTCAGGCTCTACGAGGATCACGCAGACGGACAGCTTGCGACCCAAGTGCCGGGGCGGATCGGCGGCTTCTGGCAACCGTTGCACGAGCGGCTGCATCGACCAGCGGACGAACTAGTGTCGCGTGAAAGATGATCTTTGACCAGCGGTGGCCTTGGGCAGGATTTCGTCGGCGGTCTTGGTCCAGGTGAATGGTTGGCAGCGTTCGTTCCAGCTGTCGATGTAGGTCTCGATCGCGGCGATGAGGTCTTTGACGCTGGTGAACGTGCCG
>JBBQTN010000325.1:0-5354 GCA_038213195.1 Acidimicrobiales bacterium | reverse complement strand
AGGGGTGAGGACGTGACGTTGACGGGTTTCGCGAAGTGGAGCAAGGTGAAGCGGGCGGCGCGCGTGGGCCGGAATCCGCAGACTGGCGCTCCGGTGAAGATCAAGGCGAAGACGGTGGCCAAGATCACGCCGTTGAAGGGGTTCAAAGACATCGTGCTCGGGGTCGCTCCGGCACCCAAGATCGTCGGTGTGAAGAAGGCGAGCGCGACGGCCAAGAGCATGGCTGTCGGCGTGAAGACGGCTCCGACAAGGTCAGCCGCGTCGGCTGGGAAGGCGGCCGCAACGTCGAAGGCGGCGGCAGCGAAGGTTGCCCCGGCCAAGAAGGCACCCGCCAAGAGCACGACGCCAGTGAAGAAAGCGGCAGGGCGAACACAACGCGCGTGAACTCGTCCGGCGCCACCGGGCACGGCGACGGCGGAGCGTTCCGGCGATCATGGACGTTGCAGGTCTGCTTCGATCGCTTTGGTTTGGGTACAAGGCACGGGAAGGCGACCGGGAGACGAAGCACGGTCATAAGGGGGCGCCGGTGTCCCGCACCTCCCGATCGGTTCGACGCTGGTGCGTAGGGCACGCGTTGGTCGATGTCGCGCGGTAGGCGGGTTGCAGGCGCGCGTTGGATTGGTGGTGCTTCACTGGCACCAGGCTCCGCGGATTGAGACGTCGAGGTGAAGGTTCAGGGGTCCATCGCTGCCGCGCCCGGTGCGAGGACGTGAACAGTGACGTCGGACCTGTCGATCTTGGACTTGTACATCGCGGTGTCGGCGTGAGCGATCAGTGTGTCACCGTCGACTTGTTCGCACGTCCAGACCACCCCGACGCTCGCCCGTAGATCGACTGTCGACGGGCCGACATCGACGCTGTCGTGGAGAAACGACGACGATCGTTGCGCCAGTTCGACGGCGGCTGCGGGGCTGGCGACCTGCGGGCAGACCACCAGGAACTCATCGCCACCGATCCGACCGATCGAGTCACCGTCTCGGACTGCGAGCCGCAACCGGTCAGCTGCTGCCTGCAGCAGTCGGTCCCCGGCGGCGTGACCGAAGCTGTCGTTGACCGGTTTGAACCGGTCGAGATCGATGTACATCACAGCGACACCGTGCTGGCACGTTGATCTGCGGGTGACGAGTTCGTCGAGGACGTCGAGCACGGCGGCCCGGTTCAAACACGACGTCAACCGATCAACCGAGGCACGAACCTCGAGTTCGCGTCGCATCTGCACGCGTTCGGTCACGTCCGTGACCAACCCGATCGCACCGCTCACCGCGCCGCTGGCGTCGGTCAACGCGCGCAGACTGAGCAGGCAGATGTGTTGCGTGCAGGTCACGTCGTCAGCGAGACGGATCTCGATGTCGTCGACCGGCTGATCAGCGAGCACCGCCGACAACGCAGCCTCCAACCGGCAACGATCGTCGTCGACCAGGTTGATCAACTGCGCGTCGATCGTCGCCGGTCCCGGAACACCGACGATCAGGTGCAACCGGTCGTTGGTGAACATCACCCGCCGCGACACGTCGATCTGGAACAACCCGACGGGCAGCGTCCGACAACCGGGTCAACATTTCGGTTCGCGCCCGCAACTCCTCCTCGATGCTCACCTGCGCCACCGTCACCGTCGTCATCGTGGTCGACACGACACCCCGTTCGACGTCAAACCGGTTTTCGGTCTCCACCCACTGCCAGGTGCCCCGCGACGTCCGATACCGACCCCGCCACACCCCGGTCGTGCCGGGTGCGGTGGCCATCGCGACCCACGCGATGACGCCGCTCGCCTGGTCCTCAGCATGCAGGAACTGCGACGACGCGACACCAACCAGCTGTTCGGGCGTCCACCCCAACAGCTCGACCACGTTCTCGTCGACCGCCATGATCACACCCACCTCGTTGCGGATCATCTTCACCCGCAACACCGGCACACCACCCACCTCACCGTCGAGCACCCCTCCTGGCCACCACCACTCGCGACATGAGCCAGCCAGCTCGTCAACCACGACGTCAACGAACGCGAAGCAGCCCCCACCGACGAACCCGACGTGCCGATCCGATGCCCCGACCGATCGGGCCTCGAGTGACCGGACGTCGACCGTCGGCGAAACGGCCTCGTCGATCAGCCCCAGGGCAGGCGTGGGATCTCCGCGGGTGAATGACCGGATCCACGATCGCGATGTCGGCGCTGCGGGTAGGTGTGGGCCATTTCTGATACCAACGTCATTGTTCGCTCCTTACACGACTCCGGCCTCGCTGCGTGGTTCGGTGGAACGTTGTTCGGTGCCGTCGGCCTCAATCAAGCCGCAGCACGCCACGCCGGTGGCGAGGCCGCCAAAGTGGCAGGAGCTGGTTGGAAAGCTTGGACTCCGGTCAACCTCGCCGCGATCGGTGCTCATCTTGTCGGTGCCAGTGGACTGCTGGTGGCCAACAAGGGTCGAGTCGCCACCCAGCACGGCGTCGGATCCGTGTCGCTCGCCAAGACCGCAGTGCTGGCCGTCTCGCTGGGTGCGACCGCGTACTCACGGGCGCTCGGACAACGAATCATCGCCAACCCCAACGAGCCAGCCGTCTCAGGAACAGAACCCGCGCCAGGAACCAGCGACACCGTCGCCAAGGCCCAACGGCAACTCGCCGTGCTCCAGTGGTCGCTGCCGATCCTGACCGGCGTGATGGTCGTGCTCAACGCCGTCGAAGGCGAGATGCAACGACCCAAACAAGTGCTCAGCGGAGTCATCAACAGGCTCACCGGCGGCTGACCCACCCCGGTCGGGGGCCACGCGGCGAGCCCGACCCGACCAAGTCAACACCGCCAGCGTCGAACAACAAACACACATCCACATGCCGCGTCCCAGCGGGTCGATCGGCCGCACTACCATCTCCGGTCGCGCTTCCGAGCCGCCCCGCGAGTGCCATTCGACAATGACAACGCTCGCGCTGACCAACCGCGACCATCATGATGATGGCGACGACGGTTCGGCGCGAACGTCCCCCATCCACGCGGAGCCAGCGCCCGATCCGCGTCCCCGAGATGCCGAACAAGGGCACTCCTGGCGCTCGGGCTCCGTTACGCGCTCGGCAGTCGAGAAAGGTCCTTGCCGAAGCGACCTGCGGCGCTGGCGACCCGGCAGCGATAGGTGACGCGCGCGCCTGCCGGTGGAGGTGCGCACTAGGAGACACATGTTGGTTGTGGTTTGAGCGGTCAACGCTGCGGGCGTCGGAGCAACGGCTGTGCGGGGATTGGATGAGCGTCGAGGGGCGCTGCTATCGAATTGTGATGCCGCCCTGGATCGACGCCTCGAGTCCCGGAACGATGAGATCGAAGAGCACGGACACTCACGTGACTTGATTTGAACTTGGGCGCCTGCTCGACGAAGCGGTCGCGCGGCTGCTCGATGAGTGCGGGATCGGCTTCGTCACTGCCGCCGAGTTCGACCTCGCTTGGTTCCCCTCGGTCGTTGCCGCAGGGACGCAGCGATCTTGTTGCGGTGCACGTCACCGTCCGAGGCGACCTCCGGACGACGGCAGACCTGCCGTCGCCTCAACCGCGGTGGTGACCGTCAGCTCAACCGCGCCCTCGAGCTCGTCGCCACCACACAGCGCCGCTGAGCACCCACCGCGAAGCAGCGTCAAAACGCTATCAGTGAGTCGGTGCGTTGCTTCGACAGGTGACCGACTCGATCGCAAGGGCGGTTTGGGGGAGGCCGATGACGTGGGGTCAAGGGCGGTGGCGCGTGCGCGAGTCACGGATGACGTGGACCCGGGCCGGGGGTCTATACGCGGCAGATCACGGTGTAGGCGATGTCGTCGGGGGCGTTGTTGGAGATTGTCGTGGCGATTGCGTCGGAGATCTCCCGTGCAGATCGTCCTCGGGCGGACTGGACGTTGTCGGTGAGCAGTTGCAGGCCACGGTCGAAGTCGCGGGCCTGCTCGACGAGGCCGTCGGTGTAGGCGACGAGGATCGAGCCTGGGGCGAAGGGGAGTTGTGCGACTTCGGGAACGGCGCTGCGGATCCCGAGCACGGCTCGGCGGCCGCCTTCCAGGAACGTCGGGTCCCCGGATTCGTTGACCAACAATGCCGGCGGGTGGCCGGCAGAGACGTAGCTGATGGTGTTGGTCGCGGTGTCGATGACGTGCACGCTGAGTGTGGCGACGAAGTCGTTGGGGCTGAGGTTGAGTTGTTGCTCGGCGCGATCGAAGATGGCACTGAGCTGGTCGGAGTGGAGCGAGACGAGCGCGTTGACCGCGCCGCGGATCTGTGTCATGCGGGCTGCGGCTTCGATGCCGTGACCGCAGACGTCACCCACGACGAGCGCAGTTCGGTCCGGTGAGAGGTGGATGAAGTCGTACCAGTCGCCGCCGAAACCGAGGGCGCTGTTCGCGGCGATGTATTCGGCAGCGATGTCGAGACCGTCGCGCTGCCCGATGTTCGGCAAGAGTGCGTACTGGAGCGACCGCACGAACTGGGTGCGAGCGTCGCCGATCTGGCTTCGGGCGAGTGCTTGGGCGCTCATCTCCGCGACTGTCGTCAGCGCCGACCGCAGGATCGGCGTGAACTCGGTGGGTGCGCGCCACCCGACACCCATCGCGCCGGCCACCGAACGGTCGGCGCGGAACAACGGGACGGACGCGGTCGATTCCAGACCGGCCGCGATCGTGTCACTGAGAATGTGTGGGTAGCGGTCGCTGAGACTTTCGAGGTCCGGCACGAGGATGGTCTCGCCCCGTGTGACCGCGTGCGCGAGCGGAAGGTCGTCGGAAAGCACGACGCGCCCGTACTGCGCCGCCATCCCGGGCGGCAGCGGGGGCGAGTGCACGATGTCGAGGTGTCGTCGATCAGCGTCGAGGACCGCGATGTTCGCGAACGCCGCGCCGAGCACCTCGCGGCCCGTCGTCGTGACCACCCGCGCCACCTGCTCAACGGTGCTCACCGAGCTCAGTTCCCGCGCAAGCTGCGCCAACATCGTCGCCCGGCGCACCAGCACCTCGCGTCGTTCCATCTCGGTTCGGAGCGCGCCAGCGGACTCGTTCGCCACGGCAAGCGCGGTGCGCAGTTGCACGTTGCTCGTCGCGGCGGTGGCCAACGCGTGGAGCAAGGTGATGTTCTCCGCAAACCACTCGCGGGGAACACGGTCGACTGCGCAGAACGTCCCGACGACGTGGCCGTCGGTCGAACGCAACGGGAACCCTGCCCACGCAATGACTCCCATCGACTCGATCGACGGGTTCCCTTGGCTGCGTCGGTCGAGTCGCGAGTCATCGATGACCACCGGACCGTCTGTCGCGATGACGTATTGGCAGAACGACTCGTCCACCGGGTTCTCGCCGTAGACGCCGGAAGCGGGGTCCGGGTCGAGACCGGCGGCGCCCAC
>JBBQTN010000324.1:0-5383 GCA_038213195.1 Acidimicrobiales bacterium | reverse complement strand
GGCAGAGATCGACGCCGCACCCGCGAAGACGATTACCGGGCTCGACGGCAAGAAGTACAACGCGAAGCCGGCACGCAAGCTCGTGATGGTGAACGGCAAGGAGCGCGAACACTACGACCGCCCCCCATTCCTCAAGGGCCTGCGCCACCTGCAGTCGAAGGAGGTCTTCGAGAAGACCGTGACGGGCCTCTACGGCGTTAGCTACATGCCGATCTTGCGGACCATGGACATGAGTCGGGTCGACGACGACCAACTCGATCGTTGCCTCGAAGCGCTCAAGCCGGCGCTCAAGGACCTGCTCGAGCTGAGGCAAACAGTCCAAGCCGAACGCCATCGAAGGACGCCGTGACCCCGGACGCGAAACGAGCGCCCCTCGGCAAGGCGCTCGTCCCCAACACCATCGACACCACATCGACGACCGCCCACCCTACTACGGCCTGCCCCGAGCTCGACCCGCGCCGGGCGGTGACCACCGTGTCGCTGCGCACCCTGATCGCCGCATACATCGGCGACACCGTCTGGCCGTTCGACATGCTCGACGACCCGGACACCGGCGAGATCCGTTTCGTGTGCCCCTCGTGCGGGACACGCGACCACAACGGCGGTACCGCTGTGACGCGAGGCAACTGGCGTTTTGATTGTCACCGGTGCCGGCGCACGTTCACCAGGATGCTGCTCGAGCGGATCGTCCTCGAGCACGACGACTGCATGAACACGCTGTCCCGGCTGATCGCCGACGGCGAGCGATGAACGGCGCCGACCAGGTCCCATGGCGGGTCGGCTTCCTCGCGACGGATCCAAGCGAGTCGCCTCCGCCGCACACCGATGCCAATGCGCCACCGGATACGGCGGTGGTCGACGTGTCCTGCGATCGAAAGTCAGCTTTCGATCGGCAAGACGCCGCCGACGAGGTCGCCGGTGCAAGTCCGCGTGCGGACTTGAAGGTGCGCGAACGGATGCTGTCGCTCGCCCAGCTCCGCGACATGCCCCGCCCGGTGGCGCTGATCGCTGGGGTGTTCGACCTCGACAGCATCGTCATCGCCTACGGGCGCCGCGCCGCCGCCAAGAGTCTGATCGCCGCCGCGATGACCGCCGCAGTCGCCCTCGGCGAACGCTGGCACGGCTCGCTCGTCACACAGTCCCCGGCGATCTACGTCGTCGCCGAAGGGGCCAGCGGGACCAGTCAACGGTACGAGGCCTGGCAAAGCGAGCATGCGCCACTACGCCAGCCGCCCGGCCCCGAGCAGCTGCTGATCCTGCCCGAAGCCGTCAACCTGATGAACGGCGTGTCCGTCGCCGCGTTCGCGGATGCCGCCGTCGAGATGGGCGCCAAGTTCATCGTGTTCGACACCCTCGCCCGCTGCATGGTCGGCGGTGACGAGAACAGCGCCAAGGACGCCGGCGTCGCCATCGCACACCTCGACGTGATCCGCCGATGCACCGGCGCCTGCGTCCTCGTCATCCACCACTCAGGCAAAGACGCCACCGCAGGCGGCCGCGGCTCCTCAGCGTTCGAGGCCGCGGCCGACACCGTGCTCGAGATCACCAACGTCGACGGACTGGTCACGATCAAGTGCACCAAGCAGAAGAACCATGCCGAACCGCTCCCCATCCGGCTGCAACTCCGCCCCACCGGCGACAGCGCAGTGCTCGTCAACTACCGGGCAACCGCCGAAGGAATCGGGGCGGGAGCACTCGAAACACTCACCGCGCTCAGTGAAATCACCGTCACTGGCGGTGTATCTGCGAGCGCTTGGCGACTCTCATCCGGCAAATCCGAGCCGACCTTCTACAGACACCGCAAAGACCTACTCACTCTCGGCCTTGTCTCAAACGTCGGGACCGACAAACAACCCCGCTACCAGGTGTCGGACGCAGGAACTCTCGCACTCTCACAGGACTCTCATGACTCTCAGCGATAGCAGTCCTGGAACTATCACTCACCACCCCCTCCCTATAGGGGGTGAGAGTGAGAGTGAGACCGACGCCGCCGACCTCATGGCGATCCTGCTCGGACGACCCGCGTGGCATGCCGACGCCTGTTGCAGGGAGCACCCCGAGATCTGCTGGCACCCGCTGCCCGGCTACTCCACCCGCGCAGCCAAAGCCATCTGCGGCCGGTGCCTCGTCGCCGACGAATGCTTGCAATACGCCCTCGCCGACCCCGACCTCACCGGCCTGTGGGCAGGTACGAGCTGGCGCGAACGCCGACGCATCCGAGCACAACAAGACCAGGAGAACTCACGATGACCAACCCATACGACCACACATGGCAACAGATCCGACCCGGCATCCTCGCCAGAGACAACTACACCTGCCAGATCGCAGGCCCCAAATGCACCATCCACGCATCCCACGTAGACCACATCATCCCCATCAACGAAGGCGGACAACGCCTCGACCCCACCAACCTCCGAGCAGCCTGCGCCACCTGCAACATCGGCCGCACCAGCCGCCGACAAGCCGACCTCGCCAACGAAGCGCTGCGACAGCGCAAGACACCCCCCACCACACCACCCACCCCCTCCCGCGACTGGTGACCCCCCATGCAAACGAACCCCCATTATTCGAAAACCGACCCCCCCACCCCGACCCGGCATCTGTTTTTTTTCTCCCCGGCCCGAGTGTTGATCCCCGGGGGTGCCCGGTGAGCGTGGACGACAGCCCTGACGGCCGTGAGGATGACGACCGTTGGGTCCGGCTGCTGGATCGTGCGCGCCCGTTCGTGGATGACGCGATTGATCGTCAGACGGGTCGTGTGCGTGAGGTGCTCGACCTGATGCGGGCGGAGCGGCTTCCGTTCGCCGTGTGCGTGATCCCTCACCCGGGCGAGGAGCCGGACCTGGTGCAACTGCGCTTCGGCATCCCGCAGTCGGGCGAGGAGCCGGTGTGGTTCTGTGTGCTGGACGGGGCGAATGTCGGTGTCCTCGCGCTGGACGGGAAGTTGGTGTACATCCCGGACGAGTTGCTCGACGCGGACCTGGTGGAGTGATGCGCTGCGCAGAACGGTCTCGTGCTCGAACCCACGCGCGTGTATACTGGCCGAGACAGCCGAAACGCTGGTCGCTCGAACGCACAGGCGCTCCCTGGTCAGACGGCTCGAAGTGCCGGTCGCCGCACGTCGCAGGAACCGTTCAGGTTTCTCCGTTGCCGATCCCGGAGCCTTCATGTTGATCACCCGCTCGTTCGCTGACATTGATATCGAGGTGCGTTCGGATGGTCGGACGGTGCATGGCATCGTCGCCCCGTTCAATGCGCCGGCGGAGATCAATGAGCGTGGCGGGTCCTTCACCGAGACGATCCGGCACGGCGCGTTCGCCAGGACGATCTCGGAGCGCCCTGTCGCCCGTGTGAAGCTCCTCGGCCAGCACAATGACGCGTCGATGCCGTTGGGTCGTGCGGAGCTGCTCCGCGAGGACACAGCCGGCCTGTACGGCGAGTTCAGGATCAGCAACACGGTCGCCGGTAATGAGGCGCTCGAGCTGCTCCGCGACGGCGCCCTCGACGCGTTCAGCATCGGGTTCACGGTCCCCACGAACGGGGCCCGCTGGACGGAACGGAACAGTTCACGCGAGTTGACGGAGGTGAAGTTGCACGAGGTCAGCCTCGTCAACTTCCCGGCCTACGCGGGTGCGCTGGTGTCCGGTGTCCGCTCAGCGTTCTGCGACCCGTCGCTCGATCCGTTCCTGCTCTCCCAGCACTTCGAAATGACCCTCTCCCTCTCCCCGAAAGTAGTCCGATGACCCTCTCCCTCCTCGACGAGATCCGCGCTTCGCGCGACGCGATCGTCACCACCACCCGCACCGTGCTCGACACGGCGAAGAACGAGAACCGGGCGCTGTCCCCGGTCGAGCGGCAGCGCTACGACGACGCCACCACGACCCTCGGCGAGCTCGACGAGCGGATCGCCGAGCATGAGCAGCGTGCCGCCGACCGTCAGCGCTACGACGCTCTCGCCGCCGAGATCCCGACGCCCACCACCGTCAACCGTGGTGGCAGCCCGGCCCGCGTCGTCACCGAGCAGCGCATGTACACCCCGGCAAGATCGGCGGTCGGCGAGCGGTCCTTCTTCGCTGACGCCTTCGCCGCCGAGCGCGGCGATTACGCGGCCCGAGACCGGATCGCGCAACACATTCGCGAAGCCCAAATCGAAGGGGAGTTCGTCGAGTCTCGTGCGACGACGACCGGCAGCTTCGCCGGTTTGGTCATCCCGCAATATCTGACTGACATGGCCGCCCTCGCATTGCGGAACGGTCGCCCGTTTGCGAACGCGTGCCATCGGCTCGAGCTGCCGGAGCAGGGCATGTCGCTCATTGTCCCCAGGGGCACGACGGCTGCGACGGCGGCCAGTCAGGCGACGGAGAACACCGCGGTATCGGCGACCGACGAAGTGTGGGCAAACCTCACCGTTCCGGTCGTGACGATCGCCGGTGGTGCGGCCGTGTCCCGTCAGTCACTCGAACGTGGCACGCCGGGAATGGACCGGCTGATCATGAGCGATCTCGCGGGCGCGTACGCGGCGGAACTCGACCGTCAGGTGATCACCGGCACGGGTGCGTCCGGGCAGATGCTCGGCGTGTTGAACACAGCCGGGATCAACGCTGCGACCGCGTTCGGTGCCGCCCCCACCGCCACGAACTTCACGTCGAAGCTCGCCGGTCAGATCGCCGCGATCGCCGGCTCCGGTACGGTGTTGACGGCCCGGGTTGTCGCGATGAACCCGCGCCGCTGGGGCTGGTTCAGCACGCTCATGGACAGCACCGGCCGTCCGCTTGTCGAGCCGCTCAGTGGTGGCCCGTTCAACGTGGTCGCGTTCAACAATTCGCCCGGTGCGACATCGGCCGACGGGTCGCCGACGGAAGCCCAAAACTTCACGATCGTCGGGATGATCCAAGGGCTGCCCGTCGTCACGGACGGCAACATCCCGATCAACGTCGGAACGAACGTCGAGGATGTCGTGATCGTCGCCGACACGATGCAACTCCTTTTGTGGGAACAATTTGGGGGTGTCCCCCGCCAGCTCCGTTTCGATCAGCCGCTCGTCCAGCAGCTCACCACGCAGCTGGTGGTGTACGGCTACGCCGCCTTCACGGCGGCAAGGTATCCGACCGCGTCAGGCAAGATCGGCGGGCTCGACGCGACGGCAACTTGGGGTCTTGTCGCCCCGACATTCTGATGGACGACGCGATCGAGGCGAACTACGTCGACCTTGTCGCAGGCGGCGCCCACACGTGGGTGTCGTTGCGGGCGACGGCGGTGGCCCACGGCTGGGACGAGGTGGTCGCCCTGTGCGACCGTCACACGCCCACCACCAAACCTCGGCGCTGAAACAACCCGGCCATGTCGGTGGCGGGTTCCCCGCGGGGGACGGAGGGATCTGCAA
>JBBQTN010000323.1:0-5385 GCA_038213195.1 Acidimicrobiales bacterium | reverse complement strand
CGGCAAGGTCGGATAGGGCAAACTCGTGAGCGGTCATCGTGCGTCCTTCTCGGTTGCTTGGTCGCTTTCGAGAATCGCACGATGACCACCATCACCCCGAGGATGCTGACCGCCTCCTACACCACGAGATGGGACTCACTCCGGAGATGCGGGCCGGCGGGGCGAGTGAGTGTAGGACGCCGCGATAGGTGAGGACGCGTGGGTGGGGTTGCGTCATCGGGGGCGAGGACGGGCGGCCGGGTGTCGGTGTTCGTGGTGGTGGGGTGGGGGCGTCAGCGTAGGGAGGTTTGTACGCGCAAGGACCCCCTCGCTCGTTCTCAGAACACGCGCAATGCCTGACCACCGCTTGATCGCCCACACCTCTCTCGGCGCCTGATCGAAGGCCCGAACGGCGATCGCCGACACCTCCGCCTTTGTGTCATCGGTTGCCCACGCGGTCACGCCGCGATCGAATGCCGATACGCCGTAGTGAGCTGCGGGGCCGCGGTCGGTGAAGCGGATCTGCGCCCCGACACGGCGACGCCGGCCGCGGCGCAGGGGCGACGCGATCCGACAGGTCGCCGCGCTCAGCAGACAGCCAAGTCACTGGCCTACGTATGGGTCACAGGCAGAGCGATCGGCGAGACGCCATCGTTGATTCGGCGAAGCGATTCAACGGTTGACCCTGTCATGACGGGGTCGACTCCGAGCTCGGTGAGTAGCTCCGCTGTCGCCTCCATCTCGTGCAGGCGTCGCAGCGAGTGTGGATAGGTCCCCTCGACGATGCGCCGCAGAAAGGCCTCATCCGCCCCGGTGAATTGGGCGACGAGGTTCTCCCATGTCTCGGCGGCGAGTCCGGCTGCCGTTGCGGCTTCCATCGACTCGATCACGAGAGCGGCGAGTCCCTTGATGACGACGCTACGCAGGAGCTTGCGCGTCGCAGCTTGCCCTGGCGCCGCGCCCGCGTGTTCGATCGGCATGCCGACCGGTCCAAAGAGTTCGATGAATCGAGCGGCACCCGGTCCGCTGACGAGCGTCGGAGTGCGCAAGCCGTTGCCCGGCACTGGCGACATCAGGGCGATGTCGGCAAACGGCACATGCGCTGCTTCAGCTATTGCCCCGAGGTGCACCTTGAGGCGGGCCGCGGCCGTGCAGAAGTCGGCGTAGATCGCGTTTGGTGGGATGACGTCGAGTGCCTGTTCGATCGCTACCACTGCATCGGCTGCGGTGGTGAGTGCACAGACGACGTCCGCCGTGGGGACGGCTGCCCGTGGGTCGGAGTGTCGGTGGACCCTGGGTGGTGTTGGTACATCACGGGGGTCGTATGCGTGCACATCGACGCCTGCAACGGCGAGGTCGCTCGCGATCGTGGCGCCAGCTTCTCCCAGTCCGAACACGGCAACGCGCATTTTCGTGTCTCCGGAGTCCGGGTCAGACCTGGTCGGCAGCCGAGTCGAGGTATGCGACGCCGAGATTGGCGAGAAGTGCCCGCAGACTGTAGATGTCAACACCGAGCTCGCCGGCTTGGAGTCGTGCACGTGTTGCCGACTCCTTGTCGAGGCGGGCCTGGGCGAGCGTGACGGTCTCGGCCGCTTCTGCCCGGGGGACGACTACGACGCCGTCATCGTCGGCACAAACGACGTCGCCGGGCTCCACTCTGAGGCCGCCGAGCACCACGGGCACATTGACAGAGCCGGGACTCGCCTTCACGGTGCCCTGGCAGGAGACGTGGCTGGACCACACGGGAAAGCCCATTGCGCGTAGCTCCGCTGTGTCGCGAACGCCAGCATCGATGATCAGACCGCGAACACCCCGGGTTGCCAGCGACGTGGCGAGCAACTCACCGAACATGCCATGGGTGGATGAAGCGGTGTTCGTGAC
The DNA here is from genome assembly GCA_038213195.1 of Acidimicrobiales bacterium. Taxonomy (GTDB): domain Bacteria; phylum Actinomycetota; class Acidimicrobiia; order Acidimicrobiales; family Ilumatobacteraceae; genus JAODBQ01. The sequence goes on along the minus strand of JBBQTN010000323.1, from coordinate 3,525 downwards.
GACCAGGACGTCTCCTGTCTGGCACATCTCGACGGCGGCGTGGATCATGAGGTTGTCTCCGGGGTGACATGACACGGTGACGGCGGAGCCTGATATCGCGGTGCCTTGTTGGATTGGTCGAAGGTGTGGTCCGGCGAAGCCGCGCCGTCCGATTGCTTCGTGGATGGTGGCGGTGCCCTTGTTGGCGAGCGCATCGACGACGTCGAGCGGTGCTCGTTCGATGTTGCGGATCACTACATGCTGTGCACGCATATCACATTCCTGTTGTGAGCCGCGGGAAGACCCGACGGATGTTGGTGTCGTAGATCTTGGTGCGGTCTGCATCGGTGAGCGAGGTCGCTGCGTCGATGTAACGGCGTGTGTCGTCGAAGTAGTGGCCGGTCTCGGGGTCGATGCCACGGACGGCTCCGACCATTTCCGACGCGAACAAGATGTTGTCAACGGGGATGACCTTGAGGAGGCAGTCGATGCCGGGCTGGTGGTAGACGCAGGTGTCGAAGTAGATATTGCGCAGTACCAGCTCTTCGAGCGGTGGCTTCTTCATGTCTTGGGCCATGCCGCGGAAGCGTCCCCAGTGGTAAGGAACCGCTCCCCCCCCGTGGGGGATGATCAGACGCAGCGTCGGAAAGTCTTTTAGAACGTCAGAGGTCATCATCTGCATGAATGCTGTTGTGTCCGCACCGAGGTAGTGCGACCCGGTGGTGTGGAAGTGGTCGTTGCAGGTGGCGGACACGTGGATCATGGCCGGAACGTCCAGTTCGCACATTGCTTCGTAGAGCGGATACCACGACCGGTCGAAGAGGGTGGGTCCGTTCCACCAACCACCGGATGGGTCAGGGTTGAGGTTGAGTCCGATGAAGCTCATCTCCTCGACGCAACGACGGAGCTCGCGGACTGATCCGTCGATTGGTGCGCCCGGGGACTGTGGAAGCTGGCAGACCGGGGCGAAGTTCTGGGGATAGAGGTCGCACACGCGTCGGATGAGGTCGTTGCAGTGCTCACTCCAGTTCGTTGATGTGTGCAGGTTGCCGATGTGGTGGCCCATTGCGGATGCGCGGGGCGAGAAGATCGTCAGGTCCGTGCCGCGGTCGCGCTGCAGCTTGAGCTGAGCTCCTTCGAGTGACGCGCGAATCTCGTCGTCCGAGATCAGAATCTCGCCCTTCTCGCCAGCAGTGCCGGCGGCGTGGTTCAGTTCTGCGATCTGCGCGTCGCGGTACGCCCCGAGCTGCGCTGGAGCCGTGGTGTAGTGCCCGTGACAGTCGATGATCATGGTCGTCCCCAGGTTTCGTCACTCGGGCCCGTCGGACGGCTACCGAGGATTGTCAACAATCCTGTCGACATGTAGACTACAAGGAGTCGACACGAGGTAGAGCATCGAGATGGGTGAACCAACGACAGGAGCGTCGGTGTCGAAGCGGTTCGACGACCTCCCGACGGACCTTTCTTCGGGACCCGACGGACCCGAGACCCGGTACCGGGGGCTGTCTGCCACCCGGAGCTCGCATGGCATCTCGTCGCTGACGAGCTCGACATGACGATGGTCAACGACATGACGACCTTGTCATCCGAACGCGCGCACGCAGGCGTTCTCTGCATGGTCATGCGCGGCGGCACGTCGAAGGGCCTTTACTTCGTCGCGGACGATCTGCCAGTCGAACCCGCGGATCGTGACATCTTCCTCCTGTCGGCGATGGGCTCGCCGGACGACCGTCAGATCGACGGGCTCGGCGGCGGGCATCCACTCACCTCCAAAGTCGCAGTGGTCTCGAAGTCGGCGGACGACGACGCAGATGTCGATTACTTGTTTCTTCAGGTGTTCGTCGACAGGCCGGTGGTCACCGACGCCCAGAACTGCGGCAACATCCTCGCCGCGGTCGGACCGTTCGCAGTCGAGAGGGGCCTCGCCGCGCCAACCGTTGTCGACGGCGTGGCCACCGTGCGCATCCGCATGCTCAACACGGGCGGCATCGCCGTGGCGCAGTTCCCCGTCAACGACGGGCGGCCTGAGTACGGGGGGACGACGACCATCGCCGGAGTCCCAGGCACCGCCGGTGAGGTGCGGATCGACTTCGCGGACACAGCAGGCTCGTCGTGTGGCTCGCTCCTCCCGACCGGCAACGTCATCGACACCATCGGTGGCGTTGCTGTCACCCTCATCGACAACGGGATGCCGGTCGTGGTGATGAAGGCGGCAGATGTTGGCGTCACCGGCTACGAAGAGCCCGCCGTGCTCGAGGCGAACGCTGAGCTTCGGGGGAGGATCGAAAGCATCCGACTCACTGCCGGTCCGATGATGAACCTCGGCGACGTGACGGCGCTCACTGTCCCGAAGCTGACCCTCGTTGCCGCACCACGAGACGGCGGTGCCCTCTGTACACGGACGTTCATCCCGCACCGTTGCCACGATTCCATCGGCGTCCTCGGCGCGGTGAGCGTCGCAACGGCCGCCCTGCTCCGAGGATCCCCGGCCGCAGACGTAGCGACCATCGCCGGCGAGACGATGGTCGTCGAACATCCGACCGGGACCTTCGACGTCGCCATCGGGTTCACCGACGTTGACGGCGTTCCGCAGGTCGAGCGCTCCGGGATCATCCGCACGGCGCGGAAGCTGATGGACGGCTACATCTTCGCCAAATGAGAGGGTTTTGCTTCTCAGAGGCTGCGCTCGAGCGCATCGAGCGTGCGCATCGCCTCCAGGCACTGGCGTACGCTGGCGTTGGGTTCGCGCCCCTCGCGGATGGCGGCGATGAATTCACGGTCCTGGAGTTCGATCCCGTCGTGCGACATGGCGACCCCGGTGAGATCGACCGGCTCATCCATGCCATCCACAAGGTCGTCGTCGCGGGCGATGAAGGTTCCATTGTCGCAGATATATCGAGAGAACGTTCCGAACGGGCCGTCGTTGTTGAACGAAAGAGCAAGGGTACAGATCGCTCCGGACGGCACGCCGAGGGCGATCGTCATGTCCATGGCGATACCGAGCTCAGGGTGCTTCGGCCCCTGTTGCGCCCACGTCCTCGCAGCCATCTGTCCGGTCTGGTACTGGAACAGGTCCACCGTGTGGCAGGCGTGATGCCAGAGGAGGTGGTCGGTCCACCTGCGCGGCTTGCCAAGGGCGTTGAGGTTCTGGCGACGGAAGAAGAACGTCTCCGCGACGAGATGTTGCAGAGTGAGCTCGCCACGAACGATGCGGTCATGGACCCACTGGTGGCTGGGATTGAACCGACGCGTGTGGCACACCATCGCCGTGAGACCGGTTCGTTGCTGCACGGCCACGACGGCCTCGCTCCCGGCAAGCGAGTCGGCCATCGGGATCTCGACAAGTACGTGCTTGCCGGCCTCCATCACTTGGATGGCCTGAGCCGCGTGCATCTGCGTCGGCGTGGCGAGAATCGCTGCGTCGACGCCCGGCTGCGCCAGCGACTCCGCGAGATCACCGGTCCGATGGCCGACGCCGAACTCGTTCGCGAACGCCTCGGTGTCGCTGAGGTTGCCACCGGCCACGCTCACCACCTCGACATCGTT
>JBBQTN010000322.1:0-5406 GCA_038213195.1 Acidimicrobiales bacterium | reverse complement strand
GCTCACCCCCCGGGAGCCTGCCACCAAAACCGCCCCGCCATCTCCGAGGTGACCATACCGACGGGTGGAACGCAAGTAAATCGTCGCCCGCCACCCTTGTGTTTCGCTTCACGAACGTCGGGTACGGTGCCGTGAAGTCCGGCGGCGCTGGCCTTCTCCGTCACCCCCCGGTGGAGTCGGGGTGGCGCCGCCGGACCGGCTCGTCCAAGCGTTACACGTTGGCGCCACACACGGGGACTATGCCCAAGCTGGCGACCGATGAAGTTTGGAATGTTCCGTCGGGCCCGCCCGCTGGTCGCGCCGCTACATGACCGCCAAAACCCTCAACAAGACCCGTCACACCGACCCGGCCCCAACCGATCCGAGACCGGCCACCGACGCCTGACCGGCCGCGCGCTCGCGTCGGCAGGCGACCGGTATATCGACCGGTAATGCACCGGGAGGTACGCGCACGCCCCAACAGCCAACAATGCAACCAACATATGTTACCTCAACCGGACCCCCGTAACCTGAACGCCGCGCGACGAGCCTTGCGCACTCTGTCGACAGACCAGCAGATAGACGCCATGCTCGCTTGTTTAGCGTATGACGCAGCCTCATCCCGTGGTAGGAACCGCGATCACACGCAGCTGCACCCTTGGATGAACGTGTGCCGACGCCTGGTCTCGCGGCGAACATTCCACATTGGCGTCTCCAACGTGTCAAAGACGTCACCCGAGCGACGTGCCATATCGGTCAGACCCGACCGTACACCCCCACTCACCACGCTGACCAAGATCAACGCTTCGATCGACACCCCAATCCTCGCTGCCGGCTGACAGCTACACCAGCCCCACCAACGAACCAGCCGGGACCCGCGACGTCAGTTCCCTGCGGTCGGAGCGGGGTGGCCGTCTGCCATGTGTTCGGTCATCGGCGGCTTGCGGCCCGGCTGAGGTGTCTCGGCCGCGCCGGGAGCAATCTCCTCGCCGCGATGTTCCTTGTCGTGCTGAACCTTCTTGTCGTGCGCTACGTTTCGCTCGTCTGGCATCGTTGACCTCCAAGTCGGCGCGGACGCAGCCGCGGTACGAGGAGGTACCCGGTCGACGCGCTCCGGACACACGCAGGCCCCGACGGCCTTGCCGGCCCGGTTGATCGGCGGTCCGGACGGTTCGGGTTATGGTGCCGCCGTGCGTACGGCAATTGCAACCTGCCGCATGTCGTTGATTGCGTTGAACCGCCGAACTCGACCAGCTGCTGGCTGGAGCACGGTCTGTTGCGGGCGTTTCGATCCCTCCGACGTGGTTGGCCAGCGACCCAGGGGAAACCCATCTGGTCAGCTTCTTCGCGTACGCCTTCTGGAGGAACCGTCCCTGTTCGAGTGGCGGTTCCGGCTGATGTCCGACCTTCGGACACACGCGATGCTCGGACTGCGGCTTCCATGATGAACCCGACGGCGGGATGCTCGAGCTGGGCTACACGGTGCTCGCCGCCTACCGCCGACAGGGCTACGCGACCGAGGCCATCATCGCGCTGATGGAGGAGGCATCCATCGAGCACGGCGTTCACCGCTTCCGGCTCGCGATCAGCCCGACGAACGCACCTTCTCGTGCGCTCGCGATCAAGCTGGGATTCGAGGTCGTGGGTGACCAGCTCGATCCCGACGATGGGCCCGAGCTGCTCTATGAGCGCCACTGGCCGCCCGCACCGCAGTGAGACGCAACCGTCGCACGCCGTGCACCCAACCGGTGACGAGTCTCGCGTGCCCGGCCAGGCTTGACCACCCAGTCGTCGCTTACCTGATCGTTGCCGAACCTCGAGCCGTCAGCGTCGACGTTGGCTGCCTACCCGTCGCTGGACGGATATCCCATAATCGCAACAAGCCCACGCGCCCACAGCGTCCCCGATCGCCGGCCGTGGGCGCATTGTGGAAGAGGGTCTCGATCGTCCATCGGTCACGGCGAGTGGTGGCGGCGTCGGGCGCGCCGGGCGTGACTCATCGGCACCTATGCCCGGCGAGCTGGCACTCGTGTGTGAGGAAAGCGCGGCGCTACCAGCCGATCCTGCGCTCGTAACCACGCTCGCTGCAATGGTCCAGCAACTCAGCAGACCGGACTACGCCGAGGCGATGAGAGCGATATACCCCGGCTTCTTCCATCCCAACACCGATCGCCAGCGAGTACAGGGCTACGCCGACGACGCCGCCGCGACATCGCAACAGGTTGCGGTGGCCTTCCACGACGCGATGCCGACCACGGACTTGGCCACACCCGCTCGGAGCTTGGCGCACGCCAGTGCTGTTCGTGTGGGCTGAACAGCCGCTCGTGCCCGTCACATTCGAGCAGCTGCAAGACACCGTCGCCCAGGCGCAGCTGTCGAGGTTCCCGGCACCGCCCACTTCGTGCACCTCGACGCACCCGAGCGCTTCAACGAGGAACTCGACCGCTTCATCGACGGCCTCGCAACAAGCCAGTGAACCGCTGAGCGCGGCCCGGGATTACCGCTCCGGCCCTGCTTCATCGAGCGCCTGTTGTCCGCCGCGACGGCCCGCGTAGTCCCGCTCGTCGCCAACGATCGCGGCCGGCACGAACGTCGAGCGCACACGGCGGTTGATCACCGCACGAGATCTGGACCGCCGGTCCGGACGCATCGATGCAACGCAGCGAACAGATCGCCTCACGACGTGGCGACTCCGACCTGGCCGCCCGGATCAACCGCACCCGTCGCGACGCCGGCGCAGTCGATGCTGCGGAACTCCCGATCCGTGGCTACGACGCCAAGGGCGTTCCCGAAGTCGTCGCCGCCGCCAAACGGCTCCGCGACCCACAGCTGTCCACACCCCGTCCTCGCTACGAGGAGGCCAACAAACACCGCGAGGGAGTCGTCGAGCCCGCCCGCGCCCGCATCGAAGCGTTCGCTGCATCACTCGCCGCCGCCTCCTGACCTTCACTCGGTCGACTTCTCGCTGCGCCCCTGGCGAGCTGACATCCACCAGGCCTCGACGTCGGGCCAGTCCCACGACGATCGGCCGCCGATCTCGGCCGCGCGTTCGATGAACTGTCCGCGCTGGCGCCACTGGTCGACGGTGTATCGGGATACACCGAGGCGTCGGGCGATCTCGCCCGTGCCAACTGAGTCCCGCCCAGGGAAGAGGTTCGCCCGGCGCGCGGGGCGGGTTCCACTCTGCGCGGATGCAGTGCGAGAGGCGCCAGCGCAAGCTTCCGCCTCGACGGGCGAGGAACGCCGCTTGCGCTGGCGACTGTTCACACCGGACTGTGGCCATGTCACTATTCGGTGCGCTATACCCCGACCGGGTGCCTCACGCGGAGGCGCTACCCACCCACTACACACGTTCGTCGGCACCAACGCGGCGACTCGGATCTCGCCGGTCGGATCAACCCACTCGCTGCGACTTCGGGGCGCTCGACGCCTGGGAACTGCCCATACGTGGCTACGACGCCAAGGGCTTCCCCGAAGTAGTCGCCGCCTCGAGCGCCTCCACGATGCCGTCGGACAGGTCGACGTTGACCTCCGCGATGATCTTCGTGGTCAGGCCACGCAGCCGGGCCGAGTCGACGCGGTACTGCTTGGCGCGCTCGACTGCGACCCGATCGATCGTGACTTCGAGGATCGCCGGCCGGCGCTGGGGCCAAGGCAGGGCTCGAACGTCGCCCGCACGTCGCTGGGCACCGTCGAGAAACAGCAGGGGCGAGGCGGCCGTGAAGGTGGTCTGGCGGCCTCTGTGGCCCGAGGCTCGGCCGATGCAGGTCCGATGCGGACTTGAACCTGTGACTCTGGTCCCGCAGTGCCGCTCCGCTGGGCCATGTAGACGCAACGCTCGGGGCTATCCCGTGGTAAGCGAGACCACGGATGCTGGCGCCCACCCGCCAGATCGAGGACCATCATGCACACTCGAACGATCGGCGACGTCACCGTGTCGGCAATCGGCCTCAACGCGATGCCAATGTCGCTCGAAGTACGGCGCGAAGAGGACCCGGCCATCGCCACTATCCACGCCGAGCTCGGCCTCGGCATCTCCCTCATCGACACAGTCGACGCATACCGGGATCGCACGCGAGGTCGCGTGGCACAACGAAAACCGCATCGCCCTGGCGCTGCCAAGCTGCGGCGTAACACCACCGATGTCCTGGTCGCCACGAAGGGCGGGCGTTTTCGCCGCGTGCGACCAAGGGAGCGTGGCAGCAGAACGGCTGCCCGAATATCTGAAGGAGGCGGCCGAAGCCCCGCTGGCGGTGCGGTGTCGACGCGATCGGGCTATACCAGTTCCACCGGCCTGACCCCGACCTCCCCGACGCGACTCGATTGGCGCGCGGCGCGACCTGCTCGACTCAGGCACTCCTTCATGAGGTCAGACAGCGCATCAGATGACGACGATGTGAATATCTCCTTTCTCAAGCACGATCACGCTCGCCGCCGACCCATGTCGGCCACCTCCTGCCCCGCAGATGGTCACGAAAATGCCCGTCTGGTGGCCAACAGGCTGCCCACTGGCGGTCGCCGGAACCGCCCACATCAACACGCGCAGCGACCAACCAAGGCCCTGAAGGTGTTCCGCACCGTCGTCCCTGATCGCGGGTCCCTTTCGGCTTGCTCGAGCGTCACGAGACCGCGGCAGCGGGGTTGGTGATGACGGCCGACTGCGCGTCGTGGGCTACCCGCTCGGGTGTATCGGGTTCTGGCACTTACTGCTGGAGACGTGATGCCGATACCTACGCTGCGCGCTCGTTGTGGGCGACGCTGCGAACAGGAACGGGAGTTCACAGATGAGCTGGACAACAATGTTGCGCGGGCGGTGGCGGCGTGCCGTGGTGGGGGCAACGGTCGCGGTGATGGTCGGCGGTTCAGCGGCGAGCGTGATGGCCGCGAGCGGCCACGCGGCCGTGCGACCCGAAGGGATCGTCACGGCGACGCAGGTCGAGGTGTTCGTGTCGCTTGCGCCGAGCCGGATCCTGGACACCCGCGGCCCGGCCAGTGGCGGACCGGTGGGCGTTCCGACCGCGACACCCCTACAGCCGGGCCAGCAGCTGGATCTGACGGTCAGCGGCGCCGGCAAGGTCGTGCCGGTAGGTGCCACCGCGGCGGTGCTGAACACGACGATCGACTACGACGCGACGCTGCACAGCTTCTTGACGATCTGGCCGACCGGTCAACCGCGGCCGATCTCGTCGACGAACAACGCCTTGCCGGGCTCCGAGGTCTCCAACCTCACCGTCGCCCGTCTCGGAACCGGCGGTGCGATCAGCATCTACAACCAGCAAGGCGAGATCAACCTCGTCCTCGACGTCGTCGGCTACCTCGTCCCGCTCAACCAGGTCACGGGCTTCGAGAACGGCGCCGGTAACACCGTGCGCAACGGAACCGGCGCACCGTCAGACGCGATCGGCAACGACGGCGACTTCTACATCG
>JBBQTN010000321.1:0-5412 GCA_038213195.1 Acidimicrobiales bacterium | reverse complement strand
TCGTTGTGGTGTTGATCTCCAACTGGTACTGACTGCTGGTGAACGCCTTGAAGCTCCCTGTGACCACGATCTCGACGACACCCTGAACCAACCACACGCCGACCAACAACAAGCAGAACGCGAAGAACGGGGCTCGACTCGTGAACTGTGCGGTGAGGCCGGCGAACCGGTCGAAGAACCCGACCCGGCTGGAGACGTCGCTGGGCATCAAGATCGCCCCCGACGATCGAGGTCCCGGATCCACTGGCGGTCGGTGCGCGCTCATGCGGGCACCGTACGACACACCTCACAACCGCCCACGGACGTGCCGCGAACGTCGCAAACCAAGCCGCGACCAGCCGCACCGACGACAATCACGGTACTCGCACACGCCAGCTCATCGCCAGTGACCCGTCTCCTCGACGCCCTCCCACCGACGGGGCGTCATCAGGTTGCGAACCGATACCCGATACGACGCACGGTGGTGATCCATGTCGGCGCCGCGGGATCGTCAGCGAGCAGGCGGCGCAGCGTGTAGATGTGCATGTCCAACGTCTTGGTCGACGAGCCCCAGTGCAGATCCCACACCTCACCGAGCAGTTGCTCACGGGTGACGACCCTGCCCGCCTGGCGAGCCAGGGCGACGAGCAACGTGAACTCTTTCGGTCGTGGCTCGAGTTCGCGGTGATCGAGGAAGACGCGGTGCGCCTCGCGGTCGACGTGTAACCCTCCGATCGTGATCGCCGCGTCCGCGTCCACGACGCTGGCGGCACGCGTGTGGGCGCGCACCCGGGCGACGAGCACCGCCGGCGACCTCGGTGTGACGTCGCCAACATCGACGGCGAGGAGGACCAGGTCGGGAGGAGACACCGTGATGATGTGCATCGCCGCGCACCCCGTCGTGCAGCGCTGCACGGTGTACCCGTGGGTGCACAACGCGCCAACCACCTTCGCCGCAATCGTCGTGTCGCCCGCCCCGACGAGCACCGACGTCACCCTCCACCTCGCCGTCTGATCGCACCCAGCGACCAATCTGCGCCGTGCCTTCGGCCAGGGCCGTCACCACCATTCCCCGGTGAGGGCGGGGTCGTTGAACAAGTCGGTGGGCCGGTCGTAGACGTTGAGCATGCGCAGGTCTGTGTGGCGGGTGTGGCGGGCGATGGTCGGGTCGGGGATGTGGTGGTGGCGGGCTTCGGTGACGAACCCGGCGCGCAGGCTGTGGCTGCTGTAGATGTCGGGGTTGTCGGTGAGGGTGTCGCGGATCATCTGTTTGAGGATCCGGCTAACGGCGGGGGGTTGGAGGCGTTGGTGGGTGTGGCCGTGGCGGTCGATGTGGCGGAAGACCGCCCCGCTGCGCACATGTCGGGTGTGGAGCATCGTGAGGCGGACGGGGCAGGTGGAGGGGTGGGTGGAGTAGGGGACGGCGACATGCGCGGGTTTCGTCTGCTCACCTTTCGAACGCCGGACACGGATCAGCATCCCGCCGTCGGTTGGCCGGTTGGGGTCGCCGGTGAAGGTGATGTCGTCGACATCCAACCCGACGAGCTCCTCGGAACGCAGCGCAGCGGCCCACCCGACCAGCAGCAGGACCTGGTTGCGACGCACGACCGCCGCCCTTGTCGGGTGGGTGACGATCGGGGCGCCGATCACCAGCCGACGCAACTGCACCAGACGCAGCGGTTCGGGTTGGCGTTGCGCGGTCCCCAGGACCCGGGCGGCACCGGCGACGACCTGACGCACCGCCCGGGTCCGTGTCGGTGACGACCGTCCGGTGAGCTCGTAGGCCCAGGCGACCCCGGCCAGGCGACGGCGGATGGTCGCCATCGCCAGCCGCTGCGCGACCATCGCCGAGACCCACTCGGCGACGTCGAGCTCATCGGCCTGCAGCGGGTCGGGCAGGTCATGGGCGATGCACCACGCCCCGAACCGGCCCCAGTCGGCCTCGTAGGAGGCGCGGGTCGACGTCGCCCATGACTCCTCGAGGAGGTCCTGGACCGCCTCCGACGGGACTCGGGTGCGTGGGTCGGTGACCCGGCGGACGGTGTCGCGCACCGGCAACCCGGTCGCCCGCAGCCCGTCCAACCACTCCCCCACCTCACCGTCACCGTCCTCGTCGCTGACGTCGCCAACGTCGTCGAGGCCGTCGTCGGCGTCGTCACGGTCGGCGCCAGACAGGATCACGACAGTCCCCCGATCCGGCGGCCAGTGCCGTCGGGGACGGGTTGCGTCATGACGGAACCCGGCCCGGACCTGGCAGATCAGCCACCAACCCCACACTAGACGTTCCTCGCGGCCACGAACGCGGATCCAGAACACGGAGACCCGGCCGTCAGGCCGGTGACCAGGGCCGACGCGTTCAGGCCGATCCCCTGCTGCCAGACGGCTCCTGGGCGCGAGGAATGGCCCTTCTCCGCGGCCAGACGTCACAACGCGGGAAAACGAGTGCCGCAGCCCCCGTGGCTGCACAACACATCACGAGTCGCCCCCCAGATGCAGGTGCGCCCCGTAAGCGGGTCGGCGATGAGACCCGCTGGCGGCGTCCCGAGCACCACCAGGCCGCCCGCGCGGCACTGTTTCGCCAGCCGGGCATCGAAGGTCGCCACCCCCCGGGCCCGATGGTGCAGCGCCGTCTCCAACACGATCGCGTCGGGGAGACGCAATCCGCTGGTGGCCCGCCTCGACGCCCACCGGGCGGGCGCTGCGTCGTCGACGGACTCGATCTCGAATGCCGCCCGCAGCGCCACGTCAGCCTCCTCCAGCCGGCCGAGCTGCGCGGCTGATACCAGGCACTCGGCGAGCGTCACCGCCGCGACCAGCACCGGCTCATCGCCGATGTCGTCGCTGATCGCAATCGCGACGGCGTGGTGTGCGTCGTGTGGGTCGCGCAGCGCCGCGATCCAACTCGTGTCCGCAACGATCACGCAGGCCACTCGCTGGCCGGGTCATACAACGCAGATGACCCCGGCAGCGACCCCGCCAGCCGGCGCCGGGCAGCGCCCCGAGCCGCCGGGCTCCTGCCACCATCACGCCAGTCGATCAGCACCTCGCGAATCAACCGCCCCCGCGAGACGCCCGGCCAACGCCGCGCAGCCTCGTCCAAGACGGCGGAGATCTCGTCAGTCTCCGTGACCGGATAGCGCGGCTTGATCGTCGGCACGGGACAAAGTGTAGCACCAGGTGGCACACCTGAGCGCGCCGGTGAACGGCGATACCACCAGGCCAGGCCCTGTGCCGTGAGCGGTCGAGCATGGTCGGGTCGAGGGACATTCAGCCAAGTCAGGAGGACGACCGGCATCATCCGCCGATGGCTGTCGACGTCGCCACGCTGCGTCGGCGCTCTCGATGCTGTGATGTGATCGCGACTGGGACGAACTCGTAGCGCACCGGCTCGGCTGTGCCACACTCGCTGTGCGCATCGGTCGACCGGGTCCCGCCCCGTGTCCCGGTGTGGAGCTCACCTCATCTCCCCTGGGGTGAGTTCGCGCCCCCGTCGCGGCGCGCTGCCCCACCGCACGACGCCGCGAAATCGGTCGCTGTGTGCGCCGCCGCACGGCACCGACCAGGAATAACTGGGACTTCTCCGCGGCCAGAGCGCCGGACCGATCCACACGGAGGGCGACGTCGACGCAGTCAGGCCCGTCGGGTGTCCTGGAGACGGTCGTCGCGGAGGAGCCCGTACATGACGCTGTCGCGCCAGCGGCCGGCGCGGAAGTACAGCCCCCCCTTTGGATCCCCTCGTGTCGGAAGCCGACCCGCTCAAGCGCCTTCTGCTCTGCGACGTTGTCGACCTCGGTGCCCGCTTGCAGACGATGCGCCGGAGTGGTGCTGAAGAGGTGCTCGACGAGCTGCCATTGTGCCGCAGTGCCGATCCCACGGCCACGGTGTTCAGGCATGAGAGCGATGCCCACCTGATAGACCCCGAACCGCCCAACTGAACGCCAGTCGACCCATCCGAAGCACTCATCGTCGCAGCCCACCGTCAGGAAGGAAGCGTCCCCACCGATCAAGCCGTCGCTGGCCCAACGGCGCTCCAACTCCTTCGCCCTGTCGAGCTGGTATCCGAACCACTGGAACTCACCGGTCGTGTCGGGATCCCACAGGAGCCGGAGCAGGCCGCTGAGATCGGATTCATTGACAGGCCTGAGCTGCACTTTCGCGTCCACAGCGTCAGTCTCGTTGCTCGCCAACACGTTCCGAGGTCAAAAGACGCTCGACTTCGACGCGGCCGGAGATCGCTCAGCACGCCCGCCGGCGAAACGACTCGCAGGAGGTAACGGGGGCTTCTCCGCGGCCACAGCCCCGCGACGCAGGGTGCGGAGGGGTCCGCTCCAGGTCGGCGTGTGCCCGGGGCGAGCCCGAAGCTGCTCGGGGTGGCGGCTGGTCGTGCGCAGGAACTCTCTCGACCTGCCCCGATCACCGGGTACAAGTACATACAAGTAATAGTACGTCCACGCTATAGTTGGGTGGTGGCGGTGATCCGGTACAACCCGAAGGTCCGCGACTACATCAAAGGCATGCCCGGATCGCTGCAAGCCGAAGTCGACGAAACCCTCGCCTACCTCGCCGAACATGGCCGCCTGGCAGCACTTCCCGACGTCCGCCACCGGATCGCCGGCCATCCCGACCTGTGCGAGACCCGAACACAGCTGACCATCGGCGCCCGTCGCTACACGATCCGCTGCCTGCTCGTGTTCCACACCGACGACGAGCTGATCGCCTGCGTCATCGGCGACAAGGACGCCTCCTCCACGACCCAAGAAGCCGACTGGTACGACGTGTGGGTGCCCGTCGCGCTCGAGGTGTACCGCAGACTCACCACCCAAAGGACTCACCATGAACAACCCCACCCCCGACGAGTTCCTCAACGCCGCCAACGAAGGTCTCGTCGATCACCGCCCATACGAGTGGATCACCGACCCCGAGGTCCTCGCCACGATCCCTGCCCGATCCCGACGCCGCCGCGCCTCCCACGAGCTCGCGCTCGACCTGGCCCAACTCCGCCTCGCCTTCGGCCTCACCCAGACCGACGTCGCCGCCGCGTCAGGCCGCCCACAATCGGTCATCTCACGCATCGAACGCGCCCCCGAAGTCATCCAACTCGCCACCCTCATCGCCTACCTGAACGGCCTCGGCGCACACGCCAAACTCGTCATCGAACGAGACGACGCCACCTACGACCTGACACTCACCTGACTCGAACGGTCACGACCACAAGCGGCCGACCAGGCGTTACGCGCTACCTCGCCCCGTCGAGCAGCGTCGACCATGGCTCTGACTCCGGAGAACGGGGACTTAACCCCAACGTTTCAGTAGGTCGGGGGTGAGGTGGGGTTCCGGTTGCTCGGGGAGATCGCGTGCTTGCTGGCGGGGTGAGGTGGTGTTCGGGCGCGTCGGTGTAGAGGTTCGTGCGGGTTTCGGGTTGGCGGGCTCGGT
>JBBQTN010000320.1:0-5416 GCA_038213195.1 Acidimicrobiales bacterium | reverse complement strand
CTCGACGAAAGTGGAACCCGTACCTCCTTCATCAGCGGGCCGCGCTCGCGCCGACCTGACGAACGAAGGCGGCACTGCGTGACTCCGTCGCGATCGCCGGGTGGCAGTCAGTGGGCATGCCGCGCCACTACCGCGCCGGCGGGCGCCTCGATCTGCTCGCTGGCGGTAGTCGAGCCGCTCGGTCGACTGGGACGACTGGGACGACTGGTGCACGTCTCCATTCGGGAAACGATGTTCTCCGACGGCCGTCCACTACGCCGGACGGCTGGAGACGAGGATCGCTCGACGTCGGTACATTCGGGGCGTGGCACGGCTCTACCGCAGGCAGCCCGACTCGTCGGTGCTCGCCGCACCACGGATCTTCGCTCGTGTGTTCCCGCCACTGGGAACCCTGGTGTCGGCCGTGCGTTTCTACGAATCGCTCACCGGCACGACGATGGACATCGACATGGACATCCCCGAGGCCGGGCTGCACGTGGTCGGGATCGGATCGTTCCTCCTGCTCGAGATGGATCCCGCCAAGCTCGACCGCATCGATGCCGCTCAGCAGACCCACGTCACGGTGCTCGTGGCCGACGTCGACGAGGCAGTTCGAGCGAGCGCGGCAGCCGGCGCCGAAGTCGTCCAGGGGCGCTGGCGGTCGCCGCCGGGTGCCGGATATCGGCTGCGACATCCGGACGGTCAGCTCGTCGAGTACCTGGAACACCGACCAAGCTCCAGCGACGTCGACACGCCGAGTACCTTGCTCGCCTGACCTTGCTCGCCCGACGCCACGTCGGCCGCTCGCCTGACCGTGCTCGCCCGACGCCACCGTCGGCCGCTCGCCTGACCGTGCTCGCCCGACGCCACGGTCGCCCCGAGGGCCACGGTCGCCGGGGGGAGCCGGAGGTTCGTGGCGGCATCGCTGTGCGGAACCTCGCGCGGATGTCGGCGGGGCTCCTCGGTGCGCACGATCGGCGGCGGTCGGCGCGTCGGCGTGCGGCGTGACCCGATCCGACGGGTGTCGGCGTCGCGGCCGACCCTCGACCGGTCGTGGTGGTCGTCGGCGCGGCGCATCGCGGGGTCTCGACGATCGCGCCCGTGGCGGGCACTTGGCGGCGCGGTGTGCGGGTACGGTCGGTCGGTGGAGGTGCCCGCGTCGGACGACGCTGACGTGGTGTTGCGTCGCAGGGGAGCGGTGCTCGAACGGGTCACCCTCGGCTGGAACGTGGTCGGGGTGATCGTGCTCGGGGCGGCGGCGATCAACGCATCCTCTGTTGCGTTGACCGGGTTCGGGTTGGACAGCTTGATCGAGATCGCCGCCAGCACGGTCGTGTTGTGGGAACTGTCCGGCACTGGCCGAGCCCGCCAACAACGGGCGCTCCGCCTGATCGGGTGGACGTTCGTCGCTCTCGCTGTCTATCTCCTCGTCCAGTCAACGGTCGCGCTGGGCGTCGGTCACCACGCCGATCACAGCCGACTGGGGATCGTGTGGACGGCCGCGACTGCGATCGTGATGTTCGGGCTGGCCACTGGCAAGACCCGCGTCGGTGTCGAGGCTCGAAATCCTGTGCTGATCACCGAAGGCCGGGTGACGCTGATCGACGGGATACTTGCCGTCGCCGTGCTCGCCGGCATCACTCTGAACTCTGCGATCGGCTGGTGGTGGGCAGACCCGGCCGCTGGACTGATCATCGTCTATTACGCCGGCCGTGAAGCCCATCACATCCTCGCTCCCCGACGATGATGACGGTGTGGTGCTCGGTGAGTGTTGGCGTGGGACTGGGCGCCGGACTCGCGGAACCGCTCGTCGTTGTCGTGCCGGTCGCCGTGTCACGGCGCCACGCGGTGGGGGCGTCCGTGTCCGGGCGCGGGTTCCGGAGGTCGGATCTGGCAAGAAATGGGGGGATGAGGCAACCTTCCGCTGGTGCCGACACGTGAGAGGGTGTGATGACCACCTCGATCGAGCGTGTCGCACCCGTTGAGTCCGGTGTCGCGAGCGCGCGGGTGTTGTGGGTCGACGAGGGTTTCGCAGCCTTCGTTCGTGATCGCTCGACGCGGTTGGCGCGCACGGCCTTCTTGCTCACCGCCGACCGTCATCTTGCCGAAGACCTGCTCCAGGCAACGCTTGCCAAGGTGGCCGATCGTTGGACTCGTATCGCGAGCCAGGGTGATCCGACCGCCTACGTGCGCACGGTGATGTTGCACACCGCGATCTCGTGGCGGCGGCGCCGCTGGCGCAGTGAGGTGCCGACGGCGACGCTGCCCGAACGGCTGGCATCCGATCCTGGTGGAGCCCTTGTCGACGAGGGCTTGCGTGCCGCGTTGGCACAGGTGCCGCCGCGGCAGCGGGCGGCGCTGGTGCTGCGCTACTACGACGACCTGAGCGAGGCGGAGACCGCTGAGATCCTCGGGTGCAGTGTTGGCACGGTGAAGAGCCAGACCGCAAAGGGGCTGGCGCGCTTGCGCAGCTTGCTCGGAACAGAACACGACCGATGAACATGGAGCACCACGTGAACGACCTCGAAAGCAATGAATTCGCCCGCGACGTCCTCGGCCGTCTGGCGGCCACGATGCCCGACAATCCAGGACGCGTCGCGGCGGTGCAACGCATCGTCCGCCGCCGACGCCGACGCCGGGTTGCGACGCGGGCAACGCTCGGGCTCGCGTCGGCAGCGGGCGTCGGGTTCGTCGTCGTCAACGGCGCGACGAGGCAGCCGCAAACCCTGCCGGCGGCGTCTCCGACGGTGCCGCCCGGTGACAGCGCACCAACTGCCGGCGTCCCCGACACCGTCCCGGTGACGTCCCCCGACCCGTGCGCCGTTGCCAAGGCAACAACGGGGCCCGGAGACGCGACATCGACACTCCTGGACAACCAGGGCCGGATGAAGGCCGCCGGCACGATCACTGCGATCGACGGCGAGAGGATCTCCGTTTCCGTCGAGCAGGCGTCGATCGAGATCAGCGACGTCACGGCGACGTTCGCCGCCGACACGACCTACGGCGACGCCGGGCAGCCATCATCGGGCCGGCCACAACTCGGCATCGGCGACCCGATCGCGTTCAGCGCTGTCGTGCAACCCGACGGGTCGTACGTGATCGACCACCTCGAGGCCCACATGCCGGATGCCGTTCAGACACCCGAGGACGCAACGAAACCGTCCGCGCCACCCCGTGGGTCTGACGTGACCAACCCGACGTTTGACGGCTGGATCAAGGTCACCGGAACGATCACCGCCGTCAACGGTTCCACGATCTCCGTCTCCGTCGAGCAGGCGTCGATCGTTGCTACCGACGTCACGGCGACCGTCTCCGTCAGCACCACCTACCGCGACGCCGGGCAGACGTCATCGACCCGGCCAGAGCTCGCCATCGGCGATCGCGTCGCGTTCAGCGCTGTCCCACAACCCGACGGGTCGTACCTGATCGACCAACTCGAGACCCACATGACCGACATCGCCAACCCCGCCGACACCGATCCAGCAGGTGCCGCGGCGAAGCAGAAGCGGGCCCTCGCCGAATGCGGCTCGACGACAGGCTGACACAAGGTCACGACCGACAGCGCCCGACGTGTTCGTCGGTTGGACGATGTTCTTTGCCCGGCCGGTCGGTCTCCACGCTGGGGACGGGTGTCGCCCTCGACCATCGGGTCCAAATGCTCGCCTCGAGTCAAGGAGACCGTGTGCCGATCGCAAGGTCGTGGTCATCCTCGTGGTGCTGTTCGGCCTGATGTTGCTGCCGTTCGTCGCGCTGGGCGTGACGGCAGCGATGGAATGCGGGGCGGTGCGCACTGCATGACGGTGGACGCCGTGACCGCCGGGGCTGATGACCTACGTGTCGCGGGTCGTGGCCGTCGATGGGACGTCTGCTCGACCGGGCGCCGCGTCGACCATCGCGTCGTCGGCGGCGCGCAGCGCATCGACGATCAGACGACGGACGCGCTGGACACGGTCCAACAGCGTCGAGTTGGCCGCGTCCCGTTCAGCGGTGCTGCGGAGGGCCGCCACCATCACCGCGGCCAGACCGGCGAGCGCCGCGGCCGGCGGCACGAGAACGGTCGGGTCGGAGGCGTCCGGCACGTCAAAGCCTGAGCGCTGAGAGCACGAACCAGGCGACACCCGGATGGATACTCCGAACTCGGTCGCGCACACCGTCAACCGTCACCGCGCCCACCTCTGAATAGTCTCTGCGTTGCAGCCTACGTCGCCGCGAGACGCCGGGAAGCCGCGATCGGGTGCTTTCCGCCGGAGAGTCGTCGAACGACGTCCCAGAGTGAGTGCGATCGACATCCACCTGGCAGGATCACCGCGCGCTCTGTGGTGCCGGCGTGGACCGTCCGGGGTCCCGCCCCCGATGTGAGGGGATCCGATATGAACAAGGCCGTCAGCCACGAGGCGACATCCGTGAACGAGCGAATCGCACGCTTGCACGCCGAGGTCGTCGCACTGGCCGCAGCCCTGGACGAGATTCGGTCGGACCTGGCGCGAGAGGTCCGCACGGAGCGGATCGTCGTCGTCCATCCTGACGACGGCCGCGAGCTGATCCAGACCGAGTTGTTGGCGAACGCCGTGTCGCTGAGCCTGACCTGGCTGCCTGCGGATGACCCGCGATACAGCAAGGCAGCCCTCTCCTCAGGCGACGAGTCGGGTGGCGAAGCGCACGTGACGGTCACTGCGGCCGGCGAGCTGCTCGGCGTCTTCTCGGCCGTCACGGTGCTCGCCTATCCCGACGACGACACCGCTCGCCCACTCGCAGCCCACGCGGAGCTGGAGGTCGACGCGGCGATGTGGCTGGAGGACACGAGCGGGCACGACGTGTCCCAGTCGCGGCCAGTTGTTGAGCGTGCCGTGAGCAACGTGGTACCGATGAAGCACCGCGACGTGTGCCCGACAACCAAGATCACGCCTGCTGGGATCCACCGCTGATCCTCGTGGCGGCGGTCTGTCACCTCTCCTGATTCGGGGAAACGATCGAAGCGCGCGCTGGGTTCGATGATCTCGCGGGCAAGAGTGGCGAGTGGCCGGCTGTTGCGAAACGCAAGGGCGCCACTGCTCGTCTGCCCCGCGGCGCCCACGAGCCGATTCGATCTCGAAGCGGTGGCGGTCGGTGGGTCGTCGGTCGGGTCGGTGGTGTCCGTTGCGTGTACTTGGGGATGTAGGTCTGTCCGGAGAGTTCCGAGATGCTGTGCATCGTGCGCTCGGTCAAGGTGCGCGCCCCGATCCGGCTGTCGTCGTCGGGATCGATCGGGATCGGCGCACCGATCGAGATCGAACAGCTCCGGCGCGGGCGGGGCAGACGCGCGCCGGGTGGCAGGATCTCACGTGTGCCGGTGATCCCGACCGGCAGGATCGGGCAGCGGTGCTCGAGCGCCAGGCGTGCCGCGCCGGTGTAGCCGCGGTGGAGGTTGCCGTCACGCGACCTCGTGCCTTCGGGGAAG
>JBBQTN010000319.1:0-5433 GCA_038213195.1 Acidimicrobiales bacterium | reverse complement strand
GTGCGCTTGACCGGATCCTCCTGACCGCCGACGAGGTACGACTGGCTGGCCACGGAGACGGCTTGGACCACGGAGACGCCGATGGTCTGCAACGCGATCAGCTCACTCGCCGCGTGCCGCGCGGCCTGGATCGACGACGTGCGCCTGTTCACCCCGTACGCGCCGAGCAGTGCGAACGCGAGCGCGGCCACGACCGTCACCAGGAGCACGACGCGCAGCCGGAACGGCGAGGATCCGCGGTTGTCGAACATCCGCTTCAACCGCGCGGACGCGAGCTGGCCGAGCTGGGCCGCCGTCGAGGAGTTGGATGCCGTGCCCGTCCTCATCTGCGGTTGCCCCACTCCACCTCCTCGGCCGACGAGTGTACGCGCCGCCGTCGGCACCACTACCGTCCCCCGGGGTGACCACCGACTTCCTGCACCCCTACGCCAAGCCCACTCGCACGTCGTTCGTGCGCATCGTGCGCGGCGAGGGAGCGCTGGTGTGGGACGCCGACGGACACGAGCTCGTCGACGGGATGGCCAGCCTCTGGTACTGCGCCGTCGGCCACGGCCGCGGCGAGATCGCCGACGCGGTCGCCGCGCAGCTGCGCCTGCTGGCCGCCTACTCGTGCTTCGACCCGTTCACCAACGAACCCGCAGATCAGCTCGCCTCCGAGCTGGTGGGGATCGCGCCGATGCCCGACGCGCGGGTGTTCTTGTGCAGCTCGGGCAGCGAGGCCGTCGACTCGGTGATGAAGCTCGTCCGCATCGCCCACGTCCAGGCCGGCCAGCCGCAGCGCAAGCTGATCATCTCGCGCACCCGCGGCTACCACGGCGTCGCCTATGGGGGCACCAGCGCTCAGGGCATCGCCCCGAACCGGGAGAACTTCGGCCCGTTCGTCGAGGACGTCGTGCAGGTGCCGGCAGACGATATCGAGGCGCTGGCGCTGCTGATGCACGAGCGCAGCAACGAGGTGGCGGCCGTCGTGACGGAGCCGGTGCAGGGCGCCGGCGGGATCTACCCGCCGGCGGAGGGCTACCTCGCCGGACTGCGCAAGCTGTGCGACCAGCACGGCGCGTACCTGGTGTTCGACGAGGTGATCACCGGTTTCGGGCGGCTCGGGTCGTGGTTCGCCGCCCACCACTTCGGCGTGCGTCCGGACTTCGTGACGTTCGCGAAGGCGGTCACGTCCGGGTACCAGCCGCTCGGCGGGGTGTTCGTCGGTGCCGCACCGCGCGATGCGCTCGAGGCCGACAGCGACTTCTTCCTGCGCCACGGCTTCACCTACTCCGGCCACGCCGCGGCGTGTGCGGCCGGCATCCGCAACCTGCAGATCATCCGCGACGAGGAGCTGGTCGCCAGGGCGGACCACGTCGGTGCACGACTCGCCGCCGGCCTCCAGGCGCTGGCCGCCGACGGGGTGATCGACCACGCCAGGGGCGAGGGCGCGATGTGGGCCGCTGGGCTGCGGCCGGACCAGAACGCGGTCGAAGTGCGCGACCGGATGCTCGCGGCTGGCGTGATCACCCGGGCGATCAACACCGATTCGCTGACGTTCTGTCCGCCGCTGGTGATCACCGACGAGCAGATCGACCGCATCGTCGACACTCTCCAGGCCGCCGCCGGCCACCCCTGACAGGGTCTGTCAGCCCGACCAGGCCGGGCTGCTCGGCGTTCGGTGGCGGACCACTCGGGCGACTGAGCCGGGGCCGCAGGCCGCCGAGCCCGTCGTTTGTTCTGGTCGCCCCCAGCATGGTACGCCGGGGTTCTGGCCGCGACCGGTTGATCCCCCTCCGGCACGGGGCCGTGACGATGTGAGCGGTGACTCTGAACGCTGAGGACCTGCTCACCGCACGGATGTGCGGGTCGGAGGACGGCGCACGGTTGGCACGGAGCGGTTCGCGCACAGGAGGGTTGACCGAAAGACGATATTGTTGATAGAACAGATCGGAATTATCTTCTACCCGGCTCCCGGAGGCTGTCCCGAGATGTGGTCCCGTCGTACGTTCCTGCTGAGCATGGCGACCGTCCCCGCCGTGCTCGCCGCTTGCGGCTCCGACGACTCGCCGTCGAGCACCGCTGCGCCGGCCAGCGGGGCAGCGACGAGCACAGGATCGACGACTGCCGCAACTGGCGCGTCGAGCACCGCAGCGGCAGGCGCCCCGGGCACCACCAGCACCCCATCCGCCACCGCCGCCGCGCCGACCACCGCGGCGGCCGGCACCGCTGCCGGCAGCAGCGGCGGCGGCGGCGAAAAGGTCACGCTGCGGCTGGGGTTCTTCCCGAACATCACCGATGCCCCGGCGCTCGTCGGCGTGCAGCAGGGCCTCTTCGCGAAGGCGCTCGGGGCGAACGTCACGCTGAAGACGTCGAGCTACAACGCAGGTCCTGCGGCAACGGAGGCCCTGTTCGCCGACGCGATCGACGCAACGTACCTCGGGCCGAACCCGGCGATCAACGCGTTCGTCAAGTCCGGCGGCGCGGCGCTGCGGATCGTCGCCGGTTCCACGTCGGGCGGCGCGTTCCTGGTCGTCAGTCCGTCGATCAACAGCGCCGCCGACCTGAAGGGCAAGAAGCTGGCCAGCCCGCAACTCGGCGGCACGCAGGACGTTGCGCTGCGCTCGTGGCTGAAGCAACAGGGGCTGAGCGCCGACACCAACGGCGGCGGAGACGTCTCGATCGTGCCACAGGACAACGGACTGACGCTCGACGCGTTCAAGTCAGGCCACATCGCCGGTGGCTGGCTGCCCGAGCCGTGGGCCACCCGGTTGATGCAGGACGGCGGTGCCAAGGTGCTCGTCGACGAGCGGACGTTGTGGCCGAACGGCCAGTTCGTGACCACCCACCTGATCGTCGCCAAGAAGTTCCTCGACAACCACCCCGACGTGATCAAGGGCTTGATCCAGGGCGAGCTGGACACCCTCGACTACCTGAAGGCGAACGTTGCCGAGGCCCAAAAGGCAGCCAACGCACAGATCAACGCGATCACCCAGAAGCCGTTGGCCGACACGGTGGTGGCGGCGTCGTGGAAGAACCTCGAGTTCACCTACGACCCGATCGCCTCGTCCTTGAAGACCTCGGCCGACGCAGCAACCGCCGTGGGGCTGCTCGACAAGGTCGACCTGGATGGCATCTACTCGCTCGACATCCTCAACGGTCTGTTGAAGGACAAAGGCCTCGCCGAAGTGAAGGGACTCTGATGTCGATCAGCACCCGTGACACCGCGACAGCGGCGACAGCGGCGACCTCGGTTGCATTGCGCCCCGACGCCGTCAATGTCTCCGCTGTGTCCAAGATCTTCCGGTCGGGGCGCAGCTCTGTCGCCGCGCTGGATCGCATCGACCTGTCCGTGGCGCGAGGCGAGTTCCTGTGCATCGTCGGCGCGTCGGGCTGTGGCAAGAGCACGTTGCTGAACCTGCTCGCCGGATTGGACAAGCCGTCTGCGGGCGCCGTCGAGGTGATCGGGCGCACTGCGCTGATGTTCCAGGAGGCCGCGCTGTTCCCGTGGCTGAGCGTCGAGAAGAACGTCGAGCTGGCGCTGAAGCTCGGCAAGGTCCGCGTGCCCGACCGCAGGGCTCGGGTCGGCGAACTGCTCGATCTCGTGCACCTCAGCGAGTTTGCGAAGCGGCGACCGCACGAGCTGTCCGGCGGGATGCGCCAACGAGTCGCGCTCGCCCGTGCCCTCGCCCAGGACGCCGACGTGCTGCTGATGGACGAGCCGTTCGGCGCGCTCGATGCGATGACCCGCGACGTCCTCCACGACGAGCTCGAGCGGATCTGGAAGCAGACCGGCTCGACCGTGGTGTTCGTCACCCACAACGTGCGCGAAGCGGCGCGTCTCGGTGATCGGGTCGTGCTGCTGTCGAGCCGCCCGGGCCGCGTCGCCGCTGAGTTCCCCGTGTCTCTCGACAGGCCACGGCGGATCGAGGAGGCGGGCGTCGGCAACCTGGCCACCGAGATCACCCAGCGGCTGCGCCAGGAGGTCGCGTTGCATGGCCGCTGACACCAGTCTCGACGCCGATCAGATCCTGGCCGACGCCAACCAACAGCTCGCCGAGGAGATCGCCGGTCTCGACGCGTTGGAGAACGAGCCGGGCGAGGACGGCTCCGGCGTCCACCGGTTCTGGTCGGCGCTGTGGCCGAAGGCGGCGGCGATCGGCCTGGCCCTGTTGGGCTGGCAGGTCGTGGTGTGGACCCACTGGAAGCCCGAGTACATCCTCCCCGGTCCGAACAAGGTCTTCCCCGCGCTGTGGGACATGAGCCGGTCCGGCGTGCTCTGGGACGCCGTTGGGACCACGATGCGGCGCGCCGTCACCGGCTTCGCCATCGCCGTGCTCGTCGGCTGCTGCATCGGCCTGCTGGTGTCGACGTTCCGCCTCGCCCGCGTCGCGTTCGGGTCCTTGATCACCGGCCTGCAGACGATGCCGTCGGTGGCCTGGTTCCCGCTCGCGCTGGTGCTGTTCAAGCAGAGCGAGGCCGCGATCTTCTTCGTGATCGTGCTCGGCGCGGCCCCGTCGATCGCCAACGGGTTGCTCACCGGCGTCGACAACATCCCGCCGTTGCTGACCCGCGCCGGACGTGTGCTGGGAGCGGGTCGCGTCGCGCAGATCCGTTACGTCGTGCTCCCGGGCGCGCTCCCCTCGTTCATCAGCGGCCTGCGCCAGGGATGGGCGTTCGCGTGGCGCAGCCTGCTCGCCGGCGAGCTGCTCGTGATCATCGCCAACAAGCCGTCGATCGGCAGCCGCCTCGACTTCGACCGGCAGTTCAACGACTATCCCTCGATGATGGCGATGATGCTGGTGATCCTGCTGCTCGGCGTCCTGATCGACTCGCTGGTGTTCACCCAGCTCGACCGCGCCATCCTCCGCCGCCGCGGGCTCGTGCCGACCCGCTGACGCCGAGGCCGACGCTGGCCTCCGTGGCTCACGCCGACGGCATGTCCCACGTGGCGACCATCGCGCGGATGCCGTCACCCAGAGCGCCTGCGACCTCGGCGTCGCGAGGCGGAACGCCCTCGTCGAGCCACAGGCACACGCCTTCGTAGAGGTATCCGACGATCGACCGTGCCGCCCAATGGCGCAACAGCGGGTCGCCGACGTGCTCGGCGAGCAGGCCCTCCGTGAAGCCGTAGACGATGGTGCGGAAGCCGGTGGCCCAGCCGGCGAACTCTGGCTCGTGGGCGGCGTGGCGCCACAGCAGCCTGAACGCGTCGCGCAGGTCGTCGGCGACCTGGGCGAGGACGGCGGTGTACAGCTCGTGCTTCGACTCGAAGATCCGGTACACGATCAGCCGTGTGACCCCCGCGGCTCGGGCGACGTCGTCCATCGACGTGCCATCGAACCCGCCGTGCATGAACACCGTCGCGGCCGCGCGGGCGATCTGCTGGCGCCGTTCGGCACGCGGCATCCGCGGCGTGGCGACAGCAGTTCGACTCGTGTTCATTGACATATG
>JBBQTN010000318.1:0-5444 GCA_038213195.1 Acidimicrobiales bacterium | reverse complement strand
CGAATCGGCAATCCCCGCGGTCTCGTCGACACGCTCGCGCACACCCGGCTGGAGGCTCTTCGCTCGGACAGGGTTGTGTTGTCCCTGCCGTCAGCACTGTGAAGTAGGGCGCTGGCGCGGTAACGGTCTCCGTTCGAGGTGGTTCCCGACCAGGCCATCATGGTGGCATTTCGCAGCCACCGGCCCGAGAACCGCTGATGCCTCGACGAGACTCCCGTTTCCAGCGCCCTCTTCCCAAACCGGACATGAAGTTCTCCCTCATCCGGCTTTCCCCCGGGCAGTCGACCGCGCGTATTCCGCTCCGCCACGAGCGTTGACGCCCGACCCAGCGCCACCATGGCGACGATGACCACTTCCACCACAACAACGTGGTGGGCGAGGTGACTAGCCGAATCGGCAATCCCCGCGGTCTCGTCGACACGCTCGCGCACACCCGGCTGGAGGCTCTTCGCTCGGACAGGGTTGTGTTGTCCCTGCCGTCAGCACTACTACAGCCTCCTCCGACTTCCGCTCGACACGCCACCACTTCACCCTTCGGCTTATAGGTGGCGCCAACTCCGGGCACCATCGAGCGGCACCCCGATGGCCATCGTGTTTCCGGGCCGAGACGGATCTCTCCTGTTCCGTGACAGACTGTGCGACCGTTCCGTTCCCCATACGCCGGCGGGTTCCTCAGCGCTGCAACTCCAAGGTCTTCACGCCTTCCATGGCCTTCGCCCTCGTAGTCCGGGCTCGGCTCCCGCTTTCTCCCGAACACGCCGGGGAGGGGTAACGACGCGGCAGGATTCGCTTGATGCTGCGGACCGGTCGCTTGCTCGACGCCCACGGCGCCTTTGTCGTGACGCTTCGACGCCCGGGTCTCCCCGACCGCCGGCCACCAGCTACGGGGCTGCTTGACCACTACCCCGACCGGACTCTCACCGGCAAGCCCATCACAGCTTGATCAGGACACACACTACGACCCCCTCCGACTGCCTCTCGACCGCCGGCCACTTCCCGAGGTTCACCCGGTTATAGACCGACATCGCTTCCCACCCACAAGGTGGGGTCGAGGAGGCTCTCTCCAGTTCCCAGGACAACCTTCTGACCGTTCCACGTCCCATACGCCGGGGGGTTCTTCAGCATCCGCTCCAGGATCTCAGATACCGTCCATGGCCTTCGCCGTTAAAGTGCCGGCTCGGCTCCCCCTTGTCCCGTTTGCACGGGTTTCCATAACGACGCCGCAGACTTCGCTTCATGCTGCGGACCGGCCAGTTGCCACCCCCTCAACGAGGTGTCGTTGCTCCGCTTCGACGCTGACCTCTCAATCAACGCCGGGAGCCGCGCTACCAGGGACCCTGGCGTCTCCCCGGACCGGACTCACACCGGCTGGCTGCCCTGAACTTCACGCCCGGTTACGTCATGACAACCTCCTGTTGTTCATGGCGCCCAGGCTGCTGGACGCACACTTGCCCCGGAAAAGGTCGCTGAGCTGGTGTGTTGGTCCCTGATCTGGGTGTGTGGGTTGGGTACGGTGGCCTCCATCCCTTCTGGTACAAGGGCGGAGGCCACCGTGTTGAGAACTGTAGGTCCGCAGGGGTCGTTGTTGGAGTTGCTGTTGCCGGCGGGGATGCGGGTCCTCTCTGGTGAGCTCGCCGAGATCGATGTGTTGTTGGACGACGAACGCTATTTCAGGCCGTTCCGGTCGTTCTTCGATCCGGTCGGAGGTCGCCCGTCGATCCCGATCGAGACGTACTTGCGGTTGATGTTCTTGTAGTACCGGTTCGACCTCGGCTCGAGCGTCTGTGTGTGCAGGTCGGCGACTCGTTGTCGTGGCGCCGGTTCTGTCGGATAGGTCTCGAGACGACGGTCCCGGATGAGTCGACGATCCGCAAGCTCACCCGCCGGTGCGGCTCAGAGTTGATCGAGGCGTTGAACGTCGAGTTGTTGCACGCCGCCCACCAGCACGGTCTCGTCACCTTGGATCAGGTGCGTGTCGACACGACCGTCGTCGAGGCCGACGTCAAGTACCCGACCGACTCGGGGTTGTTGACCGCGGCGACGTGTCGGATCGGGTCACGGCTGCGCCGGCTGCGTGCGGTTGGGGTGAAGATCGAGTTCATCGATCGCGGTGCCGAGGCCAGGGCGCATCAGCATTCGATCGGGGCGTGGCTGCGCCGGCGCACCGACGAAGCCAAGGGCGAGGTGTTGGCGATCACCGGACTGCTCGCCGACCTCCCCGAGGCATCGCTGCTCGAAGCGATAGTTGCCTTGTCCTACAAGGCTCGCAAGCGGCGGGTCCGGCGCATGCTCGACGAACTCGCCGTGCTGGTCGAGCGCACGCGGCGGGTCATCGATCAGGCCCGTTGCCGGGTCAACGGTGATCAGCCTGACGGGGCGACACGGCTGGTGTCGTTGCACGAACCCGACGCCCGACCGATCCGCAAGGGACGTCTCGGCAAGCCGGTGGAGTTCGGCTACAAGGCCCAAGTGGTCGACAACGTCGACGGGATCGTGATCGATCACAGTGTGCACATCGGCAACCCGTCCGACCACGGACTGCTCCGACCATCGATCGACCGTGTCGACACACTGTTCGGGACCGCCCCGACGTTGGTCACCGCGGACCGCGGGTACTGGGACACGACCATCGAAGCGGACCTGCACAACGCCGGTGTCGCTACGGTCGTGATCCCGCGCACCGGCAAGCCATCCCAGGCGCGTGCGGTGATCGAACACGCCGACGCGTTCGTCACCGCGGTCAAGTGGCGCACCGGGTGCGAAGGTCGGATCTCCCACCTCAAGCGCGACTGGGCGTGGCGACGCACCCGGCTACGCGGCCACAACGGTGCCCGAACCTGGTGCGCGCACGGCGTGTTCGCCCACAACCTCGTAAAGATCAACAACCTCCGACAATGAACGACCCGAAACCGCTGAACACGACATCCGACAAACGCATCTTGTATTCACCGCGGCCCGACATGGACGCCACACACCCGCTCCAGGCAGAAATCGGCCCGACCGCACCCTGAGACGACAGCTCCGCCCAAAGGCCCGCCGCAGCACCCACTATTTCCGGGGCAAGTAAGCTAAGTGGTCGTCCGCGGAGTTACATGGGTGTAACTTGGTGTCGCGGAGGGAGCAGCGTGCTGGCTGGACGTGTCGCCGTGAGGAGGCTGCGTGTCCCGGCACAGCCCGTACGTGATCGTGTTGAACTCTGTTGATCGGGCGCGTCTGGAGTCGACGTCTGGGCGGTTGACGGCGTCGGTGCGAGATGTGCAACGCGCTCGGATCGTGCTTGCTGCTGCTGATGGGCTGGAGAACGTTTAGATCGCCGGGCGTGTGGGGGTTGACGTGAACACGGTGTCGAAGTGGCGGAAACGGTTCTTCGAGGAGGGCATCGACGGGTTGTCGGATCGTCGTCGTGCGGGTCGACCCCGAACGTTTTCCCCCTCTGGTGGTCGCTGAGATCAAGGAACTGGCCTGCGAACTTCCCGCGACGTCAGGGGTGCCGCTGTCACGATGGTCGAGCAGCGAACTCGCCGAGGAGCTCGTCGCCCGCAAGGTGGTCGGGCGATCTCGTCGTCGACGGTGTGGCGGGTGCTGGATGGTGACGCGATCCGACCGTGGTTGCACAGGTCGTGGATCTTCCCGCGTGATCCGGCGTTCGCCGCCAAGGCCGCGGTTGCGTTGGATCTCTATACCCGTGTCTTCGACGGCAAGCCGCTCACCGGTGACGAGTATGTGATCTGCGCTGATGAGAAGACCAGTGGCCAGTGCCGCTGTCGTTGCCATCCGACGCTGCCGCCCGGTCGGGCGAGGATGATGCGCGTTGAGCATGAGTACGAGCGCGGTGGTGCGCTCGCCTACCTCGCCGCGTACGACGTTCACGGAGCGCATGTGATCGGGCGTTGCGAGCCAACAACGGGGATCGTGCCGTTCGGGCGGCTGGTGGAGCAGGTGATGACCGCAGGGCCGTACGCCTCGGCGAAACGGGTGTTCTGGATCGTTGACAACGGTTCCAGCCACCGCGGGCAGGCTTCGATTCGGCGGCTCGAAACAGTGTGGCCGACGCTGCGTCTGATCCATCTCCAGGTTCACGCATCCTGGCTGGACCAATGCGAGATCTACTTCTCGATCGTGCAACGCAAAGTCGTCAAACCCAACGACTTCACCACCCCCGATCAGATCAGCGAACGGCTCGGCGCGTTCGAGGTCCGCTACAACCAGCGGGCCGTGCCGTTCGACTGGGCCTTCGGGCGTGACGACCTCGACAAGCTCTGCCGTCGTCTCGACGCGCACCGACCGGCCGCCTGAGCGCTCCGCATACCATCGCCGGGATGGCGATCCCCGACAACACCCGCCGACTACTCACCCGCCGCCTCGACACCCGCCGCCAGCAACGCTGGCCAAACCTCAACCAGCTGAGCGTCCGGTTCCGCGGTGACTTCGTCTATCTCACCAGCACCGACTTCACCGGTGACCCGATGCCGTTGTGTCGGCTGACCTACAAGCAGAACGCCGAGCTGTGGGGATTCGCGATCTACCTCGCCAGCCACGACGCCTACGAGAACTCGATCCTCCCCAACGGCCGACCCACCGGCACCCCCGAACAAGCACTCGACTGCGCCTGCGGCCTCTACCTCAACGACCCCACCGCCTGGACCTGAACCAACACCCATCAACTTCCGCAAAGCACCGTTAACCCGGGCTAATCCCGCAGTTGTTCAGGCAGGGTTCGTTCAAGGCCGGCCAGCTGATCAGCGAGGTCCGCGTTTCGGTCGAACGACAGATGCCAGCGCTCGGACGGGAAGCCCCAGTAGCGCACGTCGGTGACGTGCCACTTGTCTGCGAGCTCGGATCGATGACAAGGTCGATGCAGCCGTCGTCGGGGCTGGCGTCGAAGCCCCGGCAATAGATAATCTGCGCACGTCCATCGCCGGTGCCAGGTTGTCCCGCTAGGAAGCCCATCCTCTCGAGTAGCGGGTTCAGCTGTTCGGACGCTGCGGTCACCACCGGGTCGGTGGGCGGCAGAGGGTACGAAGCGAACGCCACGCTCCTCATCGTGCCGCTGAGGGCGGACGAGGTGCGTCCGAATATCCCGATCCACCGGTCGGCGACCGCGTCCTTGATCGCCGGCTATTGGTCGTGGTTCTGGCCGTGTCTGGTTGCGGAGGGCGGCGGTGTTGCCTTGTGGGTTGGGCCCCCGAACCGCTCGGCAAATGCTCGTGTTGAGCCGGGCGCGAGTTGCTCGGCGACCTCGATGTCGCGTTCTCGACCGACGGACAGCTTCATCACCAGCAAGTCTTCGAGAGCTGCGATCCGTAGGGGGTGTCCGTCGACGTCGATGGTCTGAGCGGTGGGGTCGATCGTTCGCCAGTTGATCGTCGTCCCATTCGGTCCCTGGGCGCTGACGAGCACATCGACGACGCCGGCGCTGGTGACCCAGCGAGTATTCATCGCTC
>JBBQTN010000317.1:0-5450 GCA_038213195.1 Acidimicrobiales bacterium | reverse complement strand
CGGAGCGTAGATGATCGTCGAGGGCTTCGGCGGGGGTTCTCCAGCCGAGGATCTTCCGTGGGCGTGAATTGACGGCGACGGCGACCGCGTCGAGCTCGTGGCGGTTCCAGCGGGCGAGGTCGGTGCCCTTCGGGAAGTATTGGCGCAACATCCCATTGGTGTTCTCGTTGGTGCCGTGCTGCCAAGGGCTGTGCGGGTCAGCGAAGTAGACCGCGATGCCGGTCTCGACCGTGAACGCAGCGTGGGCCGAGAGTTCCTTGCCCCGGTCCCAGGTGAGCGATCGGCACAGTTGTCGGGCATCGACGCAAAACTGTCGATGAGCGCGTTGCGCATCGATTCGGCGCCGTAGCCGCCGAGCGCGGGACCGTTCTTGACCGGTGGCTGATCGCCCCAGCCGCCGACGCGCGGTAGGTGCACGAGCATCGTGAAGCGTGTCGTGCGCTCGACGACGGTGCCGATGGCGGATCGTTCGGTGCCGATGATGTAGGGGTCGAGCCGCAGCGCCCGTGTCAGCCTTTCGGCTGGTGGGTTTCTGCGGCCCGCCCTCCGAACCGGACGTGCGACTTTGATCGCATCCGGCTCTCCACGTGTTCATGTCGATGTGGCGGTTGATCTTGGTGTTGGTGTCCATGGTGTGGGGATGTTGAACCGGGTGCGGTAGCGGGTGACCGGGACCGCTCTCGGTCGGAACATCGTGACGCCGTCGGCGGTGATCTCCCACGTGGGGAGGTGTCGCCGGCGGATCGTTGCCCAGTTCAGCTTGAAGTGTCGTTTGCGTAGCCAGGTGATGATGCGCCGCCAAGCAAAGCTGTCGACGTATCCGAAGGCCCGTTTGGATGCTCCATGTCGAAAGTAGTTGCACCATCCCCGCAGGACCGGGTTGAGCCGGTTCAGCAGGGTGACAAGGTCTCGATGCCAACTCCGGCGTGTCAGCGTGCGCACCTTGTCCAGGATCGACGCGAGCGCCTTCTTGGACGGGTACGTGTAGACGTGCCGTGTGTTCGTGCCCCTGCGGTGTTGCCGCTGGATGCGGAACCCGAGGAAGTCGAACCCTTCGTCGATGTGGCAGATCTTCGTCTTCGCTTCCGAAAGGCGCTGGCCGATCGGGGCGAGCACCGATGTGATCTCGTCGCGTAGTTGCTCGGCATCGTCGCGGGTGCCGGACACCATGATGACGAAGTCGTCCGCTTATGCCGAGGACCGGATTATGCCGAGGATCGTGTTGGACGTCTTGCGGTTGGTGGTGTTGGGGTCGGGAAGCTCGGCATAATCAGAGGGCTTCGAGGAAGGCGAGGAGGGCGTCTGGGGGGCGATATCGGCCTGGGCTGGTGCCGGGTGGGGTGGTCCGGTCGAGTGCTCGTTCTTTGATGGTGAGGTCGGCGTGGACGTAGGCCTGGGTTGTTTCGACAGATTCATGGCCGAGCCACATTGAGATGACGGTGGTGTCAACCCCGGCGCGTAGGAGGTTCATCGCGGTTGAGTGGCGTAGTACGTGGGGGGTGACGGTCTTGTTCTTCAAGGTCGGGCAGGACCGGGCGGCGGTGGCGGCGTGCTTGGCAACGAGGAGGGCGACAGCGTCGGTGCTGAGCGGCGTTCCTCGGCTGGTCGGGAACAGTGGTTGCTCGGGTCGGTGGCGGTGTTCTTGCAGCCAGACGCGCAGGACCGCGATGGTGTGGGCAGTGAGCGGTGTGGCGCGCTGCTTTCGTCCCTTTCCCGTGCATTGGACGTGGGCGCCTCGGTCGAGGTTGATGTCTGCGCAGCACAGTCCGACGAGCTCGGAGACGCGCAGGCCGGTCTGAACGGCGGTGACCAGTAGGGCGTGGTCACGGCGGCCGATCCATCGGGTGCGGTCGGGCGCGGCGAGGAGGGCTTCGATTTCGTCGCGATCGAGAAATGACACGTCGGTCCGATCGAAGCGTTTGGTCGGGATGGCCAAGACACGTTGGATGAGCGCGGCGTGTTCGGGGTGGGCGAGCGCAGCGAAGCGGAACATCGAGTGGATGGCGGCCAGCCTGGCGTTGCGGGTCCGGACGCTGTTGTGCCGTTCGTGCTCGAGGTGGTCGAGGATCGCCCCAACCAGGAACGCGTCGACATCGTCGAAGTCGAGGCGTGAGGGTGTTGTCCCGGTTCGGTCCTGGGCGAAGCCGAGCAGCAGCCGGAACGTGTCTCGGTAGGCGCTGACGGTGTGTGCGCTGGCACGCTTCTGGTTGGCGAGCCGTTCGGTGAAGAATGCTTGCAGGGTGGGGGCGATGGCGGTCATCGCCGTTCTCCGGCGTGGGTCTCCAGGCGGTCGGCGGCGATCGCGAGAAGTTCGGGGGCAGCAGATAGATACCAGTAGGTGCCGACCGGTCCGGCGTGACCGAGCCAGGTCGACAGCAGCGGCATGCGCACCGCGACGTCGCCGCCGTCGCGGGACCAGTCGAGCAGGGTGTTGACCGCGAACGTGTGCCGCAAGCCGTGCACGCGTGGCCGGCCCGGGGTCGACATGCCATCGAGACCGACCTGTGTGAGCATCGACCGGAACGCCGGGTAGATCAACGGGTGGGTGAGCCGGGTGCCTCGACTCGACACGAAGAAGCTGTGTGCTGCTGGGTTCGGGCTGAGCTCGTCTCGGCGGGTGGCGTAGGCGGCGAGCGCGTCGATCGTGCTCGGATGGAGGAGGAGCTCTCTCGATTTCCCGTATTTGGAGTCGCGCACGGTGAGCCGCTGGTTGGGCCAGTCGATGTCGTCACGATCGAGGGTCATGGCTTCGCCGATCCGCATGCCGGTTGTCGCCAACAACCCGATCAGTGTCTCGAAGGTGGCGGCGCGCAGTGTTGGGGCGAGCTGTCGGGCGGCGGTCATCAACCCGGCGATCTCGGCGTCGGTGTAGATGTAGGGCGTCGGTCGATGCCTCCCGGCCGGGAACAGGTCGGCCGGCGGGACCTCAGTGAGGGGATCGAGGGCGTGGAGGTGACGGGCGAAGGACCGGACGACCCGCATCCGTCTGGCCCGATATGCCGCGCCGGCGCCTGGCGTCTCGTTCGTCCATGCCACCGCCAGGTCGGTCGTGATCGTGGCGGCCCCGGCGTGCTCGGCGAACGCGACGAAGCCGGCAAGGAGCTGGCTCTCTCCAACCAGCTTGTAGCCCAACGCCCGGCGCATTGCCAGGTAGTCCCTGCTTTGTTGACCGAGACCGTTCACTGCGACGCTCCCGGCCAGGGCCGGACCACCGCGGCGAGCGCCCTGCGATCGACCTTGGCGTAGATCGAGGTGACCTCCGCGCTGCGATGGCGGAGCACCTGGCCGACCTCGACCAGGCTCCCCCCGCCACGCAGCATCTCGGTCGCGGCGGTGTGGCGCAGACGGTGGGCGCCCATCCGGGGCATCCCAGCTCGTTCGCATGCGTGCCACACGACGGCGGAGACACCGCCGCCCGACAAGCCGCGCTGCGGGGCGCGCACCCGCACGAACACCGCTGTCGTCGCACACTGCGGGCGGCTCGACAGGAGCCATCCGACGATCGCCTCGCCGACGTCGACCGGCAACGGCAGGCGGTCGTGTCGGTTCCCTTTCCCCCGGACCAGCAGCTCACCGGCTCTCCAGTCGATGTCGTCGAGCTGCAACCGGGCGACCTCCCCGGCCCGCAACCCGAGACGTGACAAGACCATCAAGATGGCAAAGTCCCGCCGACCCACGACTGTTCGGCGGTCGCAACTCTTCAGCAGACGTGTTACCTCCGCGGCGGCAGCGCCTTGGGAAGCGACGCCCCACGCCAGCCCGCCACCGAGGGCACCGCCCCGACCAACGAGAACGTCGTCAACCCCTCCACATGCAAAAACCGGAGGAAACAGCGCAGCCTGGTGGTCATCGCCTTCGCCGAGGCGACCTTGCCCCGCCGGGCCTCGGCCATCACGAACTCGGTGACAGCGCCGGCGCTCAAGGCCCTGATGTCGATCCCGTCTGCGCCCGACACGCATAACAAGAAGGCACCGGCGACATCGACATAGTTGCGCACGGTCGACGCCGACAGACCGCGCTCCTCGTGCAGATAGCGCTTGTAGTCCTCGATCAACAGACCCGCAGGGGTGCTCGGGACACGACGCTCCCAAGCCGGGACAGCTCCCACCCCGACGAGGTAGTCAACGAGTGGCGCTACAGCCCGCATCGACAGCGACGCACGGCGACCCGGGCGCCTCACCGAGGCTGAGCATCCCCCCGTTGGGCGGACACCTCGTATAGGAGGATGTCCATGTCGAACAGCAAGAAGCGGGCGCGGGGTCGGCCGTCGAAGTACCCGCCTGAGTTCCAGCGCGACGCGATCGCGATGGTCCTCGATCAACAACGCTCGATCGCGGATGTGGCCCGCTCGATCGGAGTGAATGAGGGCACGCTCGGGAACTGGGTCGCGAGGGCCCGCCGGGAACGCGCCACCGGTCAGGGTGTGACCGCTGATGAGCGAGCCGAGAACGCCGAGCTGCGCGCCGAGAACGCACAGTTGCGGATGGAGCGCGATCTCCTCAAACGATCGCTGGCCTTCTGGGTGAAGGAGTCGACACCGTGAGCCGCTACACGTGTGTCGCCGACCAGAAGGCTGCCGGGTTCCCGGTCACGAAGGCGTGCGAAGTTGTTGACGTGTCGACGTCGGGGTTCTATGACTGGTGCACCCGTTCGGCGGCCGCGCCGACCGAGCGCGAGGTCGCGGAGGCCGACCTGGTCGAGTTGATGGGTGAGATCTTCAACGCATCGGACGGGAACTACGGGGTGCCACGGATGCACCGTGAGTTGCGCCGTGGTGGCATGGTCGTGAACGTGAAACGTGTTCGTCGGCTGATGCGCAAGCACGGGATGGCCGGCCGGTTCCGCCGGCGCCGGGTGCGCACGACGTTCCCTGGCGCGGACGGGTACGTGATCCCCGATCTCGTCACCCGTGGGTTCGCGCCGGGCGCGCCGGATGTCGCCTGGTGCCAGGACATCACCTACATCCCGACCGGGGAGGGGTGGTTGTATCTGGCGTCGGTGCTGGATCTCGGGTCGCGCCGGCTGCTCGGGTACTCGATGGCCGAGCACATGCGCACCGAGCTCGTGCTGGACGCGTTGCGGATGGCGATCGCAGCACGCGGTGGTGCCGTGGACGGTGTGATCGGTCACGCTGATCGTGGCACGCAGTACACGTCGAACGACTATCTCGAGTTCTGTGCAGATCAGCACATCCGCCCATCGGTGGGCAGGACCGGGATATGTTGGGATAATGCTGTTGCAGAATCGTTCTGGGAATCCTTGAAACGCGAGTGCCTATACGGTAGAATGTTCGTATCGCGTGCCGAGGCCCGTCGGGCGATCTTTCGTTGGATCAACTGGTACAACATCCGCCGGCTTCATAGCAGCCTCGACTACGTCGCACCAGTCGTCTGGGAACAGCAGTACCAGCAAGCGTCATAATCACCGTCCGTCGCACGGGGAGATGCCCA
>JBBQTN010000316.1:0-5467 GCA_038213195.1 Acidimicrobiales bacterium | reverse complement strand
GACACCGCCGGGATGGGTTTGGGGGCGTTAGTTCTCGGACAGTTGCCGAGGCGCGTCAAGTTGGTTGGAGGGGCGCGTCTGGAGGAGGGCGTGCGCGCTTGGCCGGGAGGCGTGGCGTGTGTGCGGAGGCCGGGATCCTGCTGAGGGTTCAGTACGTGCGGAGTGTGACGGCATACCCGCAACCGACCTCGGCTCCCGAGCGGGCAGCGTTGCTGCGGAGGAACTGATCGGCGTCGAAGTCGCCGCCGAGACCGTCGAGGTACGCACGGTGCGCGCCGAGCGATTGGACCGCTGCGTCCATCGTGTCGCTCACGTCGACGAAGTGCGTTGGTTCACTCGC
Organism: Acidimicrobiales bacterium; assembly: GCA_038213195.1. Classification (GTDB taxonomy): domain Bacteria; phylum Actinomycetota; class Acidimicrobiia; order Acidimicrobiales; family Ilumatobacteraceae; genus JAODBQ01. Next base: position 5,127 of record JBBQTN010000316.1, on the reverse strand, counting down.
TCCGAACGCATAGGTGGCTTGAACTCCCGACCACGCTGCGGAGAGTTCGGGGAACACCCACCGGTTCGCCGCATCGCGCACTGCGTCGATCGTCGCCAACCCGACGGCGCGGTGATCGGCGTGGTTCACGGATCCGCCTGCACCCCACACCGTCTCGAACGTCATCGTCAACACCATCTCCGGTCGACGACTGCGTACGACCCCGGCGATCGCGCGGCGCAGCTCGATCCCCCCGGTGACCGTCCCGTCGGGCCAGCGCAAGAACTCGACGTCGGTCACGCCGACCAGTGCTGCGCCTGCTCGCTCCTCGGCTTCCCGACGTGGTCCGCACTCTGCGGGATCGAGCGCCTGGATCCCAGCCTCGCCGCTGGTCACCAGCAGGTACGTCACTGTCTTGCCCTGCTCCGACCAGCGCGCAATCGCACTCGCTGCGCCGTACTCGAGGTCATCGGGATGCGCAACGACTGCGAGGCCGCGCTCCCAGGCCTCCGACACCGGCTCCATATCTGAACCGTACCCACGCCCGGACAACGCGACCGGCGCTCGACACGCACCCCGGTCTCGGTGCGGCGTTCCATGAAGGCCACGACGTGGCGTTGGCGGTGCGGATCGACCCGCCGGGCAGGGATCCGTAGTGCGTCAGTTGGAACGTCCGGCGCTTTCGAGCTTGGCCCATATCCGGATCAGAGCAGCGATGTCGTCGTCATCAAGCGGGTCGACAAAATATTCCTTGACCGCTGCTTCGAAAGTGTGCTTGACCGCCTCGGCGAAAAGCCGTCCGCTCGTCGTGAAGCTCAGGAGCGACACTCGCCCGTCGCCTTGGTCGGCGCCTCGCTGGAGGCGCCCGGCGTCGACGAGTTCCTGAACCAACCGTGATGCTCTGGTGGGGCTGACGCTGACGAGCTTGCGGGACAGGGTACGGACCGACTCGGGCTCGGTCTCCAGGAGCCAGCACATGATCTCGACGGTGCTGAAGGAGATCTTGTGCTGTTCCATCAGCACGGAATGGATCCGCCCGGTGATCGTGGCGTGGGTGAACAGAAGCGCGAACCAGCTCTGCACTTGCTCGGGGGACACGAGACGCGGCGTCGACACGGGAGCCCTCACACACCACAGCGTAGTCGCAGAACCGAACATTTGACATTTAGATGCATGCGCATGCATCTGCTCGGCTACGCTTGTGGTTGAGGCGTCCTGCTTGGTGGTCCCTCCGTACCGGGCGGCCGTGGGTCCGTCAGAAAGGCTGAACCATGTCGAAGCTGGAAGGCAAAGTCGCCGTGATCACCGGAGCGTCGTCGGGGATGGCGCTCGCAACGGCCAAGTTGTTCGTGGCCGAAGGCGCTCACGTGTTCATCACCGGACGGCACAAGGACCGACTGGACGAGGCGGCCGCCGCCATCGGTCACGACGTGACGGGTGTGCAGGCGGACTCAGGGAATTTGGATGACCTCGCCCGTTTGGCCGACACCGTTCGGGGCCTTCGCGGACGGGTCGACGTTCTCTTCGCCAGCGCCGGCCTTGGCTCGGTATCCGACCCGCTGGGCAGCATCACTCCGGAGTCGTTCGACGCGCTCGTAGGTGTCAACTTTCGGGGCACCGTCTTCACCGTTCAGTACCTGCTGCCGTTGATGAGCGACGGTGCGTCGATCATCCTGAACGGCTCGACGAGCGCGACCAAGGGGATCCCCGGTGCCGGGGTGTACTCGGCAAGCAAGGCGGCAGTTCGTTCCCTCGCGCGCACCTGGGCTGCGGAGCTGAAGGACCGCAACATTCGAGTGAATGTCATCAGCCCCGGCTCGATCGACACTGCACTCTTCAGCACCGTTGGGCTCGAATTTCGCGAGCAGATCACTTCCGCCATCCCCATGGGCCGGCTCGGGACCAGCGAGGAGATCGCGACCGCCGCGCTGTTCTTCGCCTCTACCGACGCCAGCTTCGTTACCGGTGCAAACCTGGTCGTCGACGGCGGATTCAGTCAGATCTGACACTCAGTGGTTGGCAACGACCTCGTCTGCCGCGAAGACGGAACCTCTCCCAGACAAGAGAAAGCGAGCACCCATCCATGAGCAACATCAGCTTCATCGGCCTCGGAAGCATGGCCCGCGCCATAGCCACCCGCGCGGTCGAAGGTGGCAACACCGTCGAGGTCATTGGTCGCGATGCGGCCAAGGCCAAGGATCTGGCCGTGACGCTCGGCGGCGGTGCGACGGCCGGGACATTCGGAACAGCCCCGGCCGGCGACATCGTCATCCTCGCCGTGCCCCACGCCGGCGCCGCCCAGGTCCTCACCCAGTACGGGGATGCGCTTGCTGACAAGATCATTGTCGATATCTCGAACACCTTCAACGTCGACGCCACCACCTTGGTCACCCCTGCCGGCACCTCCGGTGCGCAGGAAATTGCGAAGGCCGTACCGGCGAGCGCGCACGTCGTGAAGGCATTCAACACCGTCTTCGGCCACGTCCTGGCCCAGGGCGGCGCACTCGATGTGTTGATCGCCGGTGACGACGCGGACGCCAAGACCAGCGTTTCAGCATTCATCAAGAGCCTCGGGCTACGCCCGTTGGACACTGGCGACTTGGCGATGGCGCATTGGCTGGAAGGGGTGGGTCCAGTGCTGATGGGCCTGGCCACCCATGGTGCAGGGTTCAACATCAGCCTCGGCATCCAGGTCTCCGACTAAGACAACCCCGCGGGCGATCGCGTCTCAGTACCACTCCCACGGTTGCTCGCGGCCAGCGCCGACGAGGCCGCCGCCACGTACAGCTGTTGGTAGATCACCCGCTGATCGGGTCTCCACACCACCCCGGCCTGCGTCGCCGCGGCTCGAACGTCATCGGCGTCGCAACCGAGATCGGCGGCGATCGTCGACGGTGAACGGCGCTGGCCAACCAGCTGATCGTGCAACCAGACCAGGTCGGCGAGGAACGTGTCGCGGCGCAATCGACGGCGCGCGCGCGGCATCACGATCCCAGTCCGGTAGGCGACGTTGCGCACCGACCGTGGCGAACAACCGAACTTGTGGGCGATCTCAGCAACCGACATGCCGGCCTCCATAGCGGCCGAGACCTCCGCTCCGGCAGGGACCACGCGCTGCGATCCGCCAGACATCCCGACCAGTTGATCACACAACGTCTCAGTGTCCGCAGGGTCCCGGCTCGGGCCGAGTTGAACCCCCCCGGCGCACAGCGACGACCGAAATCGCCTGGCCGAACTCCGCCTCGGTCGGGACACCGTCGTCGCCGGCCAGCCGCCGTTCGCCGCCGCTTCTTGTGGCTCATCAGCCGGTGCTGGACGGGTTCGACGCTGTTTCTCGACGGTGGCGCTCGAGACGGCGTTGCTGTCCGGAGGCCCGCTTTCAAGCGTCGATCGTGCGCGGGCGCCGACGATGTTGCGAGGTGATGGGAGCGATAGGACCATGAGTCTCGCATGCCCGAGCCTGTGATGTCGGGGGCCCGGGCGATCGGGTCGTAGCCCTCGTCGGTCGAACCCGTCGGTCCTCGATCAGCCGATGACGGTCGTGGCTCCTCGAGGCGGAGTCTGGTCGCACGGTCAGCCCCACTCCACGAGCGCAACGTCAAGTTGGCGTCCGAGTCTCTCGACAAGATTGCTCTTGAACGTGTGCTGCTTGGTGCTGATCTGGTCCCGGCCCACGGCTCAGCTTGGCTTCACGGAGCACGACCGTGTCGCCTCTCTCACCAGTTGGAGGCAAGATGCCTGCAGGTTCGCCGGAGCGTGAGCTCGTCGAGGTGACCAGCGTCGCGGAGGTCCTGGAGTAGTTGGAGCAATTGTCGAACGAGGTGTAACGGGCTGTTTCACGCCGCCGCCCAAGGTAGGTGGCCGCAAGTCCGGCGATGTCGACCTCTCGTCTCACCACGGGGCGAGGGTACGACCATTCGACGTGCGTCGCACGGTTGCGTTCGCCCGTCCGACCGGCACGTCGACGCCCCGAAGGCGAAACCCGGTTTGTTCGACAGGTCGGGGGTGGGCGGCGCACCCAGCTCAGACGTCGGCAACGGGTTGCGTGAGCCAGACGCCCGACCCTTCGCACCCGCCGGAGAGTACGATGCTCAGGAATGTCGAGCATCGACTACGGACCGCAATACCGTGGCGACGATCCATTGACGAGACGTGTGCGCTTCCACCAGTCGTGGTGGCGTCATGACCGGCTCGAGCTCCCGTACGGGACGGACGCTCGCGGCAACCCGTACGGCAACTACCTCACCGAAGCTGATGCGCTTGCAGGACGCAACTTTCTGACACCCGCGATTCATTGGTGCACCCGCGAGCGCATGGCGTCGCGAGGGGGTGTCGAGGAGTTCCGGTGCACGCGCAATCTGCTCTCATCGCAGCCGATGGCCTTCAACATCTTCGGGCCACTTCACCACGACCCTGATCTCGCAGCCGCATTGTTGGACCCGCTGCTGCCCGGCGGAGTCACGAGTGCCAGTGTTCACATCGAGTGGGCTCCACCCAAGGAATTGCACCTCGCCGACGCAACCTCATTCGACGCCGCGGTTCGATACACGACTCGCTCGGGGTATCCCGCACTAGCGGCTATCGAAACCAAGCTCACCGAACCATTCTCCCAAAAGACGTACGGGCGCGGCGATCGACACGCCATTCGCTACCGCGAAGTGGCTCGACAGAGCACGGCATGGCTCGACCCAGACGCCACAGAACTTGCCGACCTCGGCTGGAACCAACTCTGGCGGAACCACTTACTCGTCGAATCCATCGGGCAGCGTGAACCAGGACTGCTCGGCTGCCAAATCGTCGTGCGACACCCACTCGACACTCGCTGCGCTACAGCGATCCAGCGCTACGGACAGCTGCTGACCGATCCCAACAGAGTCCTCGTCGATCTGCCGCTGGATCGTCTCGTCGACGCGTGGACACCCCTTACCAACGCCACCGACCACTGTGAGTGGACCGCGAATCTCGCCGACCGCTATGTCAACCTGCATCTGAGCGAAGAGGCCTTCGTTAACCCCAACGTTTCAGTAGGTCGGGGGTGAGGTGGGGTTCCGGTTGCTCGGGGAGATCGCGTGCTTGCTGGCGGGGTGAGGTGGTGTTCGGGCGCGTCGGTGTAGAGGTTCGTGCGGGTTTCGGGTTGGCGGGCTCGGT
>JBBQTN010000315.1:0-5486 GCA_038213195.1 Acidimicrobiales bacterium | reverse complement strand
AACCATCCGGTCGGTCGCGTCGGATCCACGTTGACCATTGAAATCAGCCCGCCACTGCGACACGCGAGAACCGGCAGCCCCACAGCCATTGCCTCGAGCGGAACCTGCGGGAACGGATCGTCGACCGATGGAACCACCAGCGCGTTGCACGCCGCCAGGCCTGCCGGTAGGTCATCATGGCCCCGCCAGCCGGTGAAGTAGATGTCCTTGGATCCCAGCCGCTCGGCGACGGTGACCGGGTGTTCGCCCTCCCACTCGCCAGGGTGTCCGCCCCAGATCACCAGTGATCCGGGGCGGGTGAACCGTTCCCGTGCGGCCGCGAACGCCCGCACCAACGCTGGTACCCGCTTGAAGTTGAGGAAGCGGCCGACGTAGATCAGGATCGTTGCGTCACCGTCAGGACCGAGCAGACGGTCCAGGTCGGCTTCGGTGTACCTCAGGCTCCCCGGCGGTCCGCTCTCGGTCCACCCTTGGGGATCATCCACCAAGGCTCTCCGGAAGGTGGCTCGCCGCGACGACGGAGTGTGTTGACGAGGCGTGAACCGCTCGACCTCGACGCCGTTCGGGATCGCGGTGACATCGGCCGATGCCACCCCCAGCAGATCGATGACGGTCCCCCGATTCTGGGGTGAGACCGTGATGAGGTGGTCGGCGAGCCGGGCCTGCGCCAGGAGCCGAGCTGCCCAGAACTCTCCGTGTCGCCACGATGCCCAGCGCGTGGTGTGCAGGATGTCGAGTTGCGCTCGGTCGAGATCGTCACCTGATCCAGCCCGCTCCGCGACCGCCGTGGTCATGGTGGCCAACGTCTCGCCCAGGTGGGCAGCGATCACCACCCGATCGGCGACGCTTTCGATCAACTTCAGCTCGGTACCGTGCAGGTGCACCACGACCGGTACTTCGGGCCAGCCCTGGTGAGCGGCATCGAGCTGCGGAGTGAGGTGATGCAGGTGCAGGACCGTGGCGGACCCGGCGCCGGCCTCACGAAGTGGTGCCCGCCACGCGTCGGCCAGATGCGCCGCCTGGTCGGGACGGACAGATGCGAGGACCACGTCCGGGGCGCCCGGGCGATCTTCGTAGGACGGTTGCATCGGCGGGCATGCCGCGATCGCATCACCGCCCTCGGCGTAGGCGCGGGCGGCGTCGGAGTAGTCGACGATCCGAACGTCGAGCCCTTCGAAGAACGTCGGAGCGTATGTCTCGGAACCTGGACTGCCCAGCGACCCGGTCGCGAGCGCCACGGACCAGCCGGCCCGCTCGAGCGCGGGGCTCAGGTAGCGAACCACGTAGGCCGAACCGCCTCGCGGGTAGAAGAGCAGACCCATCACCACGCTGCCCTTTTCCATGCCTGAGCCTAGGTGTTGCGCAGGGGCCGCATCACAAGTTGTCGCTCTGTACGCGGCGGTATCCCACGAAGGGGTTCTCGTTCGTCAATCGCCATTGTGGGTAGACAATGGGCATTCTCTATCTGGTAGAGCCCGCCCCCACGAAGGGACTTCCCATGCACGAGTCCGGACTGGTACCTGCGGACGCCTGGCTGCCTCGCGGCCCACGATGCTGCTGTGTTGGTCGGCCCGGGCCCCATGGCGACCGCTGACACCGAGCAGCCGCTCGCCTCGGCGGTCAGCGAGGTGGTCGCCCAGGAGGCTGGCCTGCGATATGTGAGCGACGCCGAGCCGGGCATCCGTCGGCGTCGGGCCGGCAAGGGATTCGCCTACCGGGCCCCCGACGGGCATCGGGTCTCTGCGTCGGTCAAGGCGCGCGTCACCCAGCTGGCGATCCCCCCGGCGTGGATCGACGTGTGGATCTGCCCCTACACCAACGGCCATCTCCAGGCCACGGGCAGGGACGCCAAAGGCCGCAAGCAGTACCGGTACCACGACACGTGGCGCGAGGTCCGCGACGCGAACAAGTTCTCGAGGCTCGTCCACTTCGGCGAGGCCCTCGACGACCTTCGGTCCCAGATCGAAGCCGATCTCGCCCGGCCCGGCAACGGCCGTGACCAAGTGCTCGCCGCCATCGTCCGCCTACTCGACGACACCCTCATCCGGGTCGGCAACGAGGAGTACGCGACCACCAACGAGAGCTTCGGTCTCACGACACTGCGCCAGGAACACGTCGAAGATGTCGGCCGGAAGGCCTTCACCCTGCGATTCGTCGGCAAGAGCGGGATCGAACACGACGTCACCGTCGAGGACGCGAAGCTGGCCCGCCTCGTGCGCAAGTGCCATGAGCTCAACGGCCAGGATTTGTTCAGCTACCGGGAGGACAACGGTCAGATCGCCAGCGTCTCGTCCAGCGACGTCAACGACTACTTGCACACCACCGTCGGTCCCGACACGACCGCCAAGGTGTTTCGCACCTGGGGGGCCAGCACGGTCGTCACTCGGACCCTGGCCGAGGCCGACCTCCCCGACACCGACGCGGAAGCCGATCAACGGATCGTCGCTGCTATCGATGTCGCGGCCGAACAGCTCGGCAACACCCGGGCCGTGTGTCGCCAGTCCTACGTTCACCCGGTGGTCCTGGACACCTACCGGGACGGGGCACTGGCCGATGCCTGGCGCACCACGCGCGCGGCAGGCCACCTGAACCGCGCCGACCGGACTCTTCTCCACATCCTCCAGACGCGCACCTGACGAACCGAGCCCGGATCGGATGCGTGGACGGCATCTGGCGGCCCGCCCATCGCTCCGGGATCCTCGCTCAACGCGGAGCCGGCAGTGCTCGAAGGTTCGGAACCCATGGCCGTGGCCAGGCGGCCGAGCAGTAATGGTGGATGAGCCCGACGAGGATCGTCGGCTCGCAATACGGTTTCGACAAAGTCGGCGCGCCGGGGCCGGGGGAGCATTCGAGCCAGTGTGGTGAGGACGCGCCAACAGACCGGTGATCATCACGACGCGTCGGGAGATCCCGTCGACGTTTCCGGCACCTGCACCCACGAAGCCAACCGGTGGAACGAGCATGAGGGGGCCGGGGCACGCTCTTCAGGCATGAGCCAGGGCCGATCCAAGGCGTTGGCCCGGCCGCTGCGCTACGTTTTCTTTGTCATTCGGGTGTAAGGGGCGTTCGTATGCGCCGGAACTGGAGCGGTCATGCCTGGACGAGTTGGATTCGTGAAGCGGCAGCTGGTTTCCGGCTTGGCGCTGGCACTGGGGCTTTCGGGAGGCGCTGCTTGGCTTGTTACGGCGTCGACGCCGTCGGGTGCGGTGACCGTGTTCAACGTCACCAGCACTGCCGATAGCGGGGCGAACTCCCTGCGCGATGCGTTCACGGCCGCGGCGGCATCCGGGGGCGAGATCGATGTGCAGGCCGGGTTGGGGACGATCACGCTAGCGACCGGAGCGGTCAAGCCGGCGACGTGGGGAGGCGCGGTGACCTTGAAGGGCAACGGCGTCACGATCGACGGAGGGGGAAGCACGTCGGGAGTGATCGTCCGTCAGGTCGGCTCGACGGGTGACCTGTCGATCGACGGCGTGACCATCACGAACTCTGCGCCGACGGGTGCTGATGGGCTGGCTGCGGTCGTCGCCGATGGCCAGGGCGCGCTGCGCCTCTCGAACTGTGTGATTTCCCACAACCACACCACCGTTGAAAGCACCGGAGCCGGTGCGGTGTATTCGAACACTGCGGATCCGACGACGATCTCTGGTTGTGTCATTGGCCCCGATAACACAGCCAACGGAGTTGCGATCGCCGGTGGTGTGACCAGTGAGGGCGGCGATTCAGGTTCGGGCACGGTGACGGTCATGAACTCGGCGATTGTGGGGAACGCGGGGACCGACGGACAGAAGGGTGATGTCGCTGGCGGCATCTTCAATAACGGGAAGTCGGTCACGGTCGTCAAATCGTCGATTACGGGGAACTCGGCCACCGGTGGATCGGTCGTCGGAGGGGCGATCGATAACGAAGGTGGGCCAGCGACCACGACGAACTCGACCATCAGCGGCAATTCCGCAACGCTCCTACCCGCCACCAACGGGACTGCTGCGAGCAGATCGTCGGGACGCCACGCTGACGCAAGCGCTGTCAGCCAGGCGGCAACCGTCTTTGTCAGCGGTGGCATTGCCAACCTGGGCGGCTCCGAGTCGCTCACGTACGTGACCTTGGACAACAACACGGCCGATGCGCCTGGCGTGTCGACGTTCGCGGCTGCGCAGTACCTCAACGCTGGCGGCACGGTCTCGTTCTATGCGACCGCGGTTGGCGACCCCGTGGGCGGCAGTTCATGTGTGCTCTACCCGACCAACGCAGCGTTCGTCTCGACGGGCTACAACGCCGCGGACGACGCGGCCGCTTCGTGTGGGTTCTCCGCGTCGACCCACGATGTCGTGGGAGAGAACCTGAAACTTGGCTCGCTCGCCGGCAACGGCGGACCCGGTCCGACGCAGCTCCCTCAAACCGGCAGCGTTCTGATCGACGGCGTTCCGACCGCGAGCTGCCAGGCGAGCACGGCGACAGGAATCACCACCGACGAGCGTGGGATCACGCGACCCCAGGGACTGGGGTGCGACATCGGCGCCACGGAAGTCGTGGTGTCCTCGCCGCCGCCGCCGCCGGCGACCGCTCCCGCACCAGTCGAGACGGCGCCGGCCTTTACCGGGTGATCCGAACGACTGTCGAACACGGCGCCGTGCCTCCTTTGGAACCTGTCGACAACTGATTGCTGGGTGCTGGGTTTTCAGGCGGATCGGGTGGATGGTTCGCTGATCCAGGCCTTGGTGGGGACCTCGGCTGGGGTCGGCGGGGCGGCCTGATCAAACCGGCGTTCTAACTTCGGGGCCCGGAGGGAATGGATAGCCCCGTGCGGCGAATCGAGCGCCGGTCTCGGATTGCCGTCGCGTGCGCCGCTCGTCGGCGGGCGCCCAGCAGTTCCGCTGCGCAGGGAGATCAGATGACCACGACCACTACCGTCAACCCCACCACAGGCGACGACCTTGCGACGTACCAGGATCACACGGTCGCCGAGGTCGGGGAGATCGTCGACGCCGCCCATGCTGCGTTCGGAGTTTGGCGCCGTCGTCCGCTGAGCGAGCGGGCCGCTGTCGTGCGAGAGATCGGTTCGTTGCTCCGCGAACGCTCGAGCGAACTTGCGAAGATCATGACCGACGAGATGGGCAAGGTCCTCGCTCATGGCGAGAGCGAAGTGCAGCTGTGTGCGGAGATCTGCGATTGGACCGCAGCCAACGCCGCGGAGGAATTGGCGGACGAAGAACGACAGCTCGATGGCGGGCGGGCCATCGTCTCCTATCGGCCGGTCGGGATCATCTTCGGCATCCAACCGTTCAACTTCCCGGCCTACCAAGCGATTCGATACAGCATCCCCCAGCTCGTGGCCGGCAATGGTGTGCTGCTCAAGCATGCCCACACGGTGTGGGGCTCTGCGCTTGCCCTGGAGCAGCTCTACCACGACGCCGGCGTCCCCGACGACCTGTTCCGGGTCCTCAAGATCTCGAGCGAGCAGAGCAACGAACTGATCGCCAACCCTT
>JBBQTN010000314.1:0-5491 GCA_038213195.1 Acidimicrobiales bacterium | reverse complement strand
ACACCCAACCCGACACCGAGCTGTTCGACCTGATCGACCAGGAGGTCATCCGCCAGAAGACGGGGATCCAGCTGATCGCCAGCGAGAACTTCACCTCGCCGGCGGTGATGCGCGCCGTTGGCAGCGTGCTCACCAACAAGTACAGCGAGGGTTACCCGGGCAAGCGCTACTACGGCGGCAACCAGGTGATCGACGGCGTCGAGTCGCTGGCGATCTCACGCGCGAAGGAGCTGTTCGGAGCCGAGCACGCCAACGTCCAGCCGCACAGCGGCGCCAACGCGAACATGTGCGCCTACCAGGCGTTGCTGCACCACGGCGACACCGTGCTCGGGCTCAGCCTCGACCACGGAGGCCACCTCACCCACGGCTCGCCGGTCAACGCCAGCGGTCAGCTGTACCGCTTCGTGCCCTACAAGGTGACGCCCGGCGACGAGCGGATCGACATGGACCAGGTGCGCGACCTGGCCTTGGAGCACCGTCCGAAGATGATCGTCGCCGGCACCACCAGCTACCCGCGGCGGATCGATCCGGAGCCGTTCCGGGCGATCGCCGACGAGGTCGGCGCGCTGTTCCTGTTCGACGCCGCGCACATCGCCGGGCTGATCGCCGGCGGCGCCCACCCCAACCCGGTGCCGTACGCCGACGTTGTCACCTTCACGACGCACAAGACGCTGCGCGGTCCGCGCGGCGGGTGCATCCTGTCGCGGCAGGGGTTCGCCGCAGCAATCGACAAGGCGGTGTTCCCCGGCTGGCAGGGCGGCCCGCTCGAGCACGTCATCGCCGGCAAGGCGGTCGCGTTCTTCGAGGCTGCGCAGCCGAGCTTCGCTGAGTACGCCAGGCAGATCGTCGTCAACGCCGGCGCCCTCGCCGAGGCACTCGTCGGGCAGGGGTTCCGCCTCGTCAGCGGCGGCACGGACAACCACATGATGGTCGTCGACCTGCGCGCCTTCGACGACGAGCTGACGGGCAAGGAGGCCCAGATCGTCCTCGACGAGGCAGGGATCACGCTCAACAAGAACACCATCCCCGACGACCCGCGCAGCCCGTTCGTGACCAGCGGCCTGCGCATCGGCACGCCGTCGGTGACCACGCAGGGGATGACCGAGCCGGAGATGGCGCGCATCGCCGAGCTGATCGCGCTGGTACTGCGCAAGCGGGCGGACGCAGACACGGTCGCCGCGGCCCGGTCCGAGGTGGCCGAGCTGTGCGCCCGGTTCCCTGTGTACGCCTGAGCGGGATGCCTCCTGTGACCGATCCGCTGCCGACGGCCGCCGGCGGCACGCGGCAGGAGCCCGAGCTCTCGGGCGACGAGCACCAGGTTGCCGCGCCGACTGTGCAACGCGCGGTGATCGGCGCGCTGTACGGCGTCGTCGCGGCGCTCGTCGCCGGGTTCGGATGGTTCCTGGCGAGCGTCGGCACCAAGTCGCAGCTCGTCTACCTCGCGGTCGCGATCGGGGTCGCCGTCGGCTACTTCGTCAACGTCGGTGCTCGCCGCGGCAGCGCGATCACGTCCGTCGTGGCGGTGTTGATCACCTTCGTCGGCTGCACGAGCGGGTTCTACTTCGTCAGCCGCAGCAGCCTGATCCGGCGCGGCTACGTCAGCCTCGTCGGTGGCGATCCGCGCATCCCCCTGCGCCCGTCCTACCGGCTGGCGCGCGATGTGTTGCGCGTCAACCTGCGATCGAACGTCGCCCCCTACCTGTACCTGGCGCTGGCGCTGGCCGCAGCGGCGTACTTCGGTCTGCGCGGCCTCGATGCGACGAAACGGCGCGCCGACCGCTGATGCCGTCGACTGCGGCGTATCTGACGATCGGCGGCGTCGCCGCCATCGCAACCTTCGTTCTCACCCCGCTCGTCGGGTTCTTCGCCCGGCGGCTCGGCTGGGTCGTGGAGCCCGACGAGCGCCGAGTGCACAAGGTGACGACACCCGACGTCGGTGGGATCGCGATGTTCGGTGGCTTCGCGGTCGCGTTCGCCGCGGCGCGGGTGACCAACGTCTTCGGGCCGTTGTTCGCCGCGAACTCCGAGCCGTACGGGGTGTTCCTCGGAGCGTTCGCGATGTGCGGCGTCGGGTTGATCGACGACGTGCGCGAGCTGTCCGCGCCGGCGAAGGTGTTCGGGACGGTCGTGGTCGCCGTGATCCTCGTCTACTTCGGCGTGACGATGTTCTACCTGCGCGTGCCGTTCTCGCCGGTGTTCGTGCTGAGCGACGACTGGGTGCCCTTGGTGACGGTCGTGTGGCTGCTGGTGATGACCCAGGCGATCAACCTGATCGACGGGCTCGACGGCCTGGCCGCGGGGATCGTCGCGATCAGTGCCGGCTCGTTCTTCGTCTACAGCCAGCGGCTCGACCAGCTGCACTACCTCACCCCGCCGAACCTCGGTCCGCTGATCGCGATCCTCACCCTCGGGGTGTGCATCGGCTTCCTGCCCCACAACTTCAACCCGGCGCGGATCTTCATGGGCGACAGCGGGGCGCTGCTGCTCGGGGTGTTGATGGCGGTCAGCACGAGCGTGGTCGGCGGGCGGGCGGACCCGTCGAACCCGTCACTGCCCGGTCAGTCGTACTTCTTCTACGCGCCACTCGTCGTGCCGATCCTGATCCTCGGCGTGCCGATCTTCGATGCGCTGTTCGCGGTCGTGCGTCGCGCCAGCCGCCGCCAGGGACTGGCCACGGCAGACAAGGGGCACCTCCACCACCGTCTGATGGACCTCGGGCACGGTCAACGCCGCAGCGTGCTGATCCTGTGGTTGTGGACGGCGCTGCTGTCCGCGGTCGTGCTGTACCCGGTGCTCACCGAGAGCGACGTCTCCTACATCCCCATCGGTGCCGCCGCATTGGCCCTCGGGCTGTACACCGTGCTGCACCCGCAGCTCCAGCGACGGCGCGGCAACGGAGCCTGAGGCGACGTCGCCTGAGCATCGCGGTCAGGACGTGTGCGCGCCGATGTGGCCGGTGACCAGCTCGACCCAGCGATCCCACAGCTGCGGCGGGTAGTCGTGGCCCATCCCCTCGATCAGCTCGAAGCGCGCCCCGGCGATCAGCTCAGCGGTGCGCCGGCCACCGGACTGATCGATGAGGGTGTCCTTGTCGCCGTGCATCACGAGGGTCGGTGTGCGCACCGTGCGCAGGCCGTCGGCCCGAGGCCCAGAGGCGCCGACTGCGACGATCTGGCGCTGGACTCCGCCCGGATCGAAGCAACGGTCGAACGCTCGCCCTGCATCGGCCGCCCATCGCTCCTCGTCGGCGAAGGCCGGGCTGCCCCACAGCCGCAGACCCGCGATGTGGCGGGCGATCGCGGAGTCGCGATCGGTGGCCGGCGGACCGGTCAGCAACGCGAACGCCTCCGGCGCAGGCTGGCCGAACGCCGGTTCGCCGGTGTTGGACATCACCGACGTCATCGTCAGCACCCGCTCGGGATGCTCGATCGACATCGTCTGCACGATCATCCCGCCCATCGACAGTCCGATGACGTGCGCCGCGTCGACGCCAGCGGCGTCGAGCACGGCGAACGCGTCGTCGGCCATGTCGGAGAGCACGTAACGCTCGCCCTTCTGTCCCGCCGGCGCGTCCGCGAAGTGCGACGACAGGCCGACGTCGCGGTTGTCGAAGCGCAGCACGCGCAGGCCCCGATCGACGTACCGCTGGCACCACGCGTCGGGATAGTTGATGCACTGGCTGCCGAGCCCGTTGACCATCAGCAGCGCGGGATCGGCACGCGATCCGAACGAGTCGTAGTAGATCTCGGTGTCCCCGTTGCGCGCCACTGCCATGCTCCCCGACGGTAGGAAGCGGCGGCGCGCACCGACGAGCCGGGCGGGACGAACCGTCGACGCGACGGCCCTCTCAGGCGCCCATGCCCTCGGCACACAGGCTCGATCGGCGGTTGCGATAGGTTTCGGTTTGTGTTCAACGGCGGCTCTGCGTAGATTGTGTATGCGTTCACAAGCTCATCACAACGGTGTGATGGGGACGCTCCGCCGATCAGGACTGCCGTGAAGTTGCCCTCTCGCAAGCCCGTGAGCACCGACGACAACATCGGGCGCGGTATGGATCTCGCGCTCGTGACCCTCGTGTTCCTCGGCGTCGGCTACGTCCTCGACCGAGTCTTCGACACGAAGCCGGTGTTCATGATCGCCATGGTCGTCCTCGCGATCGTCGGGCTGACAGCACGGATGTGGTACGGCTACGAGGCCCAGATGCGTGCGCACGAAGCTGAGCGAGACGCGAACCGCGAGGCGAGACCGCGATGACACAGCCCATGCCGAGCACGGAACAGAAACGCAAGAACGCTCAAGCGAACGTGATGCTCTCGCCGGTGGCCGGCCCGTCGCCCGAGGTCGAGATCTCCGCGGACATGGTCCGGCGCGGCCTGATCGTCTCGCCGCTGATCATCGCGATCTGCGGCGTCATCTGGGGCGCTCGCGGCGTCGGGTCCTCGGCGTACGGCCTCGGCCTCGTCCTGCTCAACTTCGCGCTGGCTGCGGGCTTGATCGCGTTCACCGCGCGAATTTCGTTGCGCCTCATGATGGGTGGCATCCTGTTCGGGTACATCCTCCGACTGGGCATCCTGTTCCTGGCGTTCTACTTGGTGAAAGACTTCGGCTGGGTCTCACGTCCCGCGCTGGGGGCAACCATGATCGTCACGCACCTCGGCCTGCTCGTGTGGGAACTCAAGTACGTCGCCGCCTCGCTCGCTCACCCAGGCCTCCATCCCAACCGCTCACACCAAACGGAACGGAAATCGCATCGTGCTAGGTCTTAGCTTCCCGCCCATCAACGAAGTCATCCGTTGGCGGAACTTCTTCGGCAGCTTCAACAAGATCGCGCTGATGGCGTGTCTCGCTGCCGTGATCGGGATCGCGATCTTCCTGCTCGCCGGACGCAAGGACCCGATGAAGGCGCCGACGGGTGTGCGCAACCTCGCAGAGGCGATCGTCGAGTTCGTCGAAGACATCATCATGCAGACCATCGGCAAAGAGGGCCTGGTCTGGACGCCGTGGATGCTCGCGCTGTTCGTGTTCGTCTACTTGTGCAACGTGCCGGGGATCATCCCGATCCTGTACATGCCCGTCACCGCGCGCATGGCGCTGCCACTGTTCCTCGCGGTGGTGGTGTGGGTCGTGTACATCGTCGTCGGGTTCACCCACCAGAAAGCCGGCTACCTGACGCACATGCTCTGGCCGCCCGGCGTGCCGGTGTTCATGAAGCCGCTCGTGGGATTGATCGAGTTCGTCTCCAACATCGTCCTGCGACCGTTCTCCCTGGCGATCCGCCTCTTCGCCAACATGCTCGCCGGTCACATGCTCCTTGTGACGTTCACGCTGTTGAGCGATGCGATGTTCACGGCCCACACGAAGAAGTTCTTCCTCGTCCCCCTCGGCGTCCTGCCGCTGTTCATGCTGTTGTTCCTGACGGCCTTCGAGGTGTTGGTCGGCTTCTTGCAGGCGTACATCTTCACGATCCTCACGTGCGTGTACATCGGTCAAT
>JBBQTN010000313.1:0-5530 GCA_038213195.1 Acidimicrobiales bacterium | reverse complement strand
ATGCGATGCGCATTGACCGGCCCTGGGGGGCGGGGTCAAGTGGTCAGTCATTGGTGGCCTTTCGTTCGAAGCGGTGGAGGTGTCGTTGGAGGGCTGTGGCGACCCGGTCGTGGCGTGCTGTTTCGGTGGTCCATCCGCGGGTTTTGGCGTCGTCGCGGAGCACTGCGATGTCGGCGAGTTGCCCGGTGAGGACGTCGGCTCGTTCGGGGTCGGGCACGTAGTTGTCGCACTGTTCGCAGATGTTGGCGTAGCCGCACGCGCCGGCGATGGGGTCGCGTGAGCAGAACCCGTGCGCGACGCGGGTCTTGAGCATCTCGCTGTGTAGCCAGTCGATCTTGGCAGGGATCGCGGTGTGATTGCCGGCGGGGATGACGAACAGCGGTCGGCGTCCTTTGACCTTGGTCATCGCGGTGTCGTAGGCGGTGCGGATGGTCGGCGAGGCGAGCTTGGCGTAACGCAACGTCATCTCGGGTGTGACGTGACCGAGGAGTGCCATCAGCGCGGGGAGGTTCATGCCGGCGTTGACGAGGCTGGTCCCGAACGTGTGTCGGAGCTGGTGAAGAGTGACGTGCAACGGGCGGCCGGTGGTGTCGGCCAGCGAGGCGTCGGCGACAGCGGCGTCGAGTCCTTGGCTGAGGCGGTGCTTGCCGAGACGTCGACCGTGTTCGCAGAACACGAAGTCGGTGAGGTGTCCGTCGCGAGGGTGGGGCAACGATCGGTGAGGGCCTCGGTGGTGGGTCCATTCGTCGAACAGTTCGATGGTCTCGGGGTCGAGGGGGACCATCCGTTCGCTTCCGAGTTTGCCGAGCGGGACACGCAGCCAGGTGCCGCGAGATTCGAAGTCGACGATGCAGTCGAGCTCGAGGTCGAGGAGCTCGCCGACGCGCATCCCGGTCGCTCGCAGCAGCCCGATCCCGACCCGGGCGAAGCGGTCGTCGAGTCGGGCAACGGCGGCCATCAGGTGCGGTCGACAGCTGGGGTCAGGGCGCGAGGCAGGGCTTCGGGCAGACGCGGGATGTCGCCGAGGAAGACCAGTCGCCGCTGCGGCGCTGATGGCCAGCCCCACTCGGCGATGTCCTCGAAGAACACGCGCAGATCGACCACGTCATGGTGGAACACCGAAAGCCCGACGGTCTTGCGAGCACCGTTCGCTCCCCGCCAAGGTCTGACCTTGGCCCACGCGAGGAACGGTTCGATGTGGCGGCTGCGGTCGAGTTGATCGAGGCGGGTCACCTCGGGATGATGGTCAGCGAGCCAGTCGCATAGCACTCGGATCGCCTTGATCCGGCCCGTCCCGGTGACAGGTCGCAGGGTGGTGGTGATGTGCTGCGCGTAGCGAACAACGTCACGACGGATCGCTGGTTGGGTGATGTCGGCGGCGTGTTGGACCGACGACCGTGATGGAGGCCGCGGATCATGAGGAGGCTGGTCGATGTGGCCCTGCTGGAAGCAGACCTGTCGCAACGCCGCAGTTCGCTTCGAGAACCGATCCGCGGTCGTTGCAGCAACGTTGACGGTCGCGGCGTGGATGATCGCCGCGTCGAAGTCTTCGTCGGTCAATTTGTTCAACGCCTTGTCGAGCCACAAGCACAGCATCGGGGCGGTGTGGCGAAGGACCTGGCGGGTCCAGTTCGCGCTCCACCCCAACCCGTCGGCGACAGCGGTCGCAGCGACAACGTCGGTGGTGTTGGCCAGGGTCCACCACAGCCCGACATCGACACCTGGCGGCTTGGCCAACAACAGTTCCAAGTCCGGTCGGACTCGCCCGTCGATGAACAGCCACGTCACCCACGGCCACGCCTTGAGCCGGTGCAGATCGATCAGCCGCGTCGCAGTCGGCCGAGTCATCCACCCTTCGACGTCGCCATGGCGTTCGAGGAACCGGCGCGCAGCGAGCTTGCGTTGCGACCGTTGCGCGCTGTTCACGCCGAGCGAGTCAACGAAGCCTTCGTAATCGCCGAGCAGATCGTCGTCCCGGAGATCCGCGATGGCTGCCAGCGCGGTCATCGCTCGGCCTGACGAGCTCGGGCCCACTCCGTGGCGATGGTCTCCGGGGCGAGATGAACGTACGCGGCGGTGGTCTCCACGTGGGCGTGGCCCATCAGTTCGCGCAGCACCAACAAGTCGATGCCCGCCGAGGCGAGATCGGCCCCGAACGTATGCCGCAAACGATGCGGTCGAACCCGCACAGCGCCGGTGCGAGCCCGATGAACACGGAAGATCTTGCGCAGCCCCGCCTCGGTCATCGCCTGCCCCGTCGTCGGGCCACGGAGCACCACGAAGCACTCCGCTGTCGACAATCCCTTCGGGCGTTCCCCGTCGAGATAGGCGCGCAACTCACCGAAGAACGCCCGGTCGATCGGCACGATCCGTTCCTTGGAACCCTTGCCGGTCACCTTGACCTGGCGCATGCCGATGTCCACATCAGCCAGCCGCAGCGTGCGCACCTCGCTCGCTCGTAACCCGCCGAGCAACATCGCCAACGTGATTGCCCGGTCCCGATGGGTGTTCAAGTCAGTGAGGAACACCTCGATGTCATCGGTCTCGAGACTCTCTGGCAACGGTCGGTCTTGACGCACAAGTCGAGCAGGCGCCGTCGGCCGGCGCGCCCCGACGTGACCCAACAGACCGCGACGGCGAGCCCGCAGCCCAGTCGAACGTCGCGGCGCCGGGACCGGGTTGACGTCGACCTCGCCGCGCATCACCGCGAACTCGAACAAGCCACGCGCCGCAGCGACCCGCCGGTTCATCGTCGCCGGCGCCGCCCCACGTCGGTCTCCGAGCCGGACCACCTTCCGCCCAGCAGCTGAGCGAGGTCGAGCCTGCCACTCCAACCAGTCGAACACATCCGACGGAACCACATCTCTCCACCCGACACCAGCGTCGTCCAGGAAACGAGCCAGACACACCAAGTCATACGCATACCCGCGCACAGTCGCCGGCGAGAACTCCCGAGCCTCCAAATGAGCCAGCCACCGATTCCCGATCTCCACCAGGCCCGCATCCCCAGCCAACCGGTGAACCTCGCCGACACGGGTCACGCAGAGCACCATCACTGCCTCCTCGGTCCCAAAGTCTCCACCCGCCGCACCACCACAAAGCGGACCCTCCGCGGCAGTGACCCGGCCCCTGCTGGAAGGCCGGTTAACGGAGAACCTGTTGGCCCGAGTCCCCAAACGCCACCAAGACGTCGTCGCCGCCGCCCTACGCACCGTGTTCGTCCATCCCACCCCAACCGAGATCGGCGCCGCCTGGGACCGCACCGCGGACCTGTTCGCCCGCCAGTTCCCCAAGGTCAAAGACCTGATGGACTCCGCCAAGGGCGACGTGTTGGCGTTCAGCTCGTTCCCGGCAGACCACTGGCGCAAGATCTGGTCGAACAACCCGCTCGAGCGACTCAACAAGGAGATCAAGCGACGCACGAACGTCGTGCAGATCTTCCCCAACAACCCAGCCATCATCCGCCTCGTCGGAGCCGTCCTCGCCGAACAACACGACGACTGGGCCACCCACCGCCACTACCTCTCCGAAGCGTCAATGGCACGCCTCCACCCAACGCGCGACAATGACCCCGCGCCAGACGACGGCATCATCGCCATCACCTGACGCCACCAGGAATCACACACCGATTCCCACCACACCCCGGGAAGCTGTCTGCCATCTACCAGGCACTACGCGGTGGGCGAGGGGGGACTTGAACCGTGAAAAATGGGGTGCCGGCCTGTGCATATCTGTCCGGGAATTGGTCTCTGAGCAGGCCTTACGCCAAACGGCCATCTTGACCCGTTCTGTGGATAACTGACCCGTGCTGAACCGTCCGGTAGAAGATCCGGTAGAAGATTGCTTGGGCGTCCAACTATTCTTAGCGTACGCCTGTTCCCCCGGTGAGAGCCGCACAGCCGCCAGCTCGTCAGCGGAGTTCGTGGCGCGCGTAGTGCGCTGTGCGCTCTACCCGCCTCGATGCCGAACCAGGCTGCGCAGTGGGCCACCCCACCTTCAGCGCCGCTGGCTACCCCATCACTGTCAGGGGCTGATCAGCTTGGCAAGGTGCACGTCGCCGAGGACGAGCGTGTCGATGCGGCGAGCCACTGGGGTGATCTCATCGAGGAAGGTCCGGTGCGCGCCGAGGTATGGGTCTTCAACGGTGTTCCGCACGGAGACGACAACGAAGCGTGCCCGGCGCCCGTCGGCCTTGCGGCGAAGCACCCGGCCCATCCGTTGGATCATCTGGCGCCGGCTCCTGCTGGCCCCGAGTACGACGGCAAGATCGGCCGCCGGCACATCGACTCCCTCGTCCAGCACCTGCGGGGCCGCAAGCGCAACGATGCGGCCGCTGTGGAAGTCGAGCATCGTCGCCCGCCGCTGCCCGGCTCCGAGGCCCGAATGCAATGCTGCGGCGCGGTGGCCAAGCAGCCGCAGTGTTGCTGCAGCGGCTTCGGACGCCCCGATGCTCTGCGTAAACACGATCGTGCGGTCGGCGTTCGTGACGCCAGGCGCGAGTTCGGCGAGCACGTGCAGCTTGGCTGCGGCGTCGTCCATCAGCCTGCGTCGTTCCTGCATGGCGCGCAGGTAGGCCCGCGCGCAGGTGGCTGCTTCGCCGTCTCCGCGCGCGAAAGTCGAGAGTAGGCCGAGGAACCCGTCGCCCGAATCTCGTGGGATCAGTCTGCGGGAGATGAGCGCGCCTACCGCCACCGCCATCTGCTGGCTGGCGTCGTCGTACGCAGCCCGCTCGTCGGGGGCGAACTCGACCGTGAGAAGCACGACGTCGAACGCGGCGATGACCGCTTCGCGCCGCGCCTGCGCGTAGCCCAAGCGGTAGCAGACCGGGCCGAGGTACGGCTCGAGCAGCGTCGAGTGCGTGTTGTCGGACCTGGCGAACGTGGCGCTCAGACCGAGGCGACGCGGGAACCCGTCGTGAAGCACCAGCCGGTTGCAGTCGGACCCGTAGCGGTGGCATTCGTCGGCGACGAGCAAACCACCAGGGCGACGCGGCTGCAGTTCGCCCGTCCGTGCCGAGTTGACGACGGCGATGACAACGTCGTGGTCGTCGAGGCCGTGCCGCGACCCGTCGCCGAGGAGGCCGACGACGACACCGGGCGGCAGCATCGGACGGAGCAGTGTTGACCATTGGTTCAGCAGCTCGCGCGTCGGAACGACGATCGCCACCTGGCCACGGCGGGCCACCTCGTCGAGCGTGGCGACGAGCCCGATCATCGTCTTGCCTGACCCAGTGACGGCTTCGACGACGCCGTGATACCCGGCCGCGCGCCACGCATCCAACGCCGACTGCTGCCACGGGTAGAGGGAGGGAGGTGCTGCACCTGAGGCGGCTGCGCTCTGCGTCGCCGTTACTGACCCGGTCGCGGTCGTGAGTGCCGGCAGCTGGCCGTCGACGGGCCACCACCGCCGTGGGAGCACGTCGCCGGCGGTCCGGAACGTTCCGTCGGCGGACGACATCGTCCGCTCGACGTCGGCAACGGTGATCGAGCTGCGACCCTCGCGGCGCAGGGCGTCGCGAAGCTCGATCGAG
>JBBQTN010000312.1:0-5547 GCA_038213195.1 Acidimicrobiales bacterium | reverse complement strand
TGGACGCGCTTCAACTCCATCCTCGGTGCCACCATCGGATTCGTCGGTTACTTCGTGGCCGAAGCCAACGGCTTGCTCGACAGGCTCGTCCACAAGCGATGGCACGTCCCCGGGCAAGGCTTGTTCGACGACTTGACCGGTTGGAGGACACGGCCGTTCGACATCAACGGCCCGCTGTGGGGGCTGATCGGTGGGGCCGCCCTCGGGCTCGTGATGTTCTTCCTCAGCGCGACTCGCCCGCAGTTGGCCCGACTGCCGCTCGCTGTCATCGGGTTCACGGCCTTCGGGCTCCTCACCGGGCTCGCCCTCGACCAGAAGGCGTGGCCGGCACTCGACTGGGGCAAGCTGTCCATCTGCGTCGTCGTCGGGGCGGGCCTGTTCGGGTTGATCGGTCTCTGGCGCTACGGCCGGGCGACCGCACCCTTCTCGGCGCTCACCGGCGCCGGCGTCGGCTGGTTCGTCGGTGCGTGGGGTGGCGCTGACATCGGCGCTGGCACACGTACCGAAGTGCTCCTCGCCACCGTGGTGCCAGCAGCGGTCCTCGGGGCGCGCTTCGGCCTCGCCATGGAGCCGAACGCGACCAGACGACGCCGGACCGACCAGCGCTCGCGGGCCTGGATCTTCATCACGCCCGCCCTGGCGTTCATCATCATCGGCCTCCTCATCCCGCTGCTGCGCACGATCTACCTGTCGTTCCGCAATCGCAACGGATCCAAGTCCGTCGGCGTCGACAACTACGAGAAGATCTTCACCAACAAGAACTCGGTGAACCTCGACAGGTGGCAGAACATCTTCACGAGCCGGCTCTGGTGGTTCGCGCTGGCGGTGATCGTCGTCGGTGTCATCGTCGGGATCGTCGCCGGTCGCCGCACGCGCCAGCGCTTCGAGCGCGGGCCCGGGTCGGTCGGAGTGATCTTGTTCGGCTTCTTCGTCCTTGCGTGTGCCGTGTTGTCGACGATCCGCGGCACGATCTTCAACAACATCTGGTGGGTCATCGTCGTCGTCACGCTGGCGACGACGATCGGTCTCGCCGTCGCCGTGCTCGCCGACCGGGCGAGAGCCGAGAATGCGGCCAAGTCACTGATCTTCCTCCCGATGGCGATCTCCTTCATCGGGGCGGGGATCATCTGGCGGTTCATGTACCAGGCTCGGGACATCTCCGAGCCCCAGACGGGCGTGCTCAACGCGATGTGGGTCTGGCTCGGGCAGGTCAGCACCTCGAGCGCCTCACGCGCGATCGCTGTTGTCATCCTGAGTTCGATCGCCGCCGGTCTGGTCTACCTCGTCAAGCGCGGGATCGACGCCAGGACAACGACCACCGCCGTGGTTTCGACCGGGTTCCTCATCGTCGTGGGCTACCTCATCTACCGGCTCCTCGGGCCGGGGCTCGGCGGATTCGTGAGGGCTGACGGGAAGGTGGAGGCGCACCCGGTGTTGTTCGTGCAGGAGGCACCGTTCAACAACATGTGGTTGATGGTGGTGCTGATCTGGGTCCAGGTGGGATTCGCGATGGTGATCCTGTCGGCGGCGATCAAGGCGGTGCCGACCGAACTGACCGAGGCGGCCAAGGTCGACGGAGCCACCGAGTCGCAGGTGTTCTGGAAGATCACGCTTCCGCAGATCGCCCCGACCATCGGCGTCGTGATCACGGCGCTGTTCGTGACCGTGATGAAGGTCTTCGACATCGTCTACGCGATGACCAACGGCAGCTTCGGCACCCAGGTCATCGCCAACGAGATGTTCCAACGTGCGTTCAGCTTCTCGGATCTCGGCCTCGGCTCGGCGCTCGCCGTCGTGCTGTTCGTCTCCGTGATCCCGGTGATGGTCATCAACATCCGCCGCATGCAGAGGAACGCCGCATGAACGGCGGCATCGTCGATCCGAACCGTCCCTCGGGCGGCACGGCGAGCGGCCTCTATCGGTTCCTTCGCTCCATCCCCACGTGGGTGCTGTGGCTCCTGGTGCTCCTGTGGAGCGTTCCGACGATCGGGCTGCTCGTCAACTCGGTTCGCTCGCGTGATCAGCAACGCAGCAGCGGGTGGTGGACCGTGCTCAGGGGCAATCTCTCCGGACTCACCCTCGACAACTACCGCCAGGTGCTCGGCACGACGGCGGCGGGCGGCATGAAGCAGGGTCTCACCAACTCACTCGCCATTGCCCTGCCGGCGACGATCATCCCGATCGCGTTCGCCGCTTTCGCCGCCTACGCCTTCGCGTGGATCGAGTTCAAGCACCGCGAAGGGCTGTTCATCGGCACGGTCGCCTTGCTCGCCGTGCCACTCCAGGTCGCGCTCATCCCGTTGCTCCTGATGTACGTCAACGGTGCGCACTGGACGATCCCCTGGTTCGACAAGACGATCACGGTCTTTCCTGACCTCAACCTCGCCGGCACGACCACGGCGGTCTGGCTCACCCACACCGCGTTCGCCATGCCGTTTGCGATCTTCCTGCTCCACAACTACATCTCGTCATTGCCGAAGGACATCTTCGAGTCGGCCCGGATCGACGGCGCCAACCACTTCAAGATCTTCTACAAGCTCGTGTTGCCGTTGTCGGTACCGGTGCTCGCTGCGTTCGCCATCTTCCAGTTCCTGTGGACCTGGAACGACTACCTGATCGCGGTCACGATGGTCGGAGCCAACGAGAGCGCGGCACCGTCAACGGTCGTCATCGCCGCCCAGACCGGCCAGTTCGGCCAATTCGAGCACTTGCTGACTGCCGGAGCGTTCCTCCAAGCCGCAGTGCCGCTCGCAGTGTTCTTCCTGTTGCAGCGGTTCTTCGTCCGCGGCATCCTCGCCGGTTCGGTGAAGGGCTGACGCTACGACCAGATCGCCCGGTGGGTCTCGGGGTCGAAGAAGTGGAGGTTCTCGGTCGAAACGCTGATCTCGATGTCATCGTCGACGCGGACGCGCGACCGGGGGCTGAATCGGGCCACGGCGTTGGCGATGCCATCGCCGAGCTCCTCGGGGAGATCGGGGTCGCCTGCTTTGACCCGCTTGGCGTCGACCGAGAAGTGCACCATCAGCTCCGAGCCGAGCGCCTCGACCAGCCGAACCGTGGCCTTCAGGCGGCGGTCCGCCGGCGCGTTCGTGTCCACCGCCGCGTCCTCGAAGTCCTCGGGGCGGATGCCGATCACGACCAGTTTGTCTTTGTAGCCGCGCAGCTCCGGGCGTTGGGACAACAGCTCCGGCGCGAGGGTGAGACGTTGGTCGCCGATCTGGACGGAGGCCTCACCATTCAGCGTCAGCGGGCCCTCGTAGAGGTTCATCGATGGTGAGCCGATGAATGCGGCCACGAAGACGTTGGCCGGCAGGTCGTACAGGTTCTGTGGGGTGTCGACCTGCTGCAGGTACCCGTCCTTGAGTACTGCGACGCGGTCCCCCATCGTCATCGCTTCGACCTGGTCGTGGGTCACGTAGATCGTGGTCACACCGAGATCGCGCTGGAGGCGGGCGATCTCGGCCCGCATCTGCACGCGCAGCTTGGCGTCGAGGTTCGAGAGCGGCTCGTCCATCAAGAACGCCTTCGGATGGCGCACGATCGCCCGCCCCATCGCCACCCGCTGGCGCTGCCCACCGGAGAGCTGCCCTGGTTTGCGGTCGAGGTAGGGCTCGAGCTCGAGGATCGCCGCCGCTTTGCGCACTCGGCTCTCGATCTCCGGTTTGGAGACGCGGGCCAGCTTGAGTGCGAAACCGATGTTGTCGAACACGGTCATGTGCGGGTACAGCGCGTAGTTCTGGAACACCATCGCAATGTCCCGATCCTTGGGCTCGGCGTCGTTGACGATCCTCTCGCCGATCATCACCTTGCCACTGGTGATCGACTCCAGGCCGGCGACCATTCGCAAGGCGGTCGACTTCCCGCAACCGGACGGTCCGACGAGGACGAGGAACTCGCGGTCGGCGATGTCGAGGCTGAGGTCATGGATCGCGTGGAAGCCGTTGTCGTAGATCTTGTTGACGTCCTCGAGCGAGACACTGGACATGCGAGCACCCTAGATCCGCTTGGTCACTCCGAACCTCGCCGCCGGGCGTGAACCGATCGCCCGCGTGGTGAGAAGGCCGTCAGCACGCCGGCCTGTCGCGGTGCGGGAGTCCGCGCCGGTCGGGAACCAGTTCGTAGCGGCGCCGGAGGCGAGTGCACGCTCGTCAACGGCGGCCGTAGCTCGGCGGGGATGTGGCCGGGGTGAGTCGCCCGGCGTGAACCGGGCAGTCTCGGGTGCCCGACAGCGGCGTTCTCGGACTGTGAGTATCACGGAGTCGGTCGTGGGGATCGGCGAGGGTTGGTGTCGGTGACGACGGCGTGACCCGTTCTCGGATTTGCTCGGCCGGCGACGGACGATGCACTTGCAGTGATATGTCCGTCGTGGTTGCCGATGCCGGGCTGGCCTGCTGCTGTCCTGATCAGAAGCCTGTCCACCTTGCGGTGTGACTCATCACAGTCCTGGCGTAGCGGTTCCTCCCAGGCCGGCACCGACCGAAACACTCTCTCCGGAGGTTCTATCGTCATGCTTGCAGAACTCGTCGATCACGTCGTCGGTGTCGATCCCGACCGCGATTGGATCACCCTCGCAGTGCTCGACGCGCGAAGCGCCGGCGTCGTCGCCGAGGACCGCTTTCCAGCGACCAGGGACGGTTACGGCGAGGCGATCGCGTTCGTAGATAGCCACAGTCTCGAGGGTGAACGGGCCTGGGTCATCGAGGGCTCAGCCGGCTACGGCCGCGGTCTCACGGTGGCGCTCGAACGACACGGCGAGTGGGTCATCGAGTTCGACCGGCCGACGCGCAAGACCAAAGACGGGGCGAAGTCCGATGCGTTGGATGCCGTGCGCGCTGCTCGAGAGATGCTCGGCCGCAAGCGGCTGTCGGTTCCGCGTGCCCACGATGGCGTCCGTGAAGCGATACGCGTCCACGCAATGACCAGGGCCGCAGCCGTGCGCGCCCGCACCGGCGCAGTCAACGAGCTGAAGGCACTGATCGTGACGGTCGACGAATCGTTGCGCGCCGAGCTACGCGGACTGCGCACCGCCAACCAGATCGCAGCATGCGCAACGTTCCGCGACCGGCCCAGCGCTGCAGTCCACGAACGTGCCACACGCAGCTCCATGCGATCCCTGGCCCGACGGATCCAGCTCCTCGACACCGAGATCGACGAGCACGACCGCGCCCTCAAAGCCCTGCTCGATCAAGCCGCGCCGCAACTCGTCGCCGAGCGCGGCGTCGGCTACATCACCGCCGCGCAGTTCTACATCGCCTGGTCGCATCCCGGCCGCTGCCACAGCGAGGCAGCATTCGCCCGCCTCGGCGGCACTTCACCTGTGCCGGCCACCTCCGGCCAGAACCAGACACGCCATCGGCTCAACAAGGGCGGCGACCGACAACTCAACTGGGCCCTCCACATGGTCGCGGTCACGAAGCGGCGCTGCGACCCGAACACCAAGGCCTACATCGCCCGCCGCGTCGCCGAGGGCAAGACCGAACGCGAAGCCACGCGATGCATCAAGCGCTACCTCGCCCGCCGAGTCTGGCGGCTGCTCGAACACAGCCA
>JBBQTN010000311.1:0-5560 GCA_038213195.1 Acidimicrobiales bacterium | reverse complement strand
ATCGGTACAAGCCACGACGGCAGCGCCGCACGGACCGGCGCACCAAAACTGGCCGGGCGGACCATCCGAGTCCGTCGATGATGAATGACGTCGTCGGCGACGAATCCGCAGCTGCGGTACAAGCGAACGGCGGGGTCGTTGGTGGGATCGACCAACAGCACGAGGTCACGGCCGATGGCGTCGGCGAAGTTCGCGATGGTCGCCATCAATGCGGTGCCGTGTCCTTGTCTCTTCGGGTCGGCGGCCACGTTGGCGACCACCAGCGCCCGACGACGCCTACCGGCAGTCTTGCGAGCGTTGACGCGTTGACCCAGCCCCGACGCGGCAGTGACGACAACGAAGAGCAGCACCGGGATTACTGCCACCGCCAGGATCGAGCCAAGGAGCACATCTGCAACCACGATCGAGGTGGCACTGGTAGCGAGCAGGGTCAGCAGACTCCAGGTGAGCAACGAGAGCGGGTCACTGGCGACAAGCGTGGCCACCGCGTGCGGCTGTTCGACACGCCAGCTTGGTGTGAGCAGTTGGATCGCGGAGATCAGCCGGCCTCCGGCACGTCGACCGTATCCCCCGTGGAGCACACCTGCTGCTGCCCACAGCCCAAGCGGCCGCCCGTCAACCGACCCGCCTGAACCGTCATTGGGGCCGAGCGCATCGGTCACGGCTGACGGGCCACGTGCTGGTGGCGGCACGCCCGCGGTAGAAGCCGTGGTCTGCCGATCACACTCCTCAACGGCAACGCTCGGCTCCAGGTCCACCCCGTGCCCAGACCGTCGCATGGACATGAGACGTTGAGCGAGGAGCGGCTCCGCAAGCAGGGGGTCGGATCCGCCGGGCGGTGGCGTTGGATCGATGGCAGGGGCCTTCCTCATTGCGAGCTGGGATCGATCGTTTGCCTGCACACCTTATAAAGGGGTGTGAGGTCGGTCGCTCGGTCACAGGTTTGTCGAAAAAATCCTAGCGTAAGATGGTGCTAGGATCAAGCGTCATGTTCCGAACGGCGCCACGGTCGACGATGCGCGGTCCGTTCCCACTCCTCGACGTCGACGCGTCGCCACAGCCGAGCGTGAGCCTTGTCGACCACTGGGGCCGGGAACGTCCCCCGCCGCCACAGGGTGGCGGCCGTTCCTGTATTCCGCCAGCCGAGCTTCTCCGCGATCTCCCTGCCCGACATCAACTCGTTCTCGTCGATCATGCCCGTGCATCGTTGACCACGGAGCGTCCGCCAGGCAACACGTTCGTTCGTTGCGAGAGGCTGGCGACGCAGCGACTGCCGCCTCGCGACCAACCGGTTGGCCATCAGCCTCTGCCCACGAGCGGCGGACCGAGACTCGCTGGATCCGAGCGACCTACGCTCGACTGCGTCGCTGGCAACCACTACCCGTGGATCGTGCAGCTCGTATCGTCGGGGCAGATGGAGACCTGGACGGCGTCGCCGTAGCGCTGTCGGAGTTCGTCAGCCCGGTCGTCGCGCCCGGGCAGCAGAGTGACACGAGCGTGCGCACACATCGACGGCGACTGATCGAGGAGTACCCGCTTGACACTCCTCCGAGCAGGCCAACGCCGTGCTCAGCCGCCTCGTTGGCCGCCACGGCCCTGACGGCCGATCACCCGGTGTTCGCATCACGACGGGCGGACGTACCAGAATGAACCGGAACGATCTATCGCTCGAACGTACGTTCGGATAGGATGGGGTTGTGACTCGCGCTCGACTGCTTGCGCTTGCGGAGGTGCTCACGCCGCACCTGACCGGCCCGCGAGCCGCACGGCTGGCGGCCGTGCTCGACGAGGCAGGCATCGTCGGTGTCCTCGACGCAGCCGTCGAGTCGAGCGCCGACGCAGATTGGCTCCGCACCGGGCTCCACGACCTCAGCGAGGCCCGCGTCAACTTCTGGGATCGCGAGCTGGCCTCGCTGGAGCGAGACGGAACCCGACTCGTGCTGATCACCGATGTGGAGTACCCGCGCAACCTGCGCCTCATCGCCGACCAGCCGCCCCTGCTGTTTGTACGCGGCACACTCCTGGAGCGTGACGAACGAGCGCTCGCCGTCGTCGGCACCCGCAAGGCAACGGACACCGGGCGCGCCAGCGCCACCAGGCTGGCCGGCGAACTTGCACAGCGCGGCGTCACCGTCGTCTCCGGCCTCGCCGAGGGGATCGACACCGCCGCCCACGCTGCCGCGCTGAACGTCGGTGGCCGCACCCTGGCCGTGTTCGGCACGGGGATCCGCACCGTCTTCCCGAAGACGAATCGCGGCATGGCCCGGGCGATCGAGGGACAGGGCGCGTGCCTGTCGCAGTTCTGGCCGGCGCAAGGCGGCGCGCGGTGGACGTTTCCGCTGCGCAACATCGTCACCTCCGGGCTCTCGCTCGGAACGGTCGTCATCGAGGCCTCCGAGACCTCCGGTGCCCGTCTACAGGCGCAGGACGCCCTGCGCCACGGCAAGCGGTTGTTCCTCCACCAGGACGTGACCAGCCAGCCGTGGGCGATCAAGATGGCCACCCTCCCCGGTGTCACCGTTGTCGCCCACGTCGATCAGGTCGTCGAAGCCGTCGACTTCGACCTCGCACTGCCCGAACAGCTCGACCTCGTGCTGTAACGGAGCTCCGGCCGTTGGCTCAGGTTTCGCCGCGTGACCTTGCAGCACCGCTCTTCGGCTCACTCGTCGCTGTGCCGTCGACCGACCTTGGTGCATGCGAGACATGCCACAGCGGCACGAAGCCCGGCTACGCCCACTGCTACCCCTGCCACGCTGGCGAGCAGCTCCTGTGGCAGCGGGGCGTGCCCACAGTTCTGCCGATCTCGCTGTCGCTCGAGGGAAGCCAGCTGCACTTCGCGCTGCGTCGGTACAAGGGGCGACGACCGACCAGCAACGCCGAAGCGACGGCGGTCGGCGACCCCAGAGTGACTGGGGTGTTCGCACTGCAGCTCGCCGGACTGATCGAGACCTTCATGCGGTCGCATGCCGCATGCGTCGGCGAGTACGACCTCGTGACCTGTATCCCGTCCGAGCACCGGGTGGCGTTCGAGGCGGTCGCTCGTCGACTGCAGCGCTTCCAGCCGGGGCTCGAGCAGGTCCTGGCCTGGGCGGGCGGGTCGACCCGCGACCTGAGCGCCAGCAGGTTTACGGTGACACGGCCGCTCACGGCCCTGCGCGTGCTGGTCCTCGACGACACCTTCACGACCGGTGCGTCGGTGTTCAGCGCCACGGCCGCGCTCCGCGCAGCCGGTGCCATGGTGTCGACGATCCTCGTTGTCGGTCGACACGCCAGTCCCGGCGCGTGGCCGCCGACGGCCGAGCTGCTGGAACGGATGAAGCGTCGGCCGCTCGCTTGGGACGAGAGCGAGTGCGTCGTATGCCGACCGTCGACCTCACTCTTCAGTGGTTTTAGTGGCACGTAGGCGCGGCCGCGGCACGGGCCCTGCAGATCCCTCGCCGTCCAATGGCCAGTTGAACGCCGAGGGTGACGGTGGCGGGCATAGCGCGATCAGGGCATGCGGCCGCTTGCCGATGCCGGCATGATCCGCGACGCCACTGCGCGCCAACGTTCCACTCGAGGTCGCTTACGAGATGAACGACGTAGTTCCCATTGGTCAACGGGACGACCTCCCGACCCAGTCCTGGGCGGTCGACCCAACGATGCTGTTGGCCGGCGAGACCACCCCGACACGCCTTGGTTCTGGTCGCCCCACGTCGCCGCGCCCGCATCGTGCGCGCCCGCGTTGTCCCAACCCGTGCTCGTCACGACGTAGTTGCCGTTGGCCAGCAGCGTCACCGCGATGCCGACCTCGTCGCCGGGCTGTGCTCCGGTCAGCGTCGAGATCACCGCCCGCGTCGTGCCGTCGAACAGGTAGGCGGCACCAACGCCGTCATCCCAACACGGGATCGCTCACGACGATGTTTCCGCTCGCAACACGGCGAACGCCTCGCGAAGCACGCGATGCCGGGCGGTCCGACCAAGTTCGATGCGTCGAGTGCTGCGGCCTGTGCCACCGAACGTCCCACAGCGCACACTCCGGCGATCAGCGCACAACACGCTGCCAAACCCAGACCAACTCGACCCACACCCCGCCCACCGCTGCCCCCGATCCGCCTCCCCACAACCGTCGACGAACGAACCCAGACACGGCGGTCGGCAGTTTCGATGCGATGACCTCTCCGCCAGCGCGGACGGCGCCCAGGCCCGTGCCACCACTGGCCCCTCCTGCTGCCTGTGTGGCCGCTTCAGGACACCATGTGGAACTGGTGTGCTCCTGGAGGTGCACGGCGGGGGAGCGCGATACGTCGGTCAATGCAGTGGAGAATCGAGCATGACGAAGAGGTGCGGCCGAGCAGCGCGCCGCGCAGCGGAGGCCCAAGTTCGATCGGCGATCGTGCGTTCGCAGCGAGAAACTTGTGACCCGACTGGTGGGTCGAAACCCCTTTAGAGATGTAGAGCGCGCCAAGCGCTCGGTCCGTCCAGGTTCGGAGGCACTCGTGGTCCAGCGCAAACTCGACCCACCCGTTCATACTCTTCGCGAGCTCTACGACGTCCCACGAGTGGCGGCGATGCTCAACGTGACGGAGAACTTCGTGCGCCGCCTTGTCGCCAAGCGCGGGATTCCGTTCTTCAAGGTCGGCAAGTTCATTCGCTTCGACCCTGTCGAGCTCGGACAGTGGCTTGACCATCGGCGGGTGGACGTGTTGCGCTGACCCGCCATCAAGCGGGATCGCCGTGCGCGATCCCAATCCGCGCCCCCATCGCGAGGGCGATCTCGGCGTCCCGACGCGCCGAGGCCTCCAGATACCGGAGCGACGCGTCACTGGTGGCGTGGCCCATGCGAGCCATGAGCTCCTTCACCGACGCGCCCGAACTCGCCGCGGTGG
Source organism: Acidimicrobiales bacterium (assembly GCA_038213195.1). GTDB lineage: Bacteria > Actinomycetota > Acidimicrobiia > Acidimicrobiales > Ilumatobacteraceae > JAODBQ01. Next base: position 692 of record JBBQTN010000311.1, on the reverse strand, counting down.
TGCTGGCCAGGTGCCGAAGGTCGTGGAAGTGAACGGACTGGGCGACTCCCGCCTCGACCTTCGCGCGCTTCCAGTACGGAGCGAAGTAGCGATACAACAGCGGGCTCCCCTTGACGGAGGTGAACACCAACGCATCGGCCGCCTCAGCGACAAACGTGTCCAGGTGAACGCGCAGGATCTCCATCGCGAGCGCCGGGAGCGCGACCGTCCGGTGAGCCGAGGGCGTCTTCGGCGGACCGAGTGAAGCTCCGACACCACGTTCGAAAGCCAACGCTCGCTCGACCCGAACGTTCATCGCCTCCAGATTGACGTGCGAGCGCGACAACCCCGTCAGTTCGCTGTAGCGAAGCGCCGACGTGGCAGCCGTCCAGACCAACGCCCGAAACCGAGGCTCGATGGCGTCCGCGAGCCGAGCGACTTCGTCAAAGGTGGGAATCAGCCGAGCGTGGTGCTCCTCGGCCGCGGCGCCTTTGATCGCAACCGGGTTGGTTCGCAGCAGCCCGTCATCGACCGCCGTCGTCATGATCGTCCGGAACAGCCGGTAGACCTTGGCCACTGTGTTGGGGGAGAGGCCGGCCCGGTTCATCCGCCCGTACCAGGATCGGACGCTGGCGGGATCCAGGTCCGATAGTCGCGTCTCGCCGAACGCGTCGAGGATCCACGTCAGCTGCGACTCGTACGTCTCGCGGGTA
>JBBQTN010000310.1:0-5583 GCA_038213195.1 Acidimicrobiales bacterium | reverse complement strand
TCGGCATCGATCTCAGCGAGGACATGCTCTGCGAGGGTGTGCGCAACGCCTCGGTCGCCGGTCGCAGCGATCGGATCAGCTTCGTGCTCGGCCAAGGTGAGCGGTTGCCGTTCGCCGATGCATCCTTTGATGCGCTCACGTTCACCTACCTGCTGCGCTACGTCGCCGAACCAGCCGCGGTCATCGCCGAGATGGCCCGTGTGGTGCGCCCCGGCGGGGTGATCGCCAGTCTGGAGTTTGCGGTGCCGACCAACCCGTTGTGGCGGGCGTGGTGGTGGTTGTACACCCGGACGGTGCTCCCGCTGGCCGGCGCGGCGATGGGTGGCCGTGCCTGGTTCAACGTCGGCCGGTTCCTCGGCCCGAACATCACCGAGCACTACCGGCTGTTCCCGGTCAGCACGACCGTCGCAGCCTGGCAGGCCGCCGGGATCACCGCGGTGACCACCCGGCGAATGAGCCTCGGCGGCGGTCTGGTGATGTCCGGTCGGCGCACAAACGACACGCTGGCGTGCTCGAATGATGCCTGATCGCGAGCAGCTGCCACCGGCGTTCTACGCGGCGACCAGACCGGGCAAGCGGCGCCTATCGGACTGGTGGCTGCTGATGCACCCGCCGTACACCCTGTGGCACCTGTCGTATGTCGTCCTCGGCGCCACCATCGCTCCGCGCTTCGACGGCGGTCGGCTGATCGCCACCCTACTGGCGTTCTTCCTCGCCGTCGGCGTGTGCGCGCATGCGCTCGACGAGCTGCACGGGCGCCCGCTGCGCACCACGATCCCGGGATGGCAGCTCTCCACCGCCGCCGCCGTCGCGCTGGTCGCGGCTGTGGCGCTGGGCTTCGCCGGACTGGCGCGTGTCGGCCCAGGCCTGGGCGTGTTCATCGTGGTCGGCGTCGTCCTGACGTGCGGCTACAACCTCGAGCTGCTCGGTGGCCGCCTGCACAACGACATCACGTTCGCCGCCGCGTGGGGTGCGTTCCCCGTCCTCACCGCGTACTACGCCCAAGCCGAAACCCTTCGCCCTCCCGCTGTGTTGGCCGCCGCCGGCGCCTACTGGCTGTCCAGTGCACAACGGGCACTGAGCACGCCAGCGCGGACGCTGCGCCGCCGCGTCGCCTCCGTCGACGGAACCGTCACCCACCTGGACGGCCGGACAACGACCCTGTCAACATCGGCGTTGCTCAAGCCGCTGGAAGCGGCCCTCAAAGCAATGGCCTGCGCAGTGATCGCACTCGCCGTGGCACTGCTCGCCGTGCGCATCGCCGACCGCTGACCGCATCGTGCACCGACTCGGCAGTCGTCAATCCCCTGTCCTGACCGATGTAGCGAGCAGCACGAGGCCGACCACGCAGCTGGACACCGTCGCCAGACCCCACGGCATACCAAGCTCGTCGGTCCTGCGCCGTCCACCCGGAGACCCAAGCGCGACGTGGTCAGTACCGCTCGGTCCGTAAACAACACCTCGGGGACGCGTATCCGTCAGCAGGTTCGAGTGCGTGAGGGTAGTTCGCCGGCCGAACCGACGGGTCGCCCTCATCATTGGGGTCGAGGTTGGGCAGCGCGGTCGCCACTGTCGAAATGGCACTTGCGGGGCCGGCTCCGAGGCGGGCCTCGCGACGGCAAAGCGGCAAAGGCTGCGTTCGGGATGCGGCGTGAGTCGAGCGTGTGGACGACTGTTTGCTGTTGGACGCCGTCTGTGTTGACTTCGGTCGGGTCGGGGGTCGCGGCCTTTCCGCCTGGCCCGAGCCCGGGCGGGTCAGCCGCCGGTGAGGCGGCTGATGACTCCGCTGAGCACTTGCTTGGGTCGTTGCATCTCGCCCTGCACGGCGTTGAGCACGACCATCACGCCGGTCAGGATTGGCAACGCCCACTGCAGCACGGCGAGTTGCCGTTGCGCCTTGGCGATGGTGTCGCTGGTTCCTGGGGCCGGTTCTGTTCCTGAGACGGCTGGCTCGTTGGGGTTGGCGATGATTCGTTGGCCGAGCACCCGTGAGTACGCCGTCGCACCCAGCGACACGGCCAGCACCGCGGTCTTGGCGATCGACACCGATCCGACGCCTTTTTGGGTGGCGACTCGACCCTTGTTGGCCACCAGTAGTCCAGCGGCACCGACAACGTGCGCCCCGATCGCGGCGAGGTTGACCGGAGTCCAAGCTTTCCAACCCGCCCCTGCCACCTTGGCGGCCTCGCCACCGGCGTGGCGTGCTGCGGCCTGATTGAGGCCAACGGCACCGAACAACGTTCCACCGAACCACGCGGCCAGGCCGGTGTCGTGTAAGGAGCGAACGATGACGTTGGTATCAGGCATGGGCCACATCTACCCGCAACGCCGACATCGCGATCGTGGATCCGATCATTCACCCGAGGTGATCCCGCACCTGCCGCCGGCTGATCGACGAGGCCGCGTCGCCGATGGTGGACGTCCGGTCCGTCGAGGTCCGATCGGTGGAGGGATCGGATCGGCACGCCGAGTTCGTCGGTGAGGGCAGATCTGCTTTCGTTGGCGTCGGGGGTTGAGGCCAGAGGGCTACGGTCCGGTGCTCCACTCGATGATGACTCACAACGCTGTGCTTCGTGCTGACGTCAAACCTGTGGCGTCGAGCGCGGGATCGGCAGGAGTGCTCCTGGCTGGATGGGAGCCTGTTTCGAACCTCGGGGCACTCCAGGTGATCCTGGCGGTCCTGTGATCGTTGTCGATCGTGGGGTGGCTTCGTGAACGATGATGGGGTGGTGGTCCGGGTGAGTGTCCCGGCGTGATGTCGGGAGGGATTGATGCGTGTGCTGTTCGCAACGACTCCAGCGGTGGGCCACGTTCACCCGGTGATTCCCTTCGCGTTGGCGGCGGTTGCTGGCGGTCACGAGGTGGCGTTCGCGACGTCGCCGGCAATGGCGGGGATGGTCGAACGAAGCGGCTTCAGATCCTTTCCCGTGGGGGTCAACCTGCTGAGCCAGGGCGAGGTTGATCAGCAGTACCCGCAGATGCGCGCCGCCCTGGGCAAGGACCGAGCTGCGCTGGCCTGGCAGAACTTGTTCGCCGAGCACTACCCGAAAGCAGTCACCGGCGGGCTGATCGAGCTCGCCGAAACGTGGCGGCCGGATGTCGTCGTGCATGACGACGTCAACTTCGGGGCGTGCATTGCCGCCGAGCGGCTCGGCATCAGCTACGCCGCCGTGCAGACCGTCGCCTTCCGACCGCACCTCTACGCGCTCGTTCACGATCAGCTGGACGAACGCCGCCGTGAAGTGGGACTCCCTGCCGACGTCGACGGGATGATGCCGTTCCGTCACCTGTTCCTTTCGCCGTTCCCGCGGAGCTACCTGAATCCCGACGTGGCGCTGCCCCCGACCAGCCGCTCGGTGCGTCCGGTTCCGTTCGACCGATCCGGTGGCGACGCGCTGCCCGATTGGGTGGCCCGGCTGACCGGGCGGCCGCTGGTCTATCTCACCCTCGGCACAGTCTTCAACTACCGGGCTGACATCTTCTCGGCGTTCATCGACGGCCTGCGCGACGAGCCCGTGGAGCTGGTCGTGACCGTCGGACGCGACCAGGATCCATCACAGTTCGGGCCTCAACCAGCGAACGTGCACGTCGAGCGTTACGTCCCGCAGACCTTGCTGTTCCCGCGCTGCGCCCTCGTCGTGTCTCATGCGGGTTCCGGGACGATTATGGCGGCGCTGACGAATGGGCTGCCGATGGTCTTGGTCCCGATTGCGGCGGACCAACCCGAAAACGCCGAACGCTGCGCTGCGCTCGGCGTCGCCCGAGTCCTCCCTGCCGCCGAGCTGTCGCCGGAAATGGCGCGCCGTGCCGTCACCGACGTCCTCGGCGAGGCGTCTCACCGAGAGGCAGCCATCGCACTGCGCGACGAAATCGACGCCCTGCCCGGCCCCGAGTTCACTCTCGGGCTGTTGGAGCAGCTCGTGGCTTGATCCTCCCGTCGCGACGTTGGTTCTCAGCCTCGGCAGAAGCCGATCGGTGCATTGAGCCTCAGCAGTGCCATGAACGGAGCGCTCCGGCGACGCGTCGCGCAGATCGTCGCCGCCATCGGCACGCTGTGCACGATCACACGTCTCGGCAGTGGATCCGCGGTTGGTCGTGCGTGGGACTGCGGCATCAACCCGGCTAGTCGTGTACGTGTCAGGTGGTTTGGTTCAGGTGCGGTGGTGCGGTCGCCGTGATCAGACGTTCATGGTTGTGGGGAGTGAGCCCGTCAGTCCGAGCTGCGAAGTAGCGCTGGTGTATGTCGTCGTGGTCGAGATGGTCGGCGACATGCAATCCGCATCTTTCCACCAGCGCGTTCGCGTCGGCTGGTGCCAGGATGGTCTTCAGCGGCTCCCCGGCGTCGGCGGCCACTCGCAAGATCGTGCTGCGGAACTCTCGGCTGAACTCGTCGAGGTGCGACTCGGGGGGACAGTAGGTCAGAACGATCTCTGACCCCGGTGTCGCCACGGCGACGGTGCGGAGCATCGTCTCGATGGCGTGAACTTCAAGGTACGCGGTGACGCCGAGCCAGGAGAACAAAGTCGGCTCCGACCAGTCGAACCCAGCGGCCCCCAAACCATCTGCGATCGACTCGGTCTCGAAATCGACCGGAACGAGAACATGGTGGTCGCTGATTGGCAGTGCGAGCATCGCGATTCGTTCCCGCTTCCACGCTTGCGTTACTGGATGGTCGACCTCGAACACCCGCAAGGCGTGGACACGGTCAGGGTGCCGCCACGCGAACGAGTCGAGGCCTGCGCCGAGGATCACGTACTGAGTGAACCGGCGCTGATCGAGCCGATCCTCCGCGTAGCGTGATCGCGCGACAACCCACGCACGCGCGTCACGCCGTACTCGCTCCTGATGCAGTGCTGCTCGAGCGTCGTAGATCTGCCGCTACTCCGATCCCACCAGCATCAGCGCGAACGGATCGTCGAGAACCCAGGGTGCTGCATCGAGCAGGCGGTGCTCACCCCGCGCCACAGCGGTTCGCTTGGCTGTCATGCTCGGCTCCGCAGCCCTCATCGGCTCGATGTCCGTTCGAAGCGTCGAATCTCCCTCGTTCGGCCGATCAGGATGGCACATTGGTGTGGGTACCACCGACGGCGGGCGTCGTCGTGTGTTGCACGCGTCCGATCGCGGGCGCCGCACCTACGCACGCGCCTCGTGGGCGGCGTTCTGGGGATCCGCATGGCAGGGCTCGTCGAGCAGCAGGGGGCATCTCGGCTGCTGCCCGATGCGCGGTGACGGACACTCGCGACCTTGTTGGTGAGGGCGCTCGTTGCTGTCTCCTCTTGTGCGGGCCCGCGTGAGCGGACATGATCTCGGAGGCCGTGAGACAACGGGGGGTTCGTCATGCCGCCACCGCGGGAGTTCATCGAGCTGGCGACGATCGCCCGCGCGTATCAGGGTTCGCGGGCGCTGACTGTCGCGGCGGACCTGGGCATTGCCGACCGCCTGGTCGACGGACCGAAGTCGGCCGAGGATCTCGCCGTGGAGACCGGCACTGACCCGCCGACGCTGTATCGCGTCCTGCGCGCGCTGGCTTCGATCGGGGTGTTCGATGAGCTCGACGACAGGAAGTTTGCGCTCAACGATGTG
>JBBQTN010000309.1:0-5583 GCA_038213195.1 Acidimicrobiales bacterium | reverse complement strand
GGTCGTGCTGGTACCACCTGCGCTACCTCGACCCGACCAACGACGACCAGCTGGTCGCCCCCGAGATCGACGAGTACTGGATGGGCGAGGCCGGCGTCGACCTCTACGTCGGCGGCGTCGAGCACGCCGTGCTGCACCTGCTCTACGCCCGGTTCTGGCACAAGGTCCTGTTCGACCTCGGCCACGTCAGCTCGCAGGAGCCGTACTACCGGCTGTTCAACCAGGGCTACATCCTCGCCGAAGCGTTCCTCGACCAGCGCGGCATCTACGTCGACGCGTTCGCAGTCCAGCGTGACGGCGGTCAGTTCACCTACGACGGCAGCCCCGTGATCCGCGAGTGGGGGAAGATGGGCAAGAGCCTCAAGAACGCCGTCGCCCCCGACGAGATCTACGACGCCTACGGGGCCGACACGCTCCGGCTGCACGAGATGGCGATGGGACCGCTCGATGCCTCGCGTCCGTGGGAGACGCGCGACGTCGTCGGGATGTACCGCTTCTTGCAACGCTTGTGGCGCAACCTGATCGACGAGGACAACGGCGCGGTCCGTCTGCCGGACACGAAGGCCGACCCTGCGCTGCAACGGCTGCTGCACCGCACGATCGCCGGCGTGCGCGAGGACATGGACGCGATGCGGTTCAACACCGCGATCGCCAAGTTGATCGAGCTGAACAACGCGCTGACCAAGCTCGGCGGTTGCCCACCGGACGTCGCCGAGCCGTTGGTGCTGATGGTCGCGCCGCTCGCCCCGCACCTCGCCGAGGAGCTGTGGTCACGGCTCGGTCACGACGGCTCGCTGACGTACGTCGCGTTCCCGAGCGCCGACCCGGCGATGCTCGTCGACGACACGGTGGAGTACCCGGTCCAGATCAACGGCAGGCTGCGCGCCCGCGTCACGGTACCCACCGACAGCACCAGCAGCGCCGTCGAAGCAGCGGCCCTCGCCGACGCGAAGGTCATTGCAACCCTCGCCGGAGCGGCGCCGAAGAAGGTGATCGTCGTCCCGGGCAGGATGGTCAACATCGTCGTCTGACGATGATCCCGCCGCAGGATCAGTCGATCGCAATGACGAGCAGCACCGCGTCGTCGTCGGTCGGCCGGTCCTCGAGGCAAGCGGTGATCAACTCGTCGGCGATCCGCTCGACGTCGAGGCCGCCGCTGCTCGGCACGGCCATCGCCTGCTCGACTGCGACCTGCAGTCGCAGCAGACCGACGTCGAGGTTCTCGCCGCGACGTTCGACCAGGCCATCGGTGTAGACGACGATCAACGAACCGCTTCCGATCGCGGCGGCGGCAACGACCGCGTCGGCGCCGGCCACCCCGATCGGCGTCGTGCCCGCGCCATCGAGCACCACGACCCGCCCGGTGTGGTCGCGCACCATCGGAGGCGGATGGCCGGCGCGCACGTAGCGCAGCTGTCCGCCGGCACAGTCGACGACCATCAGCACCGCGGTGGCGAACACCACCTCCGCCGATTCGCCGGCGAGCAGCGCACTCGATTGCGCGGCGACGTGGGCGAGGTCACCGTCGATGCGCAGCAACGTCGACACGGTGGTGCGGATCTCGGTCATGTCTGCAATGGCCTCGAGGCCGTGACCGACGACGTCGCCGACGACGAGGCCGACGAGCCCCGCGCCGATCAATTGGACGTCGTACCAGTCTCCGCCGAGACCGAGCGCTGACGAGGAGGGCAGGTGTCGAGCGGCGATCCGCAGGCCGGGGATCGCCGGCAGGGTCGGCAGCGTGCGCCGCTGCAGCTCGATCACCAGCTCGTGCTGGCGTTGATACAGGTTGGCGCGCTCGAGGGTCTGCGCGGTGAGGTCGGCGATCGTCATCATCCGCCCCGGCTCGTCCCAGACACCGAACGGAGTTGAGTTGGCGTACACGAACACGAGCACGCCGACGAGCGTGGCCGCCGAGTCGACCAGCGGGAACATGCTCAAACGGTCCACCGCAGGGCCGACCAGGTCGCGCAGCGCCGGATGGCGGTCGATCTCGGTCGCCTCATCGAACTGCACCCGCCGGCCACGGCGCAGGGTTCGGATCAGCTCACCGCGGGGGTCGACGGGCAGCTCGACGAACACGCCGGCGCCGGTGTCCGGGCCGGCGCCCGCGTCGAGCACGCCTGCCACGGGCGCCGCGGAACGCATCAGCCGGATCGACGCCAACCCGGGGTTGAACAGACCGATCGCGACGATCGGCGCGCCACTCGCCCCCGGTGCCAGTGCAACCACCTCTGCGGCCACCTCGCTGGAACTGCGTGCCACCGACAGCCGCTGGCCGAGCGTCGACAGCGCTACCGCCGTCGCCCGCCGGGTGTCCTGCGCCTGGGCGCGGAGCATCGCCTGCTGGCACAGCTCGACGACGGCGTCGAGCGTCGCGCGCGTCCGCGGGCTGAAGCGGTGTCGGCGCTCCCACTCCCACGAGAGCACCCCGATCAGCTCGCCGGACGGCCGGCGCAACGGCACCGCCGCGACCGCCTGCACCTGGCGCGACACGAGCTCCGGGGCGGCTTGCGGGAACCGCCGGCGCAGATCGCCGTCGTCGACGACGAGCACCGCGGTGGCGTCGCGCCACGCTTCGGCCATCGGCCGCAGTTCATCACGGCGCACGCCCCAGTCCGTCCCCGGTCGCACGAGCGTGTCGGGTGAGCCACCGTCGATCAACCCGATCGTGGCGCGCTGCGCACGCAGGGCAGCCGCGCCGTGGATCTCGACCGCGTCGGCCATCTCCTCGACCGTCTCGGCAGCGGCGAGGTGCTCGCTCAACACACCGAGCAGTTGCACGGCCCGCGCACTGGCCCGCAGCTCCTCGGTCTGGCGACGGTTGCGGGCGAGGAACAGACCGGCCAGCGCCGCAGCGAACACAGTGGCCAAGGCGGTGAACAACGCGCTGAGGTGGTGGGGGCGGGGGCGCTGCAGCGTGATCAACCAACGGCGCCCGCCGTCCGCCACCGTCAAGTGGTAGCCGCCGGTCGGGGCGACCGGCGTCGAGGCCAGCAGCTTGCCGCCGTCGCTGACCCGCAGCCTCGTGTCGTGGGGCATCTCGGCGAGCATCGCCTGCAGCAGGCGGTCACCGCCAACGGCCGAGCTGACGTAGCCGACGACCGCCGCCTGCCTGTTCGCGACGGTGTCCGTCGGCGCACCCGGCCGGTACAGCGCCTGGACGACGAAGAACGCCGTGGTGCCGGCGGGTTGGACCGCTACCGGCTCTGAGAACGCCGCGGTGCCGGCGTCGACAGCATGCTGCGCGGCCGCGGCGCGAGCCGGATCGGAAGTGATGTCGAAGCCGCGCACCGCAGCCGCTGTGTCGAGCTGGGGGTACGACCACTCGACCGGGGCGTAGGTGGGGCGGGTCGTGGCCGTCACCAGTGCGCCACTCGCGCCGACCTGCTTGACCGGGCCGCCGATGCGCTGCTCGAACGCCGCCCGGTCGGCGTCGGCGACGACCGGTTCGTAACCGATCGTGCGCAGGTTCGTCGCTGCGACGACGCGTTGCGCGAACGCGCTGAAGTGGTCCCGGTCGACGGTGCCATCGGCGTCGACGAGGCCGCTCGCACCAGCCAGACCGGCTTCGAGCTGCCCGGTGGTGGCACTGAGCGCCCGGCTGGCGCGCATCGCCAGATCACTGCGCTGGTTGTCGGCGTTGCTGTTCGCGAAGTGGTAGAGCAGCAGCGCCGCACCTCCGCCGGTGGCGAGGACGAGGACCACGACGGAAGGGGTCAGCCACCGCCCGAACGCCCGCGGCAGGCTCCACCGGTCGTCGCCGATCCGGCGGGACGTGCCGGCAGCCGAGGTCGCGGAACCTTGGTCGGGCGGTGAGCCCGGCAGCTCCCCTGCCACCGGCGCGGTCAACCGAACCCGTTGTCGGCGCAGGCGCAGCTGCGCCCAGGGGGCAGATCGCCCAGCACGCGGTGCAACGCCCCGCGCAGCCGGTCGACGTTCGCGGCGAACGCGGCGAAGACGTCGGCCTGGTTGACTGCGGCGAGACCCGGGCGGTCGTCGAGCCCGCTGTCGTAGTCGGTGATCAGGGCGACCGCGCTGTAGCAGATCCCCAGCTCACGGGCGAGCGCGACCTCGGGGCACTGGGTCATGTTGATCACGTCGTAGCCGAGGGTCCGGTACGTCGCCGACTCCGCACGCGTCGCGAAGCGCGGTCCCGGGATGACGACGACCGTGCCCCGGCGATGCACATCGAAACCGGCGTCGGTCGCCGCAACGGCGATCACCGCGGCGAGGTCGGGGCAGTACGGGTCCGCGGCGGAGAGGTGGTTGACGACAGGGCCGTCGAAGAACGTGCCGGGCCGTCCCCACGTGGCGTCGACGTACTGGTCGCAGATGACGATGTCGCCGGGCTTGAACACCGCGCGCAACGATCCGCAGGCGCACGGCGCGACGATCCGCTGCACGCCGAGCGAGTGCAGTGCCCACACGTTGGCGCGATAGTTGAGGCGGTGCGGCGGCCACTCGTGGTCGAGGCCGTGGCGGGGGAGGAAGGCCACCTCGCGCCCGCCGCCGGCCCCGTCGACGCGGCCGACGGCGATGGGCCCGCTCGGCGCGCCGTAGGGCGTGTCGACGTCGACCATCTCCACGTCATCGAGCAACCTGTAGAGGCCTGAGCCACCGATCACCCCGAGCTCGACGTCCATCGCGCGGCACGCTAACAACCGCGGATCGCTCGAACCGGGGCCCCGCTCGCCCCGCGCCACGGCCGGACGCGGATCATCGTCCGGCACGGGCGCCGGCCTCGTATGTAACGCATTGGCTGCTCGACCACACCGATGTCCGTGATCGATGTCATCCTGCCTGCGCTCGACGAGGCCGCGGCGCTTCCCGACCTGCTCGACGGGCTGCCGGTCGGGTTCCGGGCGATCGTGGTCGACAACGGATCGCGCGACGGCACGGCGGGTGTCGCCGCTGCGCACGGAGCGACGGTCGTCTGCGAGCCGGTGCGCGGCTTCGGCGCGGCGTGCTTCGCCGGGCTCACGGCGGCGACGAGCGAGATCGTGTGCTTCATGGACGCCGACGGCTCGTTGCCGCCCGCGGCGCTGATCGCCGTCGTGGCGCCGATCGAGCGTGGCGAGGCGGACCTGGTGATGGGTCGCCGCCGGCCGACCACGGCGGGGGCGTGGCCGGTGCACGCCCGCCTCCTCAACCGCGGGCTGGCGCTGGAGATGAGGCGAAGAACCGGTGTGGCCCTGCACGACCTCGGCCCGATGCGCGCCGCGCCGCGTCGACGGCTGCTCGACCTCGGCATCGCCGACCGCCGCTTCGGCTGGCCGTTGGAGATGGTCCTGCGCGCCTCGCACAGCGGCTGGACGATCAGCGAGGTCGACGTGCCGTACCTGCCGCGGGTCGGGCGGTCGAAGGTCACCGGCACGGTGCGCGGCACCGTGCGGACGGTGCGCGACATGGGTCGCGTCCTCGCCGGATGAGGTGGGTACGTGCCCCCCGCCCGGCGATCGTGGTGATCGCCAAGGCCCCGATCGCCGGTCAGGTGAAGACGCGGTGCACGCCGCCGTGCACGCCGGCGCAGGCCGCCGAGCTCGCCGCAGCGTCGCTCGCCGACACGCTCGACGTCGTCCG
>JBBQTN010000308.1:0-5604 GCA_038213195.1 Acidimicrobiales bacterium | reverse complement strand
GCCGGCGCCCGCTGCGTGACGCGCCAACGCCGCATGGTCCGGCTCAGGCTGGGCTTGCAACGCGACCAGCGCGCGCTCGTGCAGCCGCCTCCGTTCGCGACCGAGCAGCTGCTGCGACACGGCATCGGCGACCAGCGCGTGCGCGAACCAGAAGTGGTCGTTGAGCGGTTCGATCAGCACGTTCGCGCGCGCCAGGCCGCGCAACGCCTCGAGCAGGTCGGCCTCGGCGAGCTCGGTCAGGGTGGCGAGCATGTCGAACGACGCCGGGTCGCCGAACACCGCCAGCGCGTCGACGACGGCGCGCGCTCCGGCATCCAACCCGGCGAGCTGCTGGCGCACCGCCTCGTCGAGCGACCACGGCAGCTGCGCGGTGAGCAGGTCGTCGGTGCACAGCTCGCGGTCGGTACCGCGCAGCAGCTCCTCGACCACGAACGGGATCCCGCCGCTGCGCCGGTACACGGCCTCGACCGCCGCCGACGACGGCGAACGCCCGCTGATCGCCCCGAGCATCGCCGCCACCTCGACCCGGTCGAGCCGTTCGAGGCGGATCTGCTCCACGGAGTGCTGGCGCTCGAGGCGCAGCACCAGCTCACCACCGGGGGCCTTCGGCGACAGGTCGGTGGCGCGGTACGTGCCGACGAGGACCAGCTGCGGCCATGGCTGCAGGACCAGCTGCTCGAGCATGTGCGCGCTGTCGGCGTCGGCCCAGTGCAGATCCTCGACGACGAGCACCGTGCGCCCGGCGGCGACGGCCTGCTCGATCGTCGCCCGCGCCCCGTCGGCCGGGGCGCTCCCCGCGGGGGCGAGCTGTCCGATGACGTCGAACGGTCGTCCCAGCGAGCCGGGCTGGGCCTGGGCGCTGAGCACCGTGACGTCCGCCGGCAGACCGTCGATCATCTCGAGCAGCAAGCGGCTCTTGCCCACGCCCGGCTCGCCCGAGACCAGAGCGATCTGCGGCGCGTCGAACGCGGCGACCTCTGCCGACTCGACGACGCCGAGCAGGCGGTGCAGCGCGAGGCCGCGACCGACCATCACCGGTGACATCCCCGAACGGCCACGCAGCACCGTACGGAGGCTAGCTGGGGGCGCGGCGAGACCCGGCCGGCTGGCGCCGACCGGGTCCGACGTGTTCGCTTCGATCGTCGCGTCAGGCGACACGCGAGGTGCGCGGGGAGGTGCGATCCATCCGCGCCGGCAATGCGACGATCTCGGCGAGCGACGCTGACGCTGCCGGGGAGGAGGCGCTCCGCCCACGACGGCGCCCGAACACGGCGCGGTACCGCTGAGCGGAGTCCATCAGCCGGTCACGGTGCTGCCGGGCGATGGCCTCGTTGGTGAACTGCTGACTGAACATGACGTTTCCTTCTCGTTGGGGACACCACCATCCTGGGCCCCTGAGGTAGCCCGCCACATCCGTCGATCCACGTATATCTGCCGCTCTACCAGCTGCGCCGCGCCTAGGTATGACGGGCGTCACGGTGCTTTCCAGACGTCGTGTTTGCGGTGCGCCCCGCACGTCGTCAGAATCCACCATCGTGTTCCGATTTGCCGAACCTGACGCGGATCGGGTGCACCGGCGGCGATGGGCGATCCTCGCCCTGCTGTGCACCAGCCTGCTGATCGTCGTGGTCGGCAACACGACGCTCAACGTCACGTTGCCGACGCTGTCGAGGGAGCTGCACGCCACCGAGTCGCAGCTGCAGTGGGTGGTGGCGATCTACTCGCTGGTCTTCGCCGGCCTGCTGTTCACCACCGGCGCGCTCGGCGACCGGTTCGGCCGCAAGGGCGCGCTGCAGCTCGGGCTGGTGATCTTCCTCATCGGTTCCGTGCTGGCCTCGATGGGCACGTCGATGACGCAGCTGATCGTGTGCCGCGCGCTGATGGGCGTCGGCGCGTCGCTGATCATGCCGTCGACGCTGTCGATCCTGATCAACGTCTTCCCGCCGCACGAACGGCCGAAGGCGATCGCCATCTGGGCCAGCGTCACCGGCGCCGGCGGCAGCCTCGGCCCGCTGATCAGCGGTGCGCTGCTCGCCCACTTCTGGTGGGGCTCGGTGTTCCTCGTCAACGTCCCGCTGGTGGTCGCCGCGATCGTCATCGGCGTGTTCCTGATGCCGAGGTCGCGCGACCCGAACAAGGCGCCGCTCGACCCGCTCGGCGCTGTGCTGTCGACGATCGGCATCGTCGCCATCGTGTACTCGTTGATCGAGGCGCCGGACAAGGGCTGGGCCAGCAGTCAAACGCTGGTCGCGGCGCTGATCGGTGCGCTGTTCATCGTCGCCTTCGTTGCGTGGGAACGCCACACCGACGAGCCGATGCTGGACATGGCGTACTTCAAGGTGCGCGCGTTCAGCACGGGCGTCGTCGGGATGATCTTCGTGTTCATCGCCATCTACGGGCAGTTCTTCCTGCTCTCCCAGTACTTCCAGCAGGTGCTCGGGTACTCGCCACTGTCTGCGTCCGCGCGCCTGCTGCCGACCGGATTGATCATGGTGGTCATCGCCCCGTCCACACCGAGGATCACCGCCAAGCTGGGCGGCAACTGGACGGTCGGGCTCGGGATGATCCTGCTCTCCCTCGCACTGCTGTCGTTCAACCTGCTCACCACGACCAGCTCGTACTGGCAGATCGTGGCGTCGATGACGCCGATGTCGGCGGGGATCGCGTTGGCCATGTCGCCGATGACCTCGGCGATCATGTCGGCCGTGCCGGCTCGACGCGCCGGCGCAGGGTCGTCGATGAACGACGCGGCACGCGAGCTCGGTGCCGCGCTCGGCATCGCCATCCTCGGGTCGCTCGCCGCCTCGCACTACAGCAGTGCGCTCGGCCACGCGCTGGACGCCATCACCGATCCGGGCGGCAAGTCACGGGCGCGCGCCTCGCTGGCCGGCGCGATCATCGAGGCAGGCAAGCTCCCCGCCCAGACCGGCCACACGCTCGTCGACGCTGCCAGTCACGCGTTCGTCGGCGGGCTGCACGTCGCCGTCACCGTCGGCGCGTGCGGTGCGCTGGTCGCCGCGGTCTTCGTCGTGCGCTACCTCCCCCGACACGTCGTCCACGAGGGTGCGCTGCACAGCGCCGCCCAGTCGTTGGAGGCCGAAGCCGAGCTCGTCCTCGGCGGGGTGATGCCGATCGTCGACGCCGACTTCGACCACGACGAACCGCAGGCGCACGACGCGGCGGGCGGCCCGCTCGGGTCCGTCGTGGGCGGTGAGGGTCCGGACAGGGCCGGTGCGCGCGCCCGGGTCAGCGCCGTCGATGCCGACCCGCTGACGGTCGTCGATGCCGGCGACGAGCCCGCCGGGGATGTCCGCTGACCGTCAGGTCCGTGCGGTCACTCGGCGAACGCGTCGATCATCTGGTGCACGTCGCCGAGCGGGTACAGGATCGGGCACGTCGCGCCGGTGGAGACGTACTCGGCCACCTTCGCCTTCGCGTCGGCGGCAGTGCCCGAGGCGGTGAGCATCTGCACGATCTCATCGGGCACCAGCTTGGACGCCGCCTCGACCTGCTCGTGCGTCGCCGGCCACGTCAGGACCTCGCCGACCTTGTCGAGCAATGACTGCGGCACACCTGACGCCTTCATGATGTGCGGCTGCTGGCCGAGGTACTGGGTGACCATCAGCCGGGCCATGTCGAGCGCTGTGGCGCGGTCCTCGTGCACCGAGCAGACCACGAGTTGCGGACGGTCGATGTCGTCGATGCTGCGCCCGGCCTTGGCCGCACCGCGGGCCAGCGCGTCGAGCGCAGCGACGTTGTAGTCCGGCGAGACGAGGTAGTTGAGGACCGCGCCGTCGGCGATCTCCCCGGTGAGCTCCATCATCTGCATCCCGGTGGCGCCGATGTAGATCGGGACGTCCTTGGCGCGCCGCTCCTGGTACACGTAGTCGAGCTCGACGCCGTCGAGGTGCACGTACGTCCCGTCGAAGGTCACGGTCTCGTTGTGCAGCAGGGCGCGCACGCAGGTGACGATCTCGCGCATCACCGTCAGCGGATGGGCACGGTCGATGCCGACCTTCCTGGCCAGCGGATCCCACCACGCCCCGATGCCGAGGATCACCCGGCCGGGGGCGAGGTCGTCGAGCGTCGCGAACGTCGCCGCGAGCCGCGCCGGGTTGCGGCTCCAGCAGTCGACCACGCCGGAGCCGACCTTGATCCGCTCGGTGACGCTGGCGAACGCGGCCATCGGCACGGTCGCCTCGCGGACCAGCCGGCTCTCGGCCTGCCACACCGCGGCGAAGCCCTTCGCCTCTGCGTACTTGGCGATCTCCATCGCCTCGCGGATCGGATGGGCGTCCTGCAGGTACACGGCCATGGGGGTGCTCATGGCGGGCGATGGTGCCCGCCTGCTCAGCGCACGTCAAGCAGCGTGCGTGAACCGCGCGTTGCGATGCCGCCACCGCGGCAACGCCGGTGACGCGGAGTTGGACATCGGTCGTGCCAGGTGCTCGTCGACCAGCCACACGGCGCGGCACCGGAACCGACCGGGTGGGGCGGCCGGGGATCACAGCCGGGCGAACAGCCGGATGGCCTGTTCGGCGGCCTTGGCGCGCACCTCGGCCAGGTCGACCCGGGTCGGCAGCCCGTCGCGCAGGACGGTCTCGCCGCCGGCGAGCGTGACGTCGAGGGCGCGCATCCCCGGCGTGAAGGCGACGTGCCACGGGCTGTCGGCGTGGTCGTAGTTCCACACCACCCTGTCGTCGCGCGCCTCGGGGAAGAACGCGTAGCCGCCGTCGAGCCACTGCCACACGGTGTCCGGGGAGGCGGTGACGTCGTCCTCGCGCAGCCGCACGTACGCGAGCCTGCCCTCCTCGAGCATGTCGGCGCCGATCCCGTCGGTGCCGAGCACGATCGGGTTCGCCCACCTCGACGGGCGGGCGTAGCCGACGGCGTTGTTCATGTTCGAGCGCGGGTTGTGGGCGATCGTGCCGGGCAGTTGCCGGTCGAGGTGGACGCAGTGCACGAGGAGCCAGTCGTCGGCCGCGAGGGTCGCGAGGCGCGCTCCGGCGGCGACGTCGTCGGGCCCTTCCGCGACGTGGATGTGCACGCCGACGCCGAGATCCGCGGCCAGCCCGGCGGCCCCGGCGAGCGTCTCGTCGGTGCAGGTGAACGCGGCGTGCACACCGACCATCCCCCGGCCGCCGGCGCGCAGGAACCGCTCGTTCTCGGCCAGCCCACGGCGCGCCGCGTCGGCCCCGTGGCGGTCGGTGACGCCGTAGGCGGTGTTGACCCGCACCCCGACCTCGGCGCAGGCCTCGGCGATGATCGACAGGCTGCCCTCGATGCATGATGGCGACTCGTGGTGGTCGATGATCGCCGTCGTCCCGCACCGCAGCGCCTCCACGGCGCCGAGCATCGCCGACCAGCGGATGATCTGCTCGTCGAGCGCGACGTCGAGTCGCCACCAGACCTGCTCGAGGATCCCCAGGAACGTCGTCGGTCGCACGGGCGGGGCGGGCATCCCCCGGGCCAGCGCAGAGTAGAGGTGGTGGTGGCCGCAGACGAGGCCCGGCGTCACGTTCGCCATCGATCGCCATCCTCGCATGCCGGCCCTACGATCGGGCCGTGACCCTCGTCGCCGATCCCGTCGTGGAGCGCCTGGCA
>JBBQTN010000307.1:0-5633 GCA_038213195.1 Acidimicrobiales bacterium | reverse complement strand
GCATCGAGCAGCACTTCCGCCACGTCGCCGCGGCCACCGATCTGCCGGTGATGCTCTACGACATCCCCATCCGCACCGGCCGGAAGATCTCGAACGAGGTCATCTGGCGCCTCGTCGAGGACGTGCCGAACATCTGGGCGGTGAAGGATGCCCTGGGCAACCCGTCCGCCTCGGCGAAGCTCGTCGCCGAGGCGCCCGAGGGCTTCGAGCTCTACAGCGGCGACGACGCCTTCACCCTGCCGCTGCTGGCGGTCGGCGCCGTCGGTGTCATCGGCGTCGCCACCCACTGGGTCGCCCGGGAGACCGGCGAGATGATCGCGGCGTTCCTCAAGGGCGACGTCGAGCACGCTCGCAGCGTCAACGCCCGCCTCATCGAGTCGTGGGACTTCGAGACCGGCGACGCCAACCCCAACCCGCAGCCCACCAAGGCGATGCTGCGGGCCCTCGGCCTCCCCGCCGGCCAGTGCCGGTTGCCGCTGGGTGATGCGCCCGCGGGCCTCGAGGCCCGTGCGCTCGACGTGTGGCGCAACCTCGGTCACGAGACCCCGTCTTGACCGCCCCCGTCAAGGTCACGTTCCTCGGCGGTCTCGGCGAGATCGGTCGCAACTGCGCGTGCATCGAGGTCGACGGCTCGATCATGATCCTCGACTGCGGGCTCATGTTCCCCGACCTCGACATGCTCGGCATCGATCTGGTGCTACCCGACTTCACCTACCTGCGCGAGAACGCCGAGCGCATCGTCGGGTGCATCGCTACCCACGGCCACGAGGACCACACCGGTGGCCTGTCGTTCCTGCTGCGCGAGCTGTCGTTCCCGATCTACGGTTCGCCGCTCACGCTCGCCCTGGCGCGCAACCGCATCGACGAGGCGGGCCTGCTCAACAACACCGAGCTGATCCCGGTCCGCGACGGCGAGCGCAAGCAGATCGGCCCGTTCGACTGCGAGTTCATCCCGGTCACCCACTCGGTGCCCTACGGCTTCGCCACGGCGTTCCACACGCCGCAGGGCATCATCTTGCACACGGGCGACTTCAAGCTCGACCTCACCCCGGTCGACGGCCGCCTCACCGACCTGGCCCGCATGGGCTCGCTCGCCGACCAGTACGGCGTGCGCCTGCTGCTCTCCGACTCCACCAACGCCGGCGAGAAGGGCCACTCGCACTCCGAGACCAGCGTCGGCGCCGTGCTCTACGACCTGTTCCACGAGTACGAGGGCCACCGCATCATCACGACGTGCTTCGCGTCGCACATCCACCGGGTGCAGCAGATCGCCGACGCCGCCATCTCGTTCGGTCGCACGATCGCCACCATGGGCCTGTCCATGAAGAAGAACGTCCGTGTGGCGCGCGAGATGGGCCTGCTGCACATCCCCGATCACGCGCTGCGCGACATCGCCGACGTCGGCGACATCCCGCCCGAGAAGCTCTGCATCATCAGCACCGGGTCCCAGGGCGAGCCCATGTCCGCCATGGCGTTGCTCGCGGCGAGCGAGAACAAGTTCCTCAAGCTCGTGCCCGGCGACGTCGTGATCATGAGCTCGCACCCGATCCCGGGCAACGAGGCCAACGTCTCGAAGGTCATCGACGGGCTCGTCCGCCTCGGCACGGAGGTCGTCCACAGCGGCATCGAGGACGTCCACGCCACCGGCCACGCCAAGCAGGAGGAGCTCAAGACCCTCCTGTCGATCGTGCAGCCCGACTGGTTCGTGCCCGTGCACGGCGAGTACCGCCACCTCGTGGCGCACTCCAAGCTGGCGCGGCAGATGGGCGTCCCCGACGACCACATCGTGATCTGCGAGGACGGCGATCAGGTCGTGCTCACCGACAACTCGATGAAGGTCAACCGGCGGGAGGCGCCCGCGGGCTACCTGTACGTCGACGGCATCATCGGCGACGTCGGTGCGGGTGTCCTGCGCGATCGTCGAGTGCTCGCCGAGGAAGGCGTCGTGGTCGTCATCGTCGCCATCGATCGCCGCACCGGCGCGGTCATCACCGGCCCCGAGATCATCACGCGGGGGTGGGTCTACGCCCCCGAGGCCGAGGACCTGCTCGACCAGTGCGCCGAAGCCGTGCGCGAGGCGATCAAGGAGGCCACGCTCAAGGGCGGCGCCGACATCGAGAACCTCCAGCGTGTCGTCCGCCGCTCCGCCGGCCGCTTCGTCAACAAGGAGACCAAGCGCCGCCCCATGATCGTCCCCGTCGTCCTCGAGTCCTGACCGATCCACCAACCTCCCGAAATTGAGAGGCTGGTGCTCGGATAGCAAGGCTCACGCTCCCGATTTCGTGGGGCGGGCGGCGAGCGCCGTGAGGATCTGGTCGGAGACGTACTGCGGCTGCTCGATGACCATGCGCCAGTTGCGTCGAGGGTGACGGCGCGGGACGGTGACGGCGACATGGCTGCTCCTGAACGGGCGGAAGGGCAGGCCTGCAACCAGGCGAGCGCCACATCGCGGCGGGGGAGCACATGTCTCGAGATCCCGAACCTATCCCGGGTGGGAGCCGAGAGCGAGACCCGCACCGCCGCTCCCGAAATTGAGAGCCTGGTGCTCGGATAGCGAGGCTCATGCTCTCAAGTTCGGGGGGTGGGGCGAGTAGGTTGCCGGGATGGCGACCGTGACGACGTTCAAGCCGGTGTCGATGGGCGGATTGGCCCGTCGGAACCTGCGGGCCAAGCCCAGCCGGTTCGTCGCGACGATGCTTGCGGTGCTGATCGGCACGGGGTTCCTGTCGGGGGCGCTGGTGTTGCGCCAATCGCTCAGCTCGTCGCTCGAGTCGAACGCGGTCGCGCAGGTCAAGAACGTCTCGGCCGCGGTGGAGCCGAAGCAGGTCCAGGGCGGGCGCGGCGGGGGCGGGCGCACCGAAGCGGCGGGATTGCCGGCCGCGCTGCTGCCGAAGGTGCAGACGGCGTCAGGCGTCGCCGGGGCGGCGGGCATCGTCACCGGCACCCTCGAGATCCTGGGCTCGGACGGCAAGCCGGCGCAGACCGGCACCGTCGGCAACCTGTGGATCCCGGTCGCATCGCTCAACCCGTTCAGCGTGACCTCGGGGCACGCGCCCATCGTCGCCGGCGAGATCGCGGTCGACGAGGCCACTGCGTCGAAGATCGGCGTGTCCGTGGGGAGCCAGGTCTCGCTGAGCACGACGTCGGGCAAGCAGGAGGCCACGGTCGTCGGCCTCACCCGCTTCGGGGATGACGCATCGGCCAACGCGCAGGGCGACCTCTTCGTCTCGCAGGCCGACGTCGCCACGTTCCTCAACGGCGGGGTCGAGCAGTACGACGCGATCTACGTCGCCGCGACGCCCGGCGCCGAGTCGACGGTGGTCACGTCGGTGCAGACCGCCGTCGGCGCGACCTACGACGTGATCGACGGCCAGGCGCTGCAGCAGCGCGAGGCCGGCGCCGCCGGCGGGTTCGCCAACGTCATCGGCACGGCGCTGCTCGGGTTCGCGTTCCTCGCGCTCTTCGTGTGCGCGTTCATCGTCTACAACACGTTCTCGATCATCGTCGCCCAACGCGTGCGCGAGTTCGCGCTGCTGCGGGCGATCGGTGCCGACGTGAAGCAGATCCGTCGCTCGGTCCAGGTCGAGGCGCTGCTCGTCGGTGTGCTCACCTCGTTTGCGGGCCTGCTGCTCGGCATCCTGCTCTTCCAGTTGCTGATCTCGTTCGTACCCGCGTTCAAGGACATCGCGGGCGGTGGCGGCGTGAAGCTCAAGATCGGCGTCGGCACGGTGCTGATCGTGATGATCTTCGGCACCGTCATCACGTTCCTGTCCGCCGTCATCCCATCCTTCCGGGCCGGCCGCACCCCGCCGATCGCGGCGCTGCAGTCGGTCTCGATCGATCGCTCGGGCCGCAGCCGGGGGCGCGCCGTCGTCGGGCTCGCGCTGATCGCCTTCGGCGTGGTCCTGCTGGTGGCGGGCGTCGCGGCCAGCCAGTTCTACGTGGCCGTCGGGAGCCCGCTGTTCCTGTTCATCGGCGTGCTGATCGGCGGCCCGGTGCTCGCGTACTGGTTCACGACGCTGGTCGGCTACGTGGTGCGCCCCGTCGCCCGCAAGGTCGGGCCGATCGCGGTCGAGAACGTCCATCGCAACCCGAACCGCACCGCCACGACCGCCAACGCGCTGATCATCGGCGTGTTCCTGGTCGTGTTCGTCACCGCGGCGGGCGGTGCGGTCCGCGATTACTCGGCCGATCTCGTCAGCCAGTTCGCCGGCCCGGACCTCCTCCTCGTGACCCAGGAGGCCTCGCTGCCGCCGCAGCTGCTCCAGCAGGTCCGCGCCACGCCCGGCGTCGCCAACACCGTCGAGGTCTACGGCCAGGTCGGCGCCATCGCCGGGCAGCGGCCCACGCCGGTGGGCGCGTCCGATCTGTCGAAGCTCGACGTCCTCGGCTTCAAAGCGTCCGCCGGATCGATCACGGGGCTCACCGACGACCAGGTCGTGGTGGTCGATCTGTTCGCGACGCAGGAGGGGTGGACGGTCGGCTCGCCCGTCGCCCTCACCATGGCCAACGGCAAGCAGCTGACGAAGAAGGTCGGCGCGATCGTGTCGTTCGTGATCGGCGCACCGGGCGTGGTCATGTCCACCTCGTCCGCGTTGGCGGCCGATCCGGACCTCCGCGTGCAAGAGGTCGCGATCCAGGTGCAGACAGGCCAGCTCCAGTCGACGCAATCGGCGATCGAGGGCATCACCGCCAACTACTCGACCGTCTCGGTGGTCCCCGGCAACATCTTCGGCCAGATCATCAAGTCGATCTTCACCGGCCTGATCGAGTCGGTGAACGCGCTGCTGGGGATCGCGGTGGTCATCGCGCTCTTCGGCATCGTCAACACGCTCATCCTGTCGGTGACCGAGCGGACCCGCGAGATCGGGGTGCTGCGCGCGGTCGGGATGTCGCGCGCGCAGCTGCGCGCGACGATCCGCATCGAGTCGGTGGTCGTGGCGCTGCTCGGCACGCTCGTCGGCACCGCGTTCGGGTTGTTCGTCGCGTTCATGGTCACGCGCCCGCTCTTCAAGGACGGCAACGGCTCGTTCTCCTGGCCGATCGAGGAGCTCTTGGTCATCGGCCTCCTCGGGGTCGTGCTCGGCGTGCTCGCCTCCCTCATCCCCGCGTGGCGCGCCAGCCGCCTCGACATCCTCGCCTCGATCCGCAGCGAGTGACCCGAACCGCCAGATCTCCCAGCGCTGACCGCGCCAGGCGGCATCAGACGCTGGCAGAACCCGACGGGGTTCGGAGGTGTGCGGTCTGTTCGTCACGCCCGACAGCGCACGGGTAGCCTTCCCGCCATGTCCGTCGCCGAACGCACCGAGCCGACCGCCGATCCCACGCCGGTGGCCATCAGCACGAAGTCCGATCGGGAGCTGATCGCCGCCGCGGCGAACCGGCTGCTCGACGAGCGCCTGCCGCTCGACCTCGACACCCTGGCGCGGGTCGCCACGCTGCCCGACTCGATGGTGCCGTCGCTCGCGGCGCTGGCCCACGAGGTGCGCCTCGCCTGGTGCGGGCCCGAGGTCGAGGTCGAGGGCATCCTGTCGGCCAAGACCGGCGGCTGCCCGGAGGACTGCCACTTCTGCAGCCAGTCGTCCCAGTTCGAGACGCCGATCCTCGCCACGCCGTTCCTCGACACCGCCGAG
>JBBQTN010000306.1:0-5675 GCA_038213195.1 Acidimicrobiales bacterium | reverse complement strand
GGGATCGCAGTCGAGGAGTTCCAGCTCGTCCCGTCGTCGACCGGCGCCCCCGATGTCGGGCGGATCCACCACGACCTCGTGGACGTCATCGCCGGGCGGATCGACGTCAACGCCAGGATCGAGGCCCGGATCCGCACCTACCAGCGCGCCCACCGCCGCGCGATGGCGGCGAGTCCGGCGCGGCTGGAGGTGCTGATCAGCAACGACGCGAGCGACTCGACGACGATGATCGACGTGCGCGCTCCCGACGCCCCCGCCGTGCTGTACCGCCTGTCGTCAGCGCTGTCGCTCTGGGGCGCCGACATCCGCTCTGCGAAGGTGGCCACGCTCGGCCACGAGGTCGTCGACGTCTTCTACGTGCAGCCCGGCGACAGCGGTGGCCAGCTCGACCCCGAAGACCACGACGACCTTCGCGATCGCATCAAACGCGCCTTGGTACGTCAGTAGAAGAAACGCGGAAGGGCCCTGCAACCGGAGCTGCAGGGCCCTTGCGTTCAGCAGTCCCGACCACGACTACAGCGCGTCGATGTCCATCTCGCCGGTGCGGACCCGGGTCAGGCTGCGGACCGGGGTGATCCACACCTTGCCGTCGCCGATCTTGTCCGTCTTCGCCGCAGCGACGATCACCGCGACGATCTTGTCGGCGGCGTCTGCCGCGACCATCACGTCCAGGCGGACCTTCGGCACGAAGTCGATGTTGTACTCCGAGCCGCGGAAGTTCTCCGTCTTGCCACGCTGGCGGCCGAAGCCGCGGACCTCGGAGACGGTGAGCCCTTCCACGCCGGCGGCGAGCAGGGCGTCCTTCACCTCGTCGAGCTTGTGCGGCTTGATGATGGCGGTGATCAGTTCCAGTGTCACGACGGCCCCTGTCCCATGTATGCGGCTTCAGGATGGTAGGCGGGAGCGCCATGTTCCGCGATGTCGATGCCTTCCAGCTCCTCCGCTTCGGAGATCCGCAACGTACCGGTGAGCTTCACCAGGTGCATCAAGATGAACGCGATGCCGAACGCAGCGATGGCCACCACAGCGTTGCCCCAGACCTGCGCCCAGAACTGCTTGTAGCCGTTGCTCCAGTCCCAGAAGACGCCCTTCGGCACGCCGAACCGGCCGGTCGAGAACAAGCCGAGTGACCAGGTCCCCCAGATCCCGGCGATGCCATGCACCGCGACAGCGCCGATCGGGTCGTCGATCCGCAGCCACTCGATGAGGTCGACGCCGAGGACCACGACGATGCCGCCGATCATGCCGATCATCACCGCGCCGAACGAATTGACGTAGTAGCACGGACAGGTGATCGCGACGAGCCCGCCGAGGAAGCCGTTGATCGTGATCCCCATGTCCCACTTCTTCAGCCGCGGATAGATCATGATCATCGCCGACAGACCTCCGGCTGCCGCAGCGAGGGTGGTGTTCGTGGCGACGCGGCCGATGCCGCCTGAGTCGAGGGCCGAGAGCGTGCTGCCGGGGTTGAACCCATACCAGCCGAACCACAGGATCACGCCGCCGATCGCGGCAACCGTCATGTCGTGGCCAGGTGGGAGACCACCTCCGTCGCGCTTGAACTTGCGTCCCAGGCGCGGGCCGAGGACGATCGCGCCTGCGAGGGCGATCATCCCGCCCATCGTGTGCACGACGCTCGAACCGGCGAAGTCCCAGAGGCGGACGCCACCGCGCACGGTCTGCAGCCAGCCGCCCGGACCCCAGACCCAGTGGCCGATGATCGGGTAGATGAAACCGCTGACGCCGATCGAGTACATCAGGTCGCCCTTGAACCCCGTGCGGCCGACCATCGCCCCCGACGTGATCGTCGAGCAGGTGTCGGCGAAGGCGAACTGGAACAGGAAGAACGCCATGAACGTGACACCGGTCGCCCCCGTGAGGGTGTAGGTCGCCGGTGCCTTGTTCAGGAAGAAGAACGAGTGGCCGATGATCCCGTTGCCGACGCCGAACATGAAGGCGAACCCGAACGCCCAGAACAGCAGCGCGCACAGGCAGGTGTCGACGATGCACTCCTGGAGGACGTTGACCACCTCACGGGTGCGGGCGAAGCCGGCCTCCAACATCATGAACCCGGCCTGCATGAAGAACACCAGGAACGCGGCGATGAGCGTCCATGCGGTGTTCGACGCACTGACGAGGCTGTCCAGTTGGGTCTGCGTGTCAGGCGGCGACGGCGCGGCTGCGTGCACCACGTGGCTGATGATCCACGGTCCCAGCGACTTGATCGCGAGGAACGCGACCACGAGGCCGAGCAACTTCCCTCCGAGGAACGTCACGAAGAACTTTTGCCGGTCGCGATCGCTGAGCCTTGTTTTCAAGGTCAGTGTGTTCACGGGTCTCCTTCCAGGTGCGGTTTCCGGGCGAACCCCGGTCCTGCCGTGGGGCAACCTAAACAGGCGCGATTTCCGGTGCGTCTCGGGTTTGTTAACGGCGCATGTACACGCACGATCCCGCAAGATTCTTGGTTGCGTCATATGCGCACTCAACGTGGTGGCGTCTGCCGTGTTCGTGACGATTGACCATCTGAGAGCTGGCGGGACGTGCCCCGAAACGGCGGCTGGACGAGCACTTGACCGGCGGGTCAAGATGTCTCCCATGGAACTGACGTACGACGACCGGGCGGAGAGCTTCCGCAAGGAGATCCGCGGCTGGCTGGAGGACCATCTGCCCGCCGGCTGGGGCAGCGACGACTTCGAGATGTCGACCGAGGACCGTGCCGAGTTCAACGCCACCTGGCCGGACAAGCTGTACGAGGGCGGTTGGATCTGCGCGACGTGGCCGAGCGAGTACGGCGGCAAGGGGCTCTCGACGATGGAGGGCGTCGTGCTCGCGGAGGAGTTCGCCCGGCTCAAGGCGCCGCTGCGCGCCGACTTCTTCGGCGACACGCTGGTCGGGCCGACCATCCTGCAGTGGGGCACCGAGGAGCAGAAGCGCGAGTTCCTGCCGCAGATCCTCAAGGGTTCGATGCGCTGGTGCCAGGGGTTCAGCGAGCCGGACAGCGGCTCGGACCTCGCCTCGTTGAAGACCTCGGCGGTCCTCGACGGGGACGAGTGGCTGATCAACGGGCAGAAGGTGTGGACCACCGGCGGTCACCACGCCGACTACTGCTTCCTGCTGACCCGCACCGATCCGGAGGCGCCAAAGCACAAGGGCATCTCCTACCTGCTCGTGCCGATGCGCCAGCCGGGCGTCGAGGTGCGCGGGATCGTCCAACCGGACGGCACGGCCGAGTTCTGCGAGGTGTTCTTCACCGACGCCCGCTGCCCGAAGGACAACGTCGTCGGCGGCGTCAACAACGGCTGGAAGGTCGCCAACTCGACGCTCGCGTTCGAGCGCGGGATGAGCGCCACCACCGGGTTCCGCCGCTTCGAGGAGGAGCACCGGCTGATGGTCGAGGCGGCACGCGAGCGCGGCATCCTCGACGACCCGGCCGTCCGCCAGCGCCTGGCCGCGTTCTCCACGAAGATCCAGATCCTGCGGATCAACGGTCTGCGCTCGTTGAGCACGACGCTGGCCGGCAAGAAGGACCCGAGCATGACAGCGCTCGGGGCGACCAACAAGATGTTCTGGAGCGAGATGCACCAGGCGGCGATGGAGCTGGCGCTCGACATCGCCGGCGCGGCGTCGATGCTGATCGACACGGGGCCGGCGGTCGGCTCGTGGCCGGGTGCGCAGCGCGACAAGCGTCGCGACGGCTACCCGGTCAGCCCGATGATGAGCTCGTTCTTCTTCAGTCGCAGCGAGACCATCTGGGGCGGCACCAGCCAGATCCAGCGCAACATCGTCGGCGAGCGGATCCTCGGTCTGCCGAAGGAGCCCGGCTGACGGAACACCGACCGCGTGGCGCAGCGGTGCGCTCACGGTCGTAGGGTTCACGGCATGGCAGATCAGATCCAATTCAGCCTCGATCCCCGCTGTCCCTGGTGCTGGCAGACGTCGAAATGGGTGCGTCAGCTCGAACGGCTCGGCACCGTCGACGTCAGCTGGGGGACCTTCAGCCTCGAGCTGCAGAACTTCGACAAGCCGCTCGAGGAGTTCGACGTGAGCAAGTCCGTGTCGGGGCCCGCACTGCGCACGCTCGTCGCGGTGCGCGAGCACGAGGGCGAGGTGGCTGCCGGGAAGTTCTACGAGGCGATCGGTACCCGCTACTTCGAGGGCGAGGAAGGGTTGGGCGACGACGTGGTCCGCGCCGCGCTCGCCGACGCAGGGCTCGACGAGGCCTGGCTGGACAAGGCCGTGGCCGACGAGTCGACCTGGGAGACGGTCGTCGCCGAGCACCAGTCGCTGCGGTCGGACACGCGCTCGTTCGGGGTGCCGACGATCCGCCTCGACGGAGGCGCAGGCCCGGCGATCTTCGGTCCTGTGATCTCCAACCCGCCGGCGAACGACGACGACGCCGCGAACCTGTGGGAGCACGTCGAATGGCTGGTCCGCTACGACAACTTCAGCGAGCTCAAGCGCGACCGCACGATCGAGCCCGACTTGGCGATGGTGCGCACGATGCGCGCCAAGCGCGCCGCAGAAGCGGCAGCGGCTGAACCGGCGCGTTGACCGTCAAACCTGCACCCCGCCAGGGGCGGTTCATGGAGACGCCCGGCGTGCGTTCACACATCTTTCATAGTCGCGGCATGACCGCGAAACGCGGCAACGCAAGAGTTGGCAGATGACGATGGCCGAACTGCGCACGACGGCGGGGACATGGGATGAGCTGATCGACGCGGAGGGTGTGCCGCGCCCTGCCGCGAAGGCGCTCGCCGAGCTGCTCGACGGGCTCGGGTTGGCCGAGCTGCAGGAGCGCCAGGATCTCGCCGAGCTGGACATCATCGCCCTCGGGATCACGTTCACGGTGTACTCCGACGGCCGCGGCATCGATCGCGCCTGGCCGTTCGACGTCATCCCGCGGGTGATCGGCGCCAGCGAGTGGCGTGAGATCGAGCGCGGTCTCAAGCAGCGGCTGCGCGCGATCAACACTTTTATCGACGACGTCTACAACGAGCAGCGAGTCGTCGCCGACGGCGTGTTCCCGGCGGAGCTGCTCGCCGAATCGGTCAACTTCCGCCCGGAGTGCCGGGGCGTGACGCCGAAGTTCGGGATCTGGGCGCACATCTGCGGCAGCGACCTGGTGCGCGACGCGAACGGCACGATGTACGTCCTCGAGGACAACCTGCGCGTGCCGTCGGGTGTCAGCTACGTGCTCGAGAACCGGGCGATCTCCAAGCGCGCCTTCGCCGACCTGTTCGCCGAGCAGAGCATCCTCCCGGTGGACGGCTACACCGACGAGCTGAACCGGATGCTGGTCTCGCTCGCCCCCGACGACGTGGTTGCGCCGACGATCGCCGTGCTCACGCCCGGGATCTACAACAGCGCCTACTTCGAGCACTCCTTCCTCGCCCAGCGGATCGGCGCCCACCTCGTCGAGGGAGCGGACCTCGTGGTCGGCGACGACGACTGCGTGTACCTGCTGACGATCGACGGACGTGAACGCGTCGACGTCATCTACCGCCGGGTCGACGACATGTTCCTCGACCCCGAGGTGTTCCACCCGGACAGCAAGCTCGGCGTGCCGGGGCTGATGCGCGCCTGGCGAGCGGGCAACGTGGCGATCGCGAACGCACCCGGTGCCGGCGTCGCCGACGACAAGGTGGTGTACGCGTGGGTGCCCGATCTGATCCGCT
>JBBQTN010000305.1:0-5694 GCA_038213195.1 Acidimicrobiales bacterium | reverse complement strand
CGGGCAGCCAGCCGAGACCCGACATCTGGTCGTCGAGTCCGGAGTGGACCGCCTGACGCGTGCCATCGAGCGTGACGGTGTAGATCGCGCGCTGGAAGAAGTCGCAGTACCAGAGGACCCCGTCGTGCCATCGCGGACCCTCACCGAAGTCGACGCCGCCGACGAGCTGCTCGAGGTCGCTCATCGTGCGACGGTCCCGGTGTGCAGCGGGCAGCCGTTTGGTCGAGTTGGCGGAGTGCGATCGGTCATGCCGTGCATGATGGCCGCGCCGCCCTCACCGCGGACGAGTCGGCGGTCGGCGGGCGAGCCCGCCACCGGATCGGGCGGCCGAGGCTCGCGGACTGCGGCGGCGCCGGGGCGCCGACGATCGGCTCAGACGCGGTGCTTGGCGCGCAGCTGCTGCTCGCGCCGCGCCCTGGCATCGGCGCGCTTGGCGTCCTTCTGCGTCTTGCGCCGGGCGCGTAGCTCGTCGTCGGGCCGCGACGGCGGGAGAACGACCGGCTCGACGCGTTCCTCGGGCGGGAGGGCGAGCACCGCGTCGGACTTCAACAGCCGGGTCAGCATCGGCGTCGCCGCGGCCTCGCCGGCGATCGACCCGGCGATCATCAACCGCACCGTGCCGAGACCGTGGGCCTCGATCAGGCCGGGGATCAGCTCCTGGAGCTGCTCCTCGGTCGGGTTGTCGGCATGCTCGCCGAGCCCCTCGATGCACTCGGCGAGGCTCGGGTCGGTGAGGATCGTGGCGATCTGCTCCAGTCCGCCGTTCATCCGGCCGCGGGCCGCCGTGCTGCGGATCGCCAGCGTGCGCGCCGCTGAATCGGTGAAGCCTTCCTCGTCGCGCGCGCCGCACAACCGGTCGAGCGCGGTGCGGTGGTCGTCGGGCAGCGACGCGACCAGCGTCGTCAACTCCTCGTCGGTCATCGCGGTGAGGGCCCTGTCGAGCAGGGACAACGCCTGGAGACGGGTCTTCAGCTGATTCACGGCGGGCCACGCTACCGGGCGCGGCCCCGCCGTCGAGCGACCGGCGTCAGGCGGGCGGCTCAGGTGATGTCGGCGGCGGCGCCCATGAACTGGGCGTTGTACAGGTTGGCGTAGGCGCCGCCTGCGGCGAGCAGCTCCTCGTGGTTGCCCTGCTCGACGATCCGGCCGTTGTTCATCACCAGGATCGTGTCCGCGTCGCGGATCGTCGACAGGCGGTGGGCGATCACGAAGCTCGTCCGGTTGGAGCGCAGCGCGGCCATCGCCTGCTGGATCAGCACCTCGGTACGGGTGTCCACCGAGCTCGTCGCCTCGTCGAGGATCAGGATCGCCGGGTCGGCGAGGAAGGCGCGGGCGATCGTCAGCAGCTGCTTCTCGCCGGCGCTGACGTTGCTGCCCTCGTCGTCGATCACGGAGTGGTATCCGTCCGGCAGCGAGTGCACGAACCGGTCGACGTAGGTCGCCTTCGCCGCTTCCAGGATCTGTTCGTCGGTGGCGTCGAGGTTGCCATAGGCGATGTTGTCGTGGATCGAGCCACCGAACAGCCACGTGTCCTGCAGCACCATCCCGATCTGCGACCGCAGCTCGGCACGCGGCATCTGCGCGATGTCCTGACCGTCGAGGGTGATGTGCCCCGAGTCGAGCTCGTAGAAGCGCATGATCAGGTTGACCAGCGTGGTCTTGCCGGCACCGGTCGGCCCGACGATCGCGACCGTCTGGCCGGGTTCTGCGACGAGCGACAGATCGGTGATCAGCGGCTTGTCCGGGTCGTAGGAGAACGAGACGTGGTCGAAGACGACCCGCCCCCGCGTCGGCGCACCGGTTGCGGTCGACGGCCCGTCGGGCGACTGCTCGTCGACGTCGAGCAACTCGAACACCCGCTCAGCGGAGGCGATCCCGGACTGCAGGACGTTGGTCATCGAGGCCATCTGCGTCAGCGGCTGGGTGAACTGGCGCGAGTACTGGATGAACGCCTGCACGTCGCCGAGGCTCATCGAGCCCGACGCGACGCGCAGCCCGCCGACGACCGCGATCGCGACGTAGTTGAGGTTGCCGAGGAACATCATCGCCGGGGTGATCGTTCCGGCGATGAACTGGGCCATGAACCCGGCGTCGTGCAGCTCGGCGTTCTTCTTGCGGAACGTCTCCTCGACCTCGCCCTGGCGGCCGAACACCTTGACCAGCGCGTGGCCGCTGAACGCCTCCTCGATCTGCGCGTTGAGCGCGCCCGTGTGGCGCCACTGGGCGACGAACCGGCCCTGCGAGCGGCGCGTGATCGCCTTGATCGTGAACAGCGACGCCGGCACGGTGATCACCGCGACGCAGGCCAGCACCGGCGAGATGACGAACATCAGCACGACCACGCCGACGAGCGTCAGCGTCGAGGTCAGCATCTGGCTCAAACTCTGCTGCAGGCTCTGGGCGATGTTGTCGATGTCGTTGGTGACCCGGCTGAGCAGATCGCCGCGCGGCTGGCGGTCGACGTAGGCCAACGACAGCCGGTTGAGCTTGTCCTCGACATCGGAGCGCAGCCGGCGCATCGTCCGTTGCACCACCCCGGCGAGCAGCCACGACTGCAGCCAGGCGAGCATCGACGAACCGATGTACAGCAGCACGACGATCGCCAGCACGTTGCCGAGGCGGTGGAAGTCGATCGCGGTGTGGTGCGTGATCGCATCGAAGATGATGTCGGTCGCGTGGCCGAGGAGCTTCGGGCCGAGCACCGCGAGGGTCACGCTGGCCACCGCGAGGCCGACCACGACGAACGTGCCGGCGCCCTCTTCGCGCATCATCCGCAGCAGGCGCTTGACCGAGGCGCCGAAGTCCAACGACTTCTCGGCCGGCATGCCGACCATGAACCGCCCGCCCATGACCCGGTTGTCGCTCGTCGGCGGCCGGTAGTCGGGCGCCGCCTCCCTGGCTGTCTGTGCGTTGGCGTCGCGCTCCTTGGCCGAGTGGCCGTCGTGCTCGCCCGAGACCCCGCGCGCCGCAGGATCGCCGGTGTCGGTGACGTCGGGTCCGCGGCCGTCGGCAGCGTTGCCGTCGAGTTCGCGCCCGTTGCCGTTCGCGGCGTGGCCGTTGCCGTTGTTGTTGCCCGACCCGGTGCCGTTGTTGCCGTTGCCGTTCGCGCCGGTGCTCATGCCACCGCCTCCCGGGCGGACATCTGCGAGGAGACGATCTCGCTGTAGGTCGAACAGGTGGCGAGCAGCTCGCGGTGCGGGCCGAGGCCGACGGGGTGTCCGTCCTCGAGCACGAGGATCTGGTCGGCGCCCATGATCGTCGAGATCCGCTGGGCGACGATCAGCACCGTCGCGTTGCGGGTGTGCGGCACCAGCGCGGCGCGCAGCCGGGCGTCGGTGGCCAGATCGAGCGCCGAGAACGAGTCGTCGAACAGGAAGATCTCCGGTCGGCGGACCAGCGCCCTGGCGATGGCCAGGCGTTGGCGTTGGCCGCCCGACACGTTCGTGCCGCCTTGAACGATCGGCGCATCGAGACCGCCGGGCATCTTCGCCACGAAGTCGCGGGCTTGGGCGATCTCCAGCGCCTGCCACAGCTCTTCGTCGCTCGCCTCCGGCCGGGCGTGGCGAAGGTTGGTGGCCACCGTGCCGGAGAACAGGTACGGCTTCTGCGGGACGAGGCCGATGCGCTCCCACAGCGTCTCCGGATCGAGGTCGCGAACGTCGACCCCGTCGACGAGCACCGCACCCTCTGTGGCGTCGAACAGGCGTGGGATCAGGCTGAGCAGGGTGGTCTTGCCGGCACCGGTGCTGCCGACGATGGCGGTGGTCCTTCCCGCCGAGGCGCGAAGGTTGATCCCCGACAGCACCGGCTCGTCGGCACCCGGGTAGTGGAAGGCGACGTTGCGCAGCTCGAGCTCACCGTGCGCGTGCACCTCGCGGACGGGCGTTGCGGACGTGACCACCGACGACGGCGTGTCCAAGACCTCCTGGATCCGATCGGCGCACACCGACGCGCGGGGCACCAACATCGCCATGAACGTCGCCATCATCACCGCCATCAGGATCTGGGCGAGGTACGTGAGGAACGCGATCATCGAGCCGATCTGCATCTGACCGTCGTTGATCCGATGGGCGCCGATGAGGATGACCGCGGCGGAGGACACGTTGAGCACGAGCATCACCGTCGGGAACATGAACGCCTGCAGCCGTCCGGTGCCGAGCGAGACCTCGGTGAGGTTGTCGTTGGCGACCGCGAACCGCTGGCGCTCGGCGGGTTCGCGCACGAACGCGCGCACGACGCGGATGCCGGTGATCTGCTCGCGCAGCACCCGGTTGACCGAGTCGATCCTGTCCTGCATCTTGCGGAACTTGGGGATCATCCGCGAGATGATCGTGCCGATCGAGATGATCAGCACCGGGATGCTCACGGTCAGCACCCAGGACAGACCAGTGTCCTCGCGCAGGGCGAGGATGATCCCGCCGATGCAGGTGATCGGCGCAGCGACGAGCAGCGTGCAGGTCATCAGCACCAGCATCTGCACCTGGGTGACGTCGTTGGTGATCCGGGTGATCAGCGACGGCGCACCGAACTGGTTCATCTCCTTGGCCGAGAAGTCGCCGATGTGGTGGAACAGGCCGGCGCGCACGTCGCGGCCGAAGCCCATCGCGGCCTTCGAGCCGAAGTAGACGGCGATCACCGCCGCGGAGATCTGCACCAGGGTGATGAGGATCATCACGATCCCGTGGCGCCAGATGTAGCCGGTGTCGCCTTTGAGCACGCCGTTGTCGATGATCTGCGCGTTCAGCTGCGGCAGGAGCAGCGCTGACGTGGTCTGGATGATCTGGAAGACGACGACGAGCGTCAGCGGTCTGCGGTAGCGGCTGAGGTAGGTGCGGAGCAGTCGGAGGAGCATCGTCTCTCGGTTCGGCGTGGTCAGAGGACGTCAGCGGTGTCGGCGGTGGTGCCGGCGCAGCGATCGGACGCGGGATCGGCGTGGATCCCGTCGAGCAGGAACGACACCAGCGCGGCGGCATCGAGCGGTGTGTCGTAGGTCAGCGCGGGGTGGTTGGCGGCGAGCGTCAGCCCCCACAGCAGCTGCGCAGCCGCGCGCGGATCGACGCGCAGGCGGTCCCGGTCCGGCTCGATCAGCTCGGCGAGGCTGGCCAGCTCGGGCCGCTTGTTGGCAGGCCGTGTGGCTGGCTGGGTGCCCCCGAGGGCGCTCATCAGTTGGAAGATCCCGGTCACCCGATGCTGGATGATCGCCGCTGCGTGGGTCAGCCGAGTCTCCAGGTCGTCGCTGCGATCGATCGCGCGCAGTTCGGCGCCGACGGCGCCGGGGTCGAGCACCGCCGCGACGGCGGCCTCGATCAGCGCGTCCTTGTCGGGGAAGACCCGGAAGATCGTGCCCTCGGCGATGCACGCCGCCTCGGCGATCTGTCGGGTGGTGATCGCTCGACCGTGCACGAGCAGCAGCGGGACCGTCGCCGCGACGATCGCGGCGCGCCGATCTTCCGGCGCCATCGGTTCGGCACGACCCTTGGTGCGGACGGGGGAGGGGGCCGCTGGCATCGGCCAAGAGAATACATGAGTGAGTGCTCACTCACACTGGCCTCTTCGTCGACCCCCGGCGGCACGAGGGGAGCGTCCGTCCGCCGGGGCACAGCGCGCGCAGTTCCGGCGCGTCATCGTCCCCGTCGCGGCCCCGCGCCGTCAGTCTGCCGGCGCGGGGGATGCCGGCCTCGCTGCGACCAGAAG
>JBBQTN010000304.1:0-5721 GCA_038213195.1 Acidimicrobiales bacterium | reverse complement strand
ACGAGTTCGGCACGGTTGCGAACGTTGAGTTTCTGATGGATGTGGGACCGGTGGGTCTCGACGGTGCGCACCGACACGTACAGCCGTTTGCCGATCTCTGCGTTGGTGAGGCCAAGGGCCATCATCCGCAACACTTCGAGTTCGCGATCTGACAGCTCACCTCCCGGTCCGGCGATCCGGCCCAGGGGGGTGTCAGGTTCGAGCAGTGCAGCACCCAAGGTCGGATGCACATACTTCTTGCCGCTGGCGACCACTCTCACAGCCTGCACGAGCTCGATGTCGGCTGCCTCCTTGACGAGATAGCCGGCTGCGCCAGCCTCGAACGCCCGGCGCAGGTAGGCGACGTCATCATGGACAGTCAACACGAGCACCCGAGTGGCCGGACTGACCCGAAGGACCTCGACGGTTGCATTGATCCCGCTGCCATCGGGCAGCCCGAGATCCATCACGAACACGTCAGCTGAGCAGGTGGCAGCCAACGCGACGGCCTCTTCGACGGTGCCGGCCTCACCGACAACCTCGAGGTCGTCCTCTGCGTCAAGGATTCGTCGCAGACCGCTGCGCACCACGCCGTGATCGTCACACAACGCGACCCGCACGACATCAGGCAAGGGGCAGCTCCAGCAGGACCGTCGTGCCCGAGCCTGGGATTGACGAGAGTTCAACGGTTCCGCCGGCGAGGTCGGCCCGTTCGACCATACCTTTCAGGCCGAGATGCCCAGGCGCCGGCGCGGCGCCGGTTTCGAATCCTGAGCCGTCGTCTTCGACCAGCGCGCGTACTCGCCCTTGGCCCACGATCACGGTGACGCTGGCGGTCGCAGCGCGGGCGTGGCGGGCGACGTTGTTCAGTGCTTCCTGGACGACCCGATACACGACAGTCTCGATTCCCGTCGGCAATCTGTCTGCAGTAAGGCCGTCGGAGGCGAGCGTGACGGCGGTGTCGCCGCGAGCTGTCATG
Source organism: Acidimicrobiales bacterium (assembly GCA_038213195.1). Taxonomy (GTDB): domain Bacteria; phylum Actinomycetota; class Acidimicrobiia; order Acidimicrobiales; family Ilumatobacteraceae; genus JAODBQ01. The sequence continues at coordinate 4,763 of JBBQTN010000304.1, read as the reverse complement.
TCCTCTGTCAGACGTTCAAGGGCTGGAAGCAGTCCGATGTCGTCGAGCACGGTGGGCCGCAGATCGAACGCCATCTCACGAGTTCGGCGCAGGGCGTCGGCGACGAGTTGACGAACGTCGTCGCTACGTCGGCGGGCCTCGTCGAACGCAACCTCGTCGCTTGCCAGCGAGGATTCGAGGAGCCGGAGGCCGAGCAACACTGAGGTGAGGGCCTGGCCAACGTCGTCGTGGAGGTCGCGCGACACCCGGGACCGTTCGGCCTCTTGAGCATTGAGGATCTGAGCCAGCATTTCGCGCTTGAACCCAGCGCGCTCGGTCGCGACGGCGAGTTCGGCGACTGCCTCGGCGCGGGCTCGTTCCACCTGGACGAGATGGGCGCTTTCGATCGCGCCGACAGCGAACGCGGCGAACGCGACGACCAGGGCCTCGTCCTCGTCAGCGAACGGCTCCCCGTCGGTCTTCTCCGTCACGTACAGGTTGCCGTAGCGCCGACCGGCCCGCCCGACGGGCACCCCGAGGAACGTCCGCATCGGCGGATGATTCGGTGGGAACCCGCCAGCGCGAGGATCGATGCCGAGCTCTGCGAGTCGGATGGGTCCGCTGGCCACGATCACCTCACCAAGTAGCCCGCGCCCGTCGGGCAGGCTCCCGATGCGGGCTACCGTGTCGTCACTCATTCCATAGTGGATGAACGACTCGATCACACCGATCTCGTTGTAGATCCCGAGCGCCGCGTACCTGGCATCGGCGATCGTGGCAGCGCCCGCCACGATCCGCTGCAACACCGTCTCCAACTCGTGCTCACCGGACAGCACCAAGACGGCCTCAAGCAACGTACGAACCTTGAGAGGCCATCCTGCATGGCCACCTTCCAAATCCGGTGTCGAAGCCGAGGGGGGCACCGACACAGTGTAGTAGACACGGGGGTCGCGGGAGAACCGCAGGTCGACCTCGTGATTGTCCGGGATGGCACGATCGTTGCCGTCGTGACCTTGCTCGGCAGAGCCGTCACACCGGTCCGCGATCCGAGACGCAGGATGGGGTAACAGCAACGATGCAACAGCTTGGTCACGTTCCAGAGCCGGCAATGCACCGCCGTATCCCACTGTTCGTCCTCGGCCTCGCGAGCGCTGCAGTGGCGTCTCAGCGTGCTCGGGCGCGACGGGTTCGACGGCGCATCGTGTGGGCGATCGGTGAGGGAGCCGTGCATGAGGGCGCGTTGCACGCCCGCACCATCGGTGAGGGCACGTCTGGGGTGTTGCTGCTTCATGGCCTGGGCGGGTCCAACGCCTACTGGGGAGCCGCGTATGACACGCTCGCCGGCACGGGGCGGTTGATCGTGCCAGACCTGCTCGGCTTCGGACGGTCGCCCCGTCCGTCGTCGGGTTACACGACCGCCGACCACGTCAACGCGTTGACATCGTTACTCGATGAGCTCGGGGTGACAGGTCCGATCGTGGTCGGGGCCCATTCCTTCGGCTGCGTTGTGGCGCTCGCGCTCGCGAAGCAGCGTCCGGATCTGGTTGCGGGTGTCGTCGGGCTTTGCCCGCCGCTTTATCCCGACGAGACGACAGCACGCGACCGCATTGGCGCGCTCGGCTGGCTCGAACAGCAGCTCGCGAGCGGGGGGCCGTGGGCTGAGATCACGTGTCGCTGGGTGTGCAAGCACCGTGGCGCCGCCGCGGTCTTGGCGCCTCGCTGGTACGTCCGGGTTTGCCTGCCGTCATCCGTCGCGACGGGGTCCAGCACAGTTGGGCGTCGTATTCCCAGTCGTTTCGCCAGCTCGTCTCGGCCGAGGCCGCACGATGGTTGGTCAACGTCCAGGTTCCGGTCGATCTCGTCGCGGGAACCGCAGATCGCGTCACAGACCTCAACTATCTGCGTCAGCTGGCCGAGCAGCTGCCCTTCGTCACACTTACCATTCGTGAGGGTGCCGACCACGACCTTCCCCTGACGAACCCCATCGAAGCAGCCGCGATCATCACCTGCGCGGCCACCGTGCTCGGCAGCGTCCGTGCTGCGGCTGACCCGAAGGCAGGTTCGGTAGCCGACACTGATGATGCCCCGCTCTCTCTAGGCCACGATGATGAACATGACCTATCGCTCCTGTGAGCTGCCGTTCCCACAGGGGGACCGGTGACCGAGATCAAGACTGTCCACGACCGCCACGCCGGCAGTCCAAGCACGGTCACGACTGTGCTGCACGTTGGCAACGTTCATTGGGGATCCGAGAAGGCTGTGGTCGAGTCGTTCCTCCAACGCCTGCCAGGTGTCGTGCGGGTCGCGGCCAACCCGGTCGCGCAGACCGCGACGGTCGTCTTCGACCCGGACGCGACATCAGTCGCCGATCTTCAGAGATGGATCCGGGATTGCGGTTATCACTGCGCGGGTCAGTCCGTCCCCGGCCACGTGTGCATGCCGATGCAGGAGCCTGGTCACGACGCGCACCACGGGTCTGGCGTCGTGGGTGCGCCCGAAACGCCCAAGCATCCGGCCGGCCACGGTGGATCGTCGCCGACGCGCTCGCCGCATGAGGCGATGGGCCATGGTGGCCACGCAGGTATGTCGATGGCGTCGATGGTCGCCGACATGCGCAGACGCTTCCTCGTCGCAGCCGTGCTGTCGATCCCGATCTTGCTGTGGTCACCGATCGGCCGCGATGTCCTCCACTTCCATGCCAGCGCGCCGTTCGGGCTCCGAGACGACATCTTCCAGCTGATCCTGAGCCTGCCGGTCGTGTTCTGGGCGGGTTGGATCTTCTTCGACGGAGCGCTGCGGGCGTTGCGGGCGCACACGTTGGACATGATGGTGCTGGTTGCGGTCGGCGTCGGTGCCGGATGGTTGTACTCGCTCGTGGTCACCTTGACCGGCGGGGGGGACGTCTTTTACGAGGCGTCGTCGGTGTTGGCGACGTTCGTGCTGCTCGGGCATTGGTTCGAGATGCGTGCCCGTGGTGGCGCCAACGAAGCAATCCGGGCGCTGATCGATCTCGCCCCGCCCAAGGCCACGGTTCTGCGCGACGGCAAGGAGGTCGAGGTACCCACAGCGGACGTCGCGGTCGGCGATCTGCTGCTGATCCGCCCCGGCGCGAAGGTTGCCGTCGACGGCGTGGTCGAAGACGGTGACAGCGATCTCGACGAGTCGATGGTGACCGGCGAAAGCCTGCCTGTGCACAAGACGTCCGGCGACCAGGTCATCGGCGCAACCCTCAACACGACCGGCACGCTCCGGGTTCGCGCTACCAAGGTCGGCGCGGACACGGCGTTGGCGCAGATCGTGAAGTTGGTCCAGGAAGCACAGAACTCCAAAGCCCCGGGCCAACGCCTGGCTGATCGCGCCGCGTTCTGGCTGGTGTTCGTCGCCCTGCTCGGCGGCGCTGTCACGTTCGCGGTGTGGTATCTGCTGGCCGACCGGTCGGTGTCAGAAGCGATGCTGTTCGCGATCACGGTGGTCGTCATCACCTGCCCCGACGCGTTGGGCTTGGCGACCCCGACGGCGATCATGGTCGGCACGGGCCTCGGCGCGCAGCGCGGTGTGTTGTTCAAGAACGCGATGGCACTCGAAACGGCGGCGACGATCGACACCGTGGTGATGGACAAGACCGGCACGCTCACCAAAGGCGAACCGGAGGTCACCGACATCGTCACCGACGGTATCGACGAGACGGAAATGCTCGCGCTCGCCGCAGCCGTAGAACGCGAGTCCGAGCACCCGCTCGCTCGGGCCGTCGTGCGCGCCGCAGAAGGACGCGGGGCGACCGAGATGCGCGCCGAGGCCTTCGACAGCGTCCCCGGCCACGGCGCGGTCGCCACAGTTGACCGACGACGCGTTGCTGTCGGTAACCACCGACTGATGGAACGCGAGAAGATCGACCTCGGTTCGCTCAGCGAACGGCGGCAGCAACTCGCTGAGAACGGTCGCACCGCCGTCGTGGTCGCAGTCGATGGGCGAGCGGTCGGTCTGATCGCGATGGCAGATGCACCACGTGAGACGGCCGCTGCCGCCGTGGCTGCTCTGCGGGCGCTGGCCATCGAGGTGGTGATGCTGACCGGGGACAACGAGGCAACCGCCAAACGGATCGCCGGGATCCTTGGCGTCGACACCGTGATCGCCGAGGTGCTCCCCGGTGACAAATCGGCCAAGATCGCCGAGTTGCAGGCACAGGGTCGCAAGGTGGCCATGGTCGGCGACGGTGTCAATGATGCCCCCGCCCTTGCTCAAGCCGACATTGGGATCGCGATCGGTGCCGGCACCGACGTCGCGATCGAAACCGCCGATTTGGTGCTGATGCGATCCGACCCGCTCGACGTCCCCGTTGCGCTGCAGATCGGACGCGGCACACTGCGCAAGATGCGCCAGAACCTCGGGTGGGCGATCGGTTACAACGTCATCGCCCTACCCATCGCTGCCGGCGTTTTCGAACCAGCGTTTGGTCTTGTTCTGCGCCCAGAGATCGCTGCCCTGTCGATGTCCGGTTCCAGCATCATCGTGGCCGTCAACGCGGTGTCGCTCAAGCGGGTCGAGCGCCAACTGTCCTGACCGGCGCCCAGCTCACTAGCCCTACGACGGTCGGGAACCCGAATTCCTGCGTGTCAGCGCTCGATATCTCGTTCAACAGGCGTTGCAGCCGCTGATCCTTCGGAGAGCCTTCTGTAAGCCACAGTCGTCGGCGTGCATTGGCGAGCACTTCATCGTTGGTCAGCGCTGGCTGGTCGCGCCGGAAGATCTGCACGTTTGGCAGTGCGCCACGCGCCAACACCACA
>JBBQTN010000303.1:0-5727 GCA_038213195.1 Acidimicrobiales bacterium | reverse complement strand
GGCGCGTGCCGTGCCAACTGGAGGCACGGAACGCGCCCACCTTGTTGGGTTTCGTCGGGAGGGCGCGTGGTGTGCCAACTGGAGGCACGGATCGCGCCCACCTAGTTGGGTTTCGTCGGGTGGGCGCGTGGTGTGCCAACTGGTGGCACGGATCGCGCCCACCTTTGTTGGGTTTCGTCGGGTGGGCGCGTGGTGTGCCAGCCGGTGGCACGTGTCGCGCCCACCTTGTTGGGTTTCGTCTGGTGGGCGCGTGGTTTGCCGACCGGTGGCACGTATCGCGCCCACCGATGTGGGTGGGACGGCGACCGGCCGGCGCAGGCAGGCTCGGCGCCGACGCAGCCGGGCCTGGCGCCGGTGGCAGCCGGGCCTGACGCCGGTGGCAGCCTGGTCAGCCGCTGATCGCGCGACGCAGGCGGCGACGTAACCGGTCGTGGTCCTGGCGGATGGCCGCGACGACGTTGAGCCCGGGGATCCCGCTGACGCCGCCGCCACCGTGGGTCGCCGAGCTGGCGTGATACAGACCGTCGATCGGGGTGCGGAAGTCTGCCCACCCAGGGGCTGGGCGCATGTGGAACAGCTGCCCGGCGGACAGCTCGCCGTGGAAGATGTTCCCGCCGATCAACCCGTAGGTGTGCTCCATCGCGTACGGCCCGATCACCTGCCGGCCGATGATCGAGTCGGTGAAGCCGGGGGCGACCGCCTCGACGTCGGCGACGAGGCGGTCGGCGTAGGCGGCGAGCTCGCCGTCGTGTGGCGCGTCCGCCCACTCGTGCGGCACCCACTGGGTGAACATGCTCATCACGTGCTTGCCGTGGGGCGCGAGCGTCGGGTCGAACACGCTGGGGATGCAGATGTCGGCGAACGGGTGCACCGCAGCGCAACCGGCGACGGCATCCTGGAAGGCACGCTCGACCATGTCCAGCGACGGGGCGAGCACGATCGTCCCGCCGTGCACGTCCGGCGCGAAGTCGGGGTGGCTGGTGAACGTCGGCAGGCGGTCGAGGGCGAGGTTGACCTTGACGGTGCCCGAGCGCGTCTTCCACCGCTCGATCCAGGCGACGAACTCGTCGGGCAGGTCGGCGCGGTCGACGAGGCGCAGGAACCCGATCTTCGGGTGCACCGTCGAGATCACCACAGGTGCGAGCAGCTCGTCGCCATTGGCGAGCACGACGCCGGTCGCCCGGCCGCCGGTCACGAGCACCTTGGCCACGGGGCTGGTCGTGCGGACCTCCGCACCGAAGCTGCGCGCCGCTGCCGCGAGCGCCTGGGTCACGCCGCCCATCCCGCCCTCCGGGAACCCCCACGCGCCGAGCTTGCCGTCGCCCCCCTCGCCGCCGACGTCGCCGATCTTGTGGTGGGCCATCACGTAGGCCGTGCCGGGCGAGCGCGGTCCGGCCCACGTGCCGATCACGCCCGAGACGCTGAGCACGCCGCGGATCTGCGGCGATTCGAACGCCTCCTCGACAAGATCGGCGATCGACGCCGTGAACAGCCGGGTCACCTCCCCCACCGCCTGCACGTCGAGGTGGCGCAACTGCCAGCCGAGGTGGGCGAGATCGGCCAGGTCGGCGGGACGCTTCGAGCCGACCCGCGGCGGCACCGTCGCCAGCATCGGCCCGAGCACACCGGCGAGGCGGCCCAGCCAGCGGTCCCACTCGACCATCGCCTCGGCGTCCTTCGCGGAGAACTTGCTGATCTGGCGGTGGCGCTCGGCGGGTTCGTCGGACATCTGCAGGCAACGGCCGTCGGGATACGGCACGAAGTACGGTCCCTGCGGGTAGACCTTGTAGCCGAACCGCTCGAGCTGCAGCCCCCGACTCACCGCAGGCGGCATCAGGCTGACGACGTAGCTGAGCGCCGTGACCTTGAAGTCGGGGCCGAACGGCCGCTCCGTGATCGCCGCGCCGCCGACCACGTCACGGGCCTCGAGGACGACGACCCGCCGGCCCGCCTTGGCGAGCAGTCCTGCGGCGACCAGTCCGTTGTGGCCGCCGCCGACGACGATCGCGTCATAGCTGCCCGGTGCACCCCTGCGTCCAGCGCTCGGGTCCGTCACCGCAGGGACGGTACCGTCCTGTGTCCTCGCCTGCCCGATCTCAGCGGACGTCGACGAGGTCGACGACGAACACCAGCGTCTCGCCGCCCTTGATCACGCCGCCTGCGCCGCGGCTGCCGTAGCCGAGGTGCGGCGGGATCGTCAGCCGCCTGCGACCGCCGACCTTCATCCCGGCGACGCCCTGGTCCCAGCCCTGGATCACCTCGCCCGCACCCAGCCGGAAGTCGAACGTGCTCGCCCGGTTCCAGCTCGCGTCGAACTCGTTGCCTGTGCTCCACGCCACCCCGGCGTAGTGCACGACCACACGCGAGCCGGTCGAGGCCTCGGCGCCTTCGCCGATCGTCTCGTCCTCGATCTGCAGCTCAGCAGGTGGATCGCCAGCCGGAATGGTGATGCTCGGTTTGTCGGCCATGCCGGCAGAACCTAGTGCGGCCACCGTGGTCCGGGGCCGCCGAGGGCCGCCTAGGGTTCGCGCCGATGGTGCTGCCCGAGCTCGGCCTCGGCCGCGACGAGATCTTCGCCCGATTCGACGAGCTCGCCGCCGGCGACGTCCGCTGGCGCGAGGGTAGGGCGTTCTCGCTGGCCTACAGCGCAGGTCCCGAGGTGCTCGCGCTCGCGGAGGACGCGTACCGACGGTTCTCCGGGGAGAACGCGTTGAACACAGATGCCTTCCCCAGCCTGCGCAAGATGCAGGCCGAGGTGGTCGACATCGTCGCCGGGTGGCTGGGCGGCGAGGGCACGGCCGGGTTCATGACGAGCGGCGGCACCGAGAGCATCCTCCTCGCGGTGAAGGCCGCGCGCGACCGTGCTCGCGCCGAACGACACGTGGTCGCGCCGAACGTCGTGATGGCGGCGAGCGCGCACGCCGCCTTCGAGAAAGGCTGCGCGTACTTCGACGTCGCCAGCAGGCGGGTCCCCGTCGGGTCGGACTGGCGCGCCGACGTCGCCGCGATGCGCGCCGCCGTCGACGACGGCACCGTGCTGGTCGTCGCATCGGCGCCGCAGTACCCGCAGGGGGTCATCGACGACGTGCCGGCGATCGCCGCGATCGCCGCGGAGCGCGACATCAACTGCCACGTCGACGCGTGCATGGGCGGAGTCACGTTGACTTACCTGGCCCGGCTCGGCGAGCAGGTGCCGCCGTGGAACTTCGCCGTCGACGGGGTGACGAGCATCTCCGTCGACCTGCACAAGTACGGCTACACCGCCAAGGGCGCCGGCGTGCTGATCCACCGCAGCAAACGGCTGCGCAGCTATCAGACGTTCCTCACCGACAACTGGCTCGGCGGTGTCTACGGCTCGTCCGGCGTGCTCGGCACCAAGAGCGGCGGATCGATCGCGGCTGCGTGGGCGGTGCTCAACCACCTCGGCGAGCAGGGCTACCGCAGGGTCACCGCTGCCGCCCGCGGCGCCTGCACAGAGCTCGCTGCCGCGATCGGCGCGATCCCCGAGCTGCGTCTGCTCGCCGAGCCGCAGGTGACGTTGCTGGCGTTCGCGGCCGCTGAACCCGAGGTGCTCGACGTCAACGCCGTCGCCGACGGGCTGCGCACCCGCGGCTGGTTCGTCGACCGCCAGGGACCGCCGCCGTCGCTGCACTGCATGGTCAACGCCGTGCACGCGGGGCGGATCGGCGCGTTCGCATCAGCCTTGCGCGGCGCGGTTGCCGACGCGTCCGCCGCAGGAGCGACGGGCCGATCAGGCGCCTACGGCACGGTCGAGTAGCCGTCACCCGCGCCGCGCCGCCGCGTGTGCGCCGCACCTGCCCGGCTCGCGTGCACCCCACGCGGTGGGCCTGTGACACGCTGGGGTGATGCCGCACATGCAACCACATCCCACTCCCCTGCGCTTCGGGATGTTCCTGCCGCCGATGCACAAGACCGGGGTCAACCCGACCCTGGCGATGCAACGCGACCTCGAGCTGATCGAGCACCTCGACCGGCTCGGCTACGCCGAGGTGTGGATCGGTGAGCACCACTCCGCCGGCAGCGAGCTGATCGCCAGCCCCGAGGTGTTCATCGCCGCTGCCGCCGAACGCACCAAGTTCATCAAGCTCGGCACCGGCGTCAACTCGCTGCCCTACCACCACCCGTTCGTCCTCGCCGACCGGATCGTGATGCTCGACCACCTCACACGCGGGCGGATGATGTTCGGCGCAGGGCCCGGCCAGCTGACCAGCGACGCGGCGATGCTCGGGATCGACCCGATGCTGCAGCGCCCGCGCATGGAGGAGTCGTTCGACGTGATCCTGCGCCTGTTCCGCGGCGAGGTGGTGACGGAGAAGACCGATTGGTTCACCTGTGAGGACGCGGTGCTGCAGATCCGCCCGTACAGCAACTTCGACATCGTCGTCGCCAGCAGCGTCTCGCCGTCGGGGAGCAAGCTCGCCGGGCGCTACGGCACAGGGCTGCTGTCGATCGCGGCGACGGAACCGGCCGGGTTCCAGGTCCTCGACTACAACTACAACGTCTGGCAGGAGGAGGCCGCGCGCAACGGTCACGCCGCGCCCCGCGACAAGTGGCGGTTGATGGGCCCGATGCACATCGCCGAGACGGTCCAGGAGGCCAAGGACAACTGCCGCTACGGGTTGCAGTGGGTGTTCAACTACCTCAGCCACATCATCCCCACCCGCGGTCCCGATGACCCCGAGCCGCCGACCGACTACGACGAGCTCGTCGACGGGGCCAACGAGGCGGGGCGGATGGTGATCGGCACCCCGGAGATGGCGATCGAGCAGATCCAGCGGTTGATCGACAAGACGGGGGGGTTCGGGACGTATCTCTTCCTGGGCGCCGACCTCGCCGACGTCGCCGCCACCAAGCGCAGCTACGAGCTGTTCGCCGAGCAGGTGATGCCGCACTTCACCGGCCAGCTCGCTCCCGTGCAGGAGAGCTACGACCGCGTCGTCGGCGCCGGCACGAAGTGGGTCGACGCCACCCTCGGCGCGCAGCTCACCGCGATCGCCGCCTACGAGGAGGAGCGCGCCGCACGCGCATGACGTTCTTGCCCTTGCGCCGATGAGTCGCCGCCGTCCGGGCGGTCTCAGCAGTTGACGGATCACGTTCGATCGGCCACGTTCCACCGATAGTCCCTACGAGGAGCTCCAGATGCCCACACGCGACAGCACCACCACCGGCACACCGTGCTGGATCGACCTGTTCACCTCCGACCCCGATGCCAGCAGGGCCTTCTACGGCGACCTGTTCGGCTGGACCTCGGACGTCGCGGGTGAGGAGTACGGCGGCTACATCAACTTCCTCAGGGAGGGCGCGCCGATCGCCGGGGGGATGAAGAACGACGGCTCGACCGGCAACCCCGACGGTGGAACGTCTACCTCGCCGCCGACGACGTCGAGGCGGTCACCACCGCAGCGGTCGACAACGGTGGGCAGGTCTACCTGCCGCCGATGGCGGTCGGCGACCTCGGAACGATGGCGATGATCGCCGACGCCGGCGGTGCCGCCGTCGGTGTCTGGCAGCCGGGTCTGCACAAGGGCTTCGCGGTCGTCGACGAGCCCGGCGCACCCGGTTGGTTCGAGCTGCACACCCGCGCCTTCCCGCAGACGGTCGCCTTCTACGAGAAGGTGTTCGGCGTGCCGACGCAGTCGATGGGCGACACGCCCGAGTTCCGCTACACCGTGCTGCTGCGCGGCGACGAGCAGATCGCCGGCGTCA
>JBBQTN010000302.1:0-5732 GCA_038213195.1 Acidimicrobiales bacterium | reverse complement strand
GCTGCCAGCGGGGGAGTGGGCGTCGTCGAAGTCGCCGACAACCGCACCTACGCCGGGGACCTCGCGGTGACCATCCCCCCTGCGGCGCGCCTGCGGATCGCCGGTCGCGTCGGCACGTACCCGCATGTCGCGCTGACCACGTCGCTGACGGTCACGGTCGGGGAGGGCGGCATCCTCGAGCTCGCCGGGCTGCTCGTCGGCGGCGGCCCGCTCGTCGTCCGCGGCCGCCCCGACGCGATCAGCCTGACGGACTGCACGTTCGTGCCCGGCCAGCGACTCGGCACCGACGGTGGGGCAGCCGTGCCGGTCGGGCCGTCGCTCGTCATCGCAGTCGACGTGGATTGGCAGACCGAGATCACCATCGCCAACTGCATCGCAGGGCCACTGTTCGTCCCGGCCGACGGCAACTCGCTGACCCTGACCGACAGCATCGTCGACTGTGCCGGCGGGGCGTTCCCCGGCGCGACGCCTGCGATCGCCGCCGACGGCGCCGGCGGTCCGGGCGCGGCGCTGACCATGTCGCGCTGCACGGTGCTCGGTGCGGTCAGCGCGCAGCGGGTCGACCTGATCAGCGACTCGATCATCACAGGCCCGACGTCGGTTGATCGCCGCCAGGTCGGGTGCGTGCAGTACTCGTGGATCGAGCCGGGGAGCCAGACGCCGCGGCGTCACCAGTGCCAGCCGGCGACGGCCACCACGCCGCGACCGGCGTTCGTGTCGACGCGGTTCGACACGCCCGGCTACGGGCGGTTGCGCAGGGCGCACGCGTCGGCGCTGGTCCGCGGCGCGAGCGACGGCTACGAGATGGGCGCGATGGCGACGCTCGGGCAGACCCAGCGTGACGACAACCTGCGCCGCAGCATCGAGGAGTTCCTGCGGTTCGGGCTCGAGGCGGGGGTGCTCGATGGCAGCTGACGTCGACCGCATCGACGGCTTCGGCCGCGAGCAGGCGGATCCAGGCACCGGGACCGGCGACGTCGCCGGCGAACGCATCGGAGCGCAACGATGAACGCAGACATCTCCGCCGACACGTTCCGGCCCAGCCGGCACTTCGACTCCGTCGTCGTCGGCCAGGGGCAGGTGCTGGTCGACAGCGCGATCAACGAGCAATCGTCGATCGACCGACACCGCGAGGCGACGACGACGTCGGACGTCGTCGGGCCGTCGGGCGCGCCCAAGGACGGCGGCGGCTTCGCGGTGACGGTCGCGCCGGACGGGCTCGACCTGCTCCTCTCGCCGGGGCGGATGTACGTCGACGGGATCGTGTGCGTCAACGAACCGCCAGCCGTCGGCGCCGCCGTGGTGTCGACGACGGCCCTCGTCGTCGACACGGCAGTTGCAGGTGGGGTCCGCTTCGCGCCCGGCCAGTGGATCGACGTCGCCGGCACCGGCTCGACGACGCGGGTCCAGGTCGTCGCCGTCGCCGGCCGTTCGCTGACGTTGCAGTCGAGCGTCGCGGGGCTGACCGCCGGGACGCCGGTCACGGTCACCCCGGTGACGTCGCTGCGCCATCAGCCGGACCGGCCGACGTTCGATCCGTTCGCTGCGGGCGATCCGACACGGCTGGCCGCGAACGCCTACCGCGTCGAGCTCGACGTCTGGCACCGGCACATCTCCGAGCTCGTCGACCCGTCGATCCGCGAAGTCGCGCTGGGCGACGCCGAGTCGTCGACGCGTCTCAAGGTCGTGTGGCAGGTCCGAGTCGCGCCCGCCGGCGCCGTCGGCGGCGGCAGCTGCGCCGTCCCTGCCGGACCACACCCAGCGCAGCTGATCGCCTCGACGGTGCCCGGCGCGCCGAGCGACGACCCGTGCGAGCTGCCCGACGAGGCGGGCTACCGCGGTCTGGAGAACCAGCTGTATCGGGTCGAGGTGCACAGCGCGACGCCGTCCGGCGTGGTGTTGAAGTGGCAGCGCGACAACGCCAGCACGTCGAGCCCCGTCCTCTCGCTCGGGTCGACGCTCCTGCTCGACGGCATGGGACGCGACAACGGCTTCACGTCGGCGGCGTACGTCGAGGTCACCGATGAGGCCCTCACGCTGGAGCAGGCCGTCAGCGACCTGCTCGCCGTGACCGCGCCGCCCGAGCAGGGCCGGCGCACGATCGGCCTCGCCGGCACGCCGTCGGCCGCGCGACTCGACCGCAACCCCGTGGCGATCGTGTGGGACGGGCGGATCGACATCGACCTGACGTCACCGTCAGCTGCCGCGCCCGTGGCCCTCGAACGCGGCGTGCAGGTCGTGTTCGTGCCCGGCGCGGCCCGCTCCGGTGACTACTGGCTGATCCCGGCGCGCACGTCGAACAGCGCAGGCGGCGGTTCCATCACGTGGCCGACCGCCGACGACGGTGTCGCGTTGCCGCGACCGCCGCACGGGACCCGCCACCACGTCGAGTCGCTGGCGATCGTCGATGCGACCGCCGCCACCTTCTCGTCAGCAGCCGGCAGCGTGCGCGAGTGCCGCGCCCTCTTCCCGCCGCTGACCGCGATCACCGCGAGCGATGTGTCCGTCGACCCGGTGCCGTGCGCGTTCACCGGGGTCGCGACCGTCCAGGATGCGATCGACGCGCTGTGCCAGCGCGGCAGCGGGCTGTGCACGGCGACGGCCACGCCAGGACCCGGGTGGGAGAAGGTCTTCGACTCGATCCCGGCCGGCGCAGACGCCCAGGTCTGCTTCCCGATCGGCACCTACGACGTCGCGGCTCCCGTCGCCGTCAGCGGCAAGGGGCACCTCGTGCTGCATGGCGCGGGAGCGGGAAGCGTGCTCGCAGGCACCGGCACGGAGACGATCATCACGTTCGTCGGATGCGCCTCCGTCACCGTGCAGTCGCTGGCGGCCAGGGGTGGCACCGGTGCGCAGGGCGGCATCGGTGGCATCCTCACGTTCACGAACTGCGGCGCAGTGACGGTTCGCGATTGCACCTTCACGGGCGCGGCGCAGACGACGCGGCAGGCGAGCTGCCTGCGCACGACCGGCGGATCACTGACCGTCGAGGGCAGTCGCTTCGACGTCGGCGACCGCCAGGTCGGTGTGCTGGCGACGAACCCGACCGGCGTGTCCGTCACGGGTAGCCAGTTCACCGTGGCGACGCCGCCGGCCGGTCCAGCAGGACCGGTCAAGCTGACGGCGCTGGAGAAGGCCCAGGCGCGACGTCTGTTGCTGTCGGATCTGGCGACGACGGCGGCCGGCAAGAGCCGTGTCGGCGTGAAGATCGGGGCGCAGACCTTCTCGTTCGCGACGACACCGGTCGGCGCGACGGTGTGGCCGGCGGTCCTGACCCAATCGTTCACGGCGATGCGCGATTTCCAGACGGCCACGGACAAGGTCTTGCGCACCGTGTTCGCCGGGACCGCAACTGCCGCTGCGGCGCCACTCGTCCAGTTCGTGCAGGACCGGATCGTCAGCCGTCGCGTCGCGGTGATGGCCCAGGCGATCGTGGTCGGTGGCTCGTCGGTCGGCGACGTCCGCATCACGGGCAACGACATCCACTCGGCGGTGCAGGGCGTCCACGTTGCCGCGAGCCAGGCTGGCCCACGCGCTGGGTCTGCTGCCCTGTTCGCCGGGAGGGTGACCATCTCGGGGAACCGCATCGGCGTGCTGGTCCCACCGGAAGGCGCCCGTGGCCGGCACGCCATCTTCGTCGGCAATGCCGCCGTCGTGCGGATCGACGCCAACGACATCAGCTACGACAGCCGGGCGGAGGGCGACCGCATCACCACCGAAGGCGTTCGCGTGTTCGGCTTCATCACGCAGGCGTTGATCGTTCGCGACAACGTCGTCGATTCCTTCCCGGGCGGGATCGCGCTCCACCTGTTCCAGTTGCGTGGCAAGGGCGAGGGGACGCGGCCGCGCGTCTACGCAGCCGAGGACAACCTGCTGATCGGTTCGTCGGGCTCGATCACCGTGACCGGACCGCTCTCAGCGCTCGTGACGTTCCGCGGTAACCGCCCAGGGCCGCCCGACAAGGCGTGATCTCTCGGCTGCACGTCACACGACCTTGACGATCGCATTCCACGGGATTATCGTGGAGGCGCACCATCCCTAGGTATGGGTCATAACAAAGGTACGTCGGTTCGCTGCTGTTCTCAGTTTGTGTTCTGAAGTTCTGGAGTTCAGTCAAGGTTCGAGTCCAGGTGCACCATTGATATGCAAGAGATGCCGGGGCGCTCCCCCGGCATCTTGCATTCCCGTCGACGGCACGGGTGTGCGGTGTCTAGCTTGCGCTGATGAACCGTCATCACATGGAGCTCCTGGTCAGCGACGAGTGGCGCCAGACGCTCGAAGACCTGGCCTTCCCGTTCGCCTTCGGCGCGGCCGGGGCGGTGATGCTCGGCGATGACCCGCTCGAGATCGGACCTGGTCCTGGTCTCACCACAGATCTGCTGCGCGCCCGCCTCCCGCAGCTGACCAGCATCGAGCTCGACGCCGACCTCGCCCGCGCACTGGGTGCGCGACTGTCCGGCACGAACGTCACGGTCGTCGAGGGCGACGCGACCGCGATGCCGTTCGATGACGGCCGGTTCAGCGGCGCAGCGACGTTCACGATGCTCCACCACGTGCCGACCGTCGAGCTGCAGGACCGGATGTTCGCCGAGGTCCGGCGGGTGCTGCGACCCGGCGGTGTGCTCGTCGCCAACGACAGCGTCGGGCGGCCCGACCTGGCCGCGTTCCACGAGGACGACACGTACAACCCGATCGACCCATCCACCCTGGAACGCCGGCTGGGATCGGCCGGTTTCGTCGACATCGACGTCAAGGCCAACGAGTACGCCTGGGCCTGCCGGGCGCGCCGTCCGGTCTGAGCAGGCGCCCCTCGTCCTCGTCCTCGCGGCCTGTTGCCGCGGTTGCTGCTACTCGCCCAGCTGATCGAGGACCTCGGCGCTAGCCGCGCATCCCCATCGTGGTGTGCGGGGAGCCAGACCTCGACCGGAGCTCCGATCGAGCGATGCCTCGCAACGGCGTCATGTGGATGCTCTCGAATCGCGTCATCGGCCCGCGCGATGCCCGAGCCGTTGTCGAGGCATCGAAGAAGCGAGGCTCCGGCTCGCGATCGAGGCGGAGCAAAGGGCCTTCGTGCCCGACGGCCGCAGTGGCGGAACACGCCGAGCATCGCCCCGACGCCCGCCACGACGCACGAGTGAGTCCGACCGTCGTCGCCACATCTCGACGTCGTCGTGAATCGTCCGTGACGCAACTCGTCGACCCTGCTCATCTCGTTCCATGCCGTTGCGAATCGTCGGTGACGAATCGGGAAGCGATAAAGCGTCTCGACCGAGCCGCGTTGCGATGTACCGGAGTCGCGTGTTGTCGGATCCGCCAGTTGGGACGGCCGGCCGGATCCGCAGGTGGTCCGCAGGCCAGGGTCCACGGGTGTGGGGTCAGCGGGTCGTGGCCTCCGTACGCGCGCAGGTTCGCGAATCGGGGTGCCATAGGTAGGCGGCGTCCCAGCGCCAGGTGACTCGCAGGGCCCTCGTGTGCCGGCAGCGCTGCGGTGTGCGACGCCCCCGGTCCCGCAATGTCGGTCGCGCGGCGGAACGTGGCGCGGTGGCGAGGTGGGAGGTGGCGTGAGATGGCGTGAGATGGCGTGCGTCACTTGGTTTCGTCACGGACGATTCGCGACGCGAACGCGGCCGGACTGGGCGAGGCCAACTCGACGCGTCACCGGCGAGGTGGCGCCGCACAACGCCGGGCCCTCGGGCGAGTGCGGTGTCGCTGCAGCGGCCGATGTTCGAGCG
>JBBQTN010000301.1:0-5754 GCA_038213195.1 Acidimicrobiales bacterium | reverse complement strand
GAAGCGAACGTGCCCTACGACCAACTCAAAGAGATGGACGAAGTCAATCCTGAATTCCGCTCAGCTGACGTTGCGATCGTGGTGGGCGCGAACGATGTCGTAAACCCAGCAGCTCGCACGGAGAAGACCGCACCCATCTATGGGATGCCGATCCTCGATGTGGACGCAGCGAACCAAGTCGTATTTCTCAAGCGATCAATGCGTCCCGGCTTCGCCGGAATCGAGAATGAGTTGCTCTACGACCCCCGCACTTCGTTGTTGTTTGGCGATGCGAAGGATTCCTTGACGAAGGTTGTTGGTGCCTTGAAGGCTCTTTGAGCGTCTGGAGTTCGCGCAAACCTGATTGGCGTCCGCGAACCGGTGACGGGGAGAGCGTGAGCGTGGCATCCTGCACTTGGTGGCGTTCCCCCGGCGCGACCACGAGGAGGCCGTGCGCATGGACGACGATGCCGTTGACTTTGCGCTGGCTGCGTGGCGAGAAGATGGCCAGTGGCTCGTCGAGCCCCTCCCTCCGCGAGTCGCAAGTTCGCTCGAGAGTCTGACTCACGCACTGCGCCAGTTACCCGCAGAAGCTGGCGCGTTGGGGTTAGTCAGCGTGGCCGAAGAGTTCTTTGTCGTCATGCGTGTGTTCGGTGCCCAGACTCGGTTGTTGCTCTCAGATGTGACGGCCGCGCGCGACTGGGAACTGGCCGATGAGGTGCTCGAGCAATTGGGCATCCCTGGTCCAATCGACGGCGACGACATCGCACTGGCGGGAGACCTAAAACTTTTTGACGATCTTGGCGTTGGCCCCCAAGACCTAGATTTCCTGTGTGCCGACGTGGATCTCTACCCCGATGAAGTGCTCTCCACGATTGCGGCCAGGGTGGGTTTTGGAATTCAGTTTGAAGCGGCACTCGAGTCGATGGCGCAGTGATTCGAGCCGCAGCGCGTTGAGTGTTGGAGGAGTGCCACGCGTGCGCTCGATCGATGTTGGAGCCGGCCCTGACACGATGATCTCGTGATAGCCACCCCCGCTGACGTCGAAGCGATGCGCATCGCCCTCGACGAAGCGCGCGCGGCCCTCGAGACCGACGACGTACCGGTCGGGGCGGTGGTCATCGATGCCACTGGTCAAGTCATCGGTTGGGGTCGCAACGAACGAGAGATCGGTTCAGATCCCACGGCGCACGCCGAGATTGTCGCAATGCGCGATGCGGCTCGGCGGCTAGGCCGATGGCGCCTCGATGGCACGACTCTCGTCGTCACGTTGGAGCCGTGCGTCATGTGCGCCGGAGCCCTTGTCCAAGCGCGCGTCGATCGATTGGTATTCGGTGCGCTCGATGACGTAGGCGGCGCAGTCGGCTCGTTGTTCGACGTCGTACGCGATCGCCGACTCACCCACCGTCCGGAAGTGATCTCGGGCGTTTTCGCGGCAGAAAGCGCCGCGTTGCTTCGAGACTTCTTTCAAGCACGGCGCAATGCCGGGGATCCCCGGTAGCCCAAACCTCGGCGCGTCCGCGAGCGTACGGGCCTGTATCCTCTGCGGCGGTGGCGTGTCCGAGCGGCCGAAGGACCACGCCTCGAAAGCGTGTGAGGGTGCAAGCTCTCCGTGGGTTCAAATCCCACCGCCACCGCCATATTCTGAGATGGTTTTTCTGCAGGTCAGCGGTTTGTCGGGCGGCGTCTGGGCCCTCAGTCGGGCCCTCTGGTGACAGGAATAGTCACAGAACCCGGCTGCTACCCCGAGGCGCTCCGGACACGCTGCCAGGAAGCCCAGCGAGGTTCGCCGTGCCAAGCCGCGGCCGATCCCAAGTCGAGTTGACGTGAGCGGAATTGTCGCGCACACTCGAAGTTGTAATCGCAAGGGGAGTACCCCCTAGCTATCGTGTCGTCATCACGACACCGTCCCTGAGGCCGGTGTCCGGCACGGTGGGTCGCGCCTCCGGACGCGGCGGTGGGAGACCTTCGATAAACGGCGCTGACGCGCCCTTGAGTCGGAGGTCTTTTCTGTGTTCGTACCCCTGTGGGCCTGGATTGCCGTCCTCGGCGTCATCCTCGCGATGCTCGCCGTCGACCTCGTCGCACACCGGCACGCCCACGTCGTTTCCGTCCGGGAGGCCGCGGCGTGGAGCGCCGTTTGGGTGACGCTGGGCCTGGCGTTCGGCGCCGTCGTCTGGTGGCAGTTCGGCGCCGAGTACGGCTCGCAGTACTACGCCGGCTATCTCATCGAGAAGACGCTCGCAGTCGACAACGTCTTCGTCTTCGCGATCATCTTCAGTTACTTCGCGGTGCCGCGCGAGTTCCAGCACCGGGTGCTGTTCCTCGGCGTCGTTGGAGCCCTGTTGTTCCGCGGGATCTTCATCGGCGCCGGATCGGCTCTCATCGCGAGCGCCGGCTGGGTCTTGTACGTGTTCGGCGCCTTCCTGGTGCTCACCGGGTGGCGCATGGCGCGCAGCCGTCATGAGCACCCCGACCCCGCCGACAGCCGGGTGGTGCGTCTGTTCCAGCGGCTCGTGCCCACTACACCGGACTACCACGGTGCGGCGTTCTGGGTCCGGCACAACGGTCGCCTGCTCGCGACTCCGTTGCTGACCGTGCTCGTGCTCGTCGAAGTCAGCGACATCGTCTTCGCCGTCGACTCGATCCCGGCGATATTCGCGGTGACGCAGGAGCCCTTCCTGGTGTTCACGAGCAACGCATTCGCAATACTCGGTTTGCGCGCGCTCTTCTTCCTCCTCGCCGACCTCGTGGACCGGTTCGTCCACCTCAAGCTAGGCCTCGCGGTCGTGCTCGTATGGGTCGGCGCGAAGATGCTGCTTGCCGACCTCTGGCACGTCCCCACGCTGGTGTCGCTCGGCGTCGTCGTCACGGTGATCACCGTCTCGATCGTCGCGAGCCTGCGGGCCACGCGACCCGACGTTGGCTCCACACCCGTCCCCCTTCCACTCGCTCCCGCACCCCCGTCCCCCGAGCCCGCCCACCCCACCGCAACCGGAGGTTCCGAATGAGCACTATCAGCTCCGACCGACGACCCCGCAGCACATCGATGAGGGCACGTCGTGATGCTCACGCCGGGGAGGACCGCAGCGCCGTGACGCTGACCCCCGACGGCCGGCTCCTCATGGCCGAGCGGCTACGCCACCTGCGCGAAGATCTCGTCCCGGGGTTGGTGCCCCTGCTCGTCGACCGGGAGCGCGACGAGCGCCACACCGCCGAGTACGAGCGACTGATGGGCCAGGCCGACTGGCTCGACCACGTGCTCGCGACGTCGGGATCGGCGGTGCCAAGTGGCTCGGGCGACGTCGAGCTGGGCAGCCGCGTCCTCATCGGGCTCGCCGGTGGCGTCGATCAATGGGTTCGCCCCGTGCACCCGGTCGAGGCGTTCCTCGATGATGAGCGCATCTCAGCCGCGTCGCCGCTGTCGCGGGCCATCCTCGGTGCGGGCATCGGCCGCACCGTGACCGTCCACGGACCGTCGGCCACCTGGCGGTGCCGCGTCCTCGACGTCCGGACGGTCGGGGACCGAGAGGTCCACCATGCCGGGCACTGACACCGCGCCCGCCCACGGCGCCCCGCCGCGAGCGAGGGCCCACCTCCGCGCCCGCGAGTGGGCGAGGAGGAGGCCCACGACCCACCTCGGGCTCAAGGTCGTGGTGCTGACCGTCGGACTCACGCTCGTCGTCGCCGGCGCTGCCATGCTCGTCCTCCCCGGCCCCGGCTGGGCGGCAATCATGCTCGGCCTCGTGGTTCTCGCATCCGAGTACGTCTGGGCAGAGCGCGTGCTGGACCCGTTGAAACGCCTCGCCAACCGAGGCATCTCCGCGATTCGCTCCTGGCGCAAACGCTGACCCCCCGGCAGACCAGAAGCAGGACCGGTGGCATCACCGAACCGGCACCCAGCCCACCCGCTCCGTCCCCCATCCAGTCCCATCCCATCCCGTCCCATCAAACCCACCGGAGTAATCACATGAGCACTCCCATCGCCACCAGCCCCCGGGACGCCCGACGTCCCAAGACGCCCACTCCCAGCGAAGTCACGCTGATCCAGGCCATCGAGAACTACCCGGCAGTTTCGCTGCTGATGTCGACCACGCCGTCAGCTCACATGTTGCCGGCGGAGGCTGATCAGCTCAGAGGGCTTGCACTCGAAGCACACATGCGACTGGACGCCGAGTCGCTCCCAGATGTCCACGACACTGTTTTCGCGCCGCTACGCGATCTCGTCGAAGGTGCTGTTCGGGGCGCTACGACGCAGGCCATTGCGGTCTTCGCGTCGGCGGACACGAGAAAAGTGATGTACCTCGACATCCCTGTGGTGGACCGGGTGGTCGTTGATCCGACATTCGCCACGCGCGACTTGGTGCGTGCTCTGCACCGCACTCCCCGCCACGTTGCACTCCTGCTGAGCCAGCACGAAGCCCGGCTGCTCGAGGGGATGGGCGACGAGTTGCGCCCCGTGGCCGGACGCGCATTCCCCCGACTGGCGGCGGAGGCGCAGAAGAACGAGCGACGATCGACCGTCGCGGGGCGAGGGCGCCGCTCGTTCTATCGGGACGTCGACCGTGCATTGGGGACCTACCTGAGGGTCCACCCCGCCCCTTTGGTCCTAGTGGGGACTCAACGCGAGTTGGCGGAGTTCCGTGACCTCTCGCAGAATCTGTCGAGGCTGGCCGGGAGCGTGAACGGGAGCCTGATCACGGCACCTGCCGCCGATCTCACACCGCGGATCCGGCCGGTATTGCAGGCCTACCTGCGATCCCGTCAGCAGGAGGCACTCGACCTGCTCGACGAGCGAGTCAGCGCTGGTCGAGCCGTGTCCGGCATCGCCTCCGCGTGGATGGCCGCACACGCCGAACGACCCGAGATGCTCGCAGTCGAGGAGGGCTACTTCTACCCTGCCCGAGTCGATGCAAGCGGAGAGCTCCTCAGCCCCGCTGCCGACCGCGATCACCCAGACGTCCTCGATGACGCCGTCGACGAACTCATCGAGGCCGTGCTACGCCGCGGAGGCTGGGTGGCGCTGATCGAGGACGGCGCGCTCGGGGACCACGACCGGGTTGCTCTGACCCTGCGTCGATGACGCGAGCCCGGTCGTCGCTAGGTTCACGTGCAGCCCGATTACGACCGGGGGACTCAGGCGCTGCCGGGCAACTTCATCAAACACCGGTAGCAGCCAGCAAGACGTCTGGTTGGTCTTCACGAACCCCGCTGCTCTGCAGGCATTGAACAACTTGAGCCACTTCGGCGAAGTTCTCATCGGCGATGACGGCACCCCCGTTTTTGAGTACGCGAATCTGAACGACGATTCGGGTGTGGGCGGATGTGACACCGGTGAAGCTGAATCAAATGATTGCCGGTCGGGTCGCGCAGATGTCCCGGGCTGGATACGTGCTGGTGTTTCTCAAGCAACCAGGGGCATCGTTGCGTTCTTCCCGGCCGTGGTTACCTGGATGTTGCTGTGGGGCTTGTTCTTTCCTAAGTCCGTGCCGACAGTCGCGGTCTCGACTGCGCAGACAGCCCGCCGAGCGCGTCATGTTCTCGCCCGCGAGCAGCCATCGACCGCTGAGCCGCACCCGCTTCTCTGGTTGGAAGTTCCAGCGTCGCCGTACTGTCGCTGAAGGCGGCTTAGGTCGGAGGCTTGCAGGTAGGGGCCGGGCCGACGCTGGGCGAGGCGAGTTGCTTGGTCACCACGTCTTGGGCGAGTACACCGGTGAACGTTTCACCAAGTACGACATCGACTGTGGCATCAGTACGTTTGTCGAGTACGAGCGT
>JBBQTN010000300.1:0-5771 GCA_038213195.1 Acidimicrobiales bacterium | reverse complement strand
GGGTGCTCAGGCAAGGGACGCCGTTGGCCTCGCACTGGTCGGCAACGGGGTTGACCATCTCCGGCGTGGCGATGGCGACGATCATGTCGACCTTGTCGTCGAGGATGAGGCTGCTGGCGCGTGCCGCAGCGGTGTCGGAGTTGGACTCGACGTCCTTGACGATGATGTCGACCTTGTAGCTCTTGGCGCCGATCATGATCCCGTTCTTGACCAGGTCGTTGATCCCCTTGAGGATGAAGTCGTTGGCCTCCCCGAAACCGGCCAGCGGCCCGGTGAGCGGGGCGGTGAACCCGATCTTGAACGTGCCGTCGCCTCCACCGCCTCCGAACTTGGCCGCGTTGCCGGCACCGCCGGACGGGGTCGATCCGGCGGCCGCTACGGTCGTGGCGGTCGATGCGCCCGTCGTCGCCGGGCTCGCCGCCGTTCCGCTGCTCGCCGCGGTGGTGGCCGCGGTCGTGGCGGTGCTGCCGGCCGTCGTGCCCGCGGTCGTGCTCGCAGTCGTGCCCGCGGTCGTACTCGCCGACTTCTTCGAGTCGCTGCCGCAGGCGGCGATCGCCGCAGCGAACGCCGCGCTGCCGGTCAAGCCGAGCAGGTAGCGGCGACTGACGATCTTGCGCATGGCGGCGTTCTCGTCGTGGTCCATCTTGCATCCCCCTTGTTTGTGTACCTGTCGATGGTGTGTGCCGCCGCCGGTGCCCCGCTCCCCAGCGGTCAACGACCGGCGTTCAGCGCTGAGCGGTCAGTGGTCGACGGAACCCTCGAGTGCCCCGGCTCGATCGATCAGCAGCCGCGCCGTGGTGCTGAGGTGTCGCTCGAGCAGGCGCACGGCCAACTCTGTCTCACGGGCGAGGACGGCGTCGACGATCCCCCGATGTTCACCGTCGGTGTCGCGAGCGGTGTTGGTGGACGTCTCGGTCTGTTTCGACCAGTGGCGATACAGCTCGGCGGCGTCGCGCAGGTTCGCGGCGATCGCGCGAAGCCGGTGGTTCGGACAGCCGGCGATCAGGGCCTCGTGGAAGCGCCGGTGTGCGGCCGTCCACTCCTCGGAGAGCACCGCCTCGACGACGACGACGTCGGCGAGCGGGTCCGGCTCGATCTGTTGCGGCGTGCGCTCGAGCGCGTAGAACGCGGCCACGATGCCGCTCTCCCACGCCAGGTCGCCGCTGGCGATCGCGTAGGTCAGGGCCAGACCTTCGATCTCGCAGCGCGCGGTGGTGAGGTCACGCAGGTCCGCGACCGACAGCGACGCCACCCGGAAGCCCTGCTGGGGCTCGCTGACGACGAGCCCCTGCTCGACCAGCCGCTGCAGCCCCTCGCGCAGCGCGCCCGTGCTGACGGTGTAGCGGTCGGTGAGGTCGGCGAACGGCAGGCGCACACCGGGACGGATGCGACCGGAGAGGATGTCGGCCCGGAGCGACGCGTAGACCTGTTCGCTGCGCGTGGCGGTACGGGCGATCACGGAGGCATTGAAGCATTTTCGCAACTCCGATGCAATGTCGAAAATGTCTTGACATGTCGAAATTACGGCGATACAACGAGCACGGCCCTCGGCAGACGTCATGCCCGGCCACCGTCGAGGCACGATCAGGAGACCGTCATGTCACTCCAGGGAATGGCCGAGATCACCGTCGGTGTGCCGAACGTGGATGAGACCACTCGCTTCTACAACGAGTTCGGCTTGCTCAGCACGGCCCCCGGGGTGTTCGCCACGGCCGACGGCGGCGACCAACTGCGCCTCGTCCGCACGCCATACCGCCAACTCGTCGAGTACGCGTTGCGCGCGGAGAGCCCCGACGACCTCGACAGGATCGCCGCCGCGGCGACCGCACGCGCCGTCGCCGTCACCCGCCACCACGACGGCAGCATCTCGATGGCGGAACCGATCACCGGCATCGGCGCCCGCGTCGTCGTGCAGGACGCCGTCCACCCCGCCGCGCACGAGGCGACGACGATGAACACGCCCGGGATCGTGGTGCGTCCCGGCGAACGGTCGCCGGCGATCTTCGACACGGGCCCGGCCCGGCCACGCAAGCTCGGGCACGTGCTCTACGGCACGACGGACCTCGACGCCAGCACGGCGTTCCTCACCGGGGTGCTCGGCTTCCACCTCAGCGACCACTCCGCAGGCATCATCGCCTTCCTGCGTTGTTCCGACGACCACCACAACGTCGCCCTGGTCAGCTCGCGGGTGCCGTTCTTCCACCACTCGTCGTGGATGGTCAACGACGTCGACGAGATCGGCAAGGGCGCTCACAACCTGTTGGCCGTCGATCCGAACCGCAGCGTGTGGGGTCTCGGTCGTCACTTCCTGGGGTCGAACCTGTTCTGGTACTTCCGCGATCCGGCGGGCAACTACGCCGAGTACTACGCCGACCTCGACCAGATCCCGAACTCGGCGGAGTGGGAGGCGCGCGACTGGGCCCCTGACAAGTCGCTGTACGCGTGGGGCCCGCCGCCGCCCGCCGACTTCGTCGAACCGGCTGACCTCGCCCACATCGAGAGCGCCATGCGCGGTGCGATGTGAGGATCGCCAGGTTCACCGACGCCCGCGGCACCCGCCTCGGCATCGTCGAGGGCGATCAGATCGTCGACGTCGGGCGTGCCGATCCGGGTCTGGCGACCGACCTCGCCGTGGTGCTGGCCGAGGGGATCCTCGGCCGCGTCGGCGCGAGCGCGGGCAGCGCGGCGCGCATCCCGCTCGCTGCCGTGCGCCTCGAGGCACCGATCGCGATGCCACCGACGTTCCTCGCCATCGGCCTCAACTATGACGCGCACACGCTCGAATCCGGCATGCACAAGCCGGAGATGCCGATCGTGTTCAACAAGCAGATCACCTGCATCACCGGCCCCTTCGACCCGGTCGACGTGCCGACGGTGGCGCCGACGCTGGTCGACTACGAGGGCGAGCTCGGCGTCGTCATCGGTACCCGCTGCCGCGGCGTCACGAAGGAGAACGCTCACGAGTACGTGGCCGGCTACCTCGTCGTCAACGACGTCTCGGTCCGTGACTGGCAGATGGCCACGCCGACGATGACGATGGGCAAGTCGTGGGACACTCACGGTCCGATCGGTCCCTGGTTGGTGACCGCCGACGAGGTGCCGGAGCCGCATGCGCTGCGCATCCGCACCTGGGTCGACGACGACCTGCGCCAGGACGCGAGCACGTCGCTGATGATCACCAACTGCTGGGAGCTGATCGCCTACCTGTCCACGGCGTTCACCCTGCTGCCGGGCACCATCATCGCCACTGGCACGCCGGCGGGCGTGGGCTTCGTGATGGACCCGCCGCGTTGCCTCAACCCCGGTTCGCGGGTGCGCGTCGAGATCAGTGGCATCGGCACGATCGACAACCCGTTCGTCGCCCAGGCCCGCTGATCCGGTCGCACGGCCGGCGAACGTCGCCGGTCGTGGCTCGGATCACGGCTCAGATCAGCGGTGTGTTCGGCTCGAGGCCGAGCACGATGCGGCCGTACATCTCCTGGTTGGTCTCCAGGTTGAGCAGACCGTGCTGGTTGATCGCGCGCAGATCGGCGACGGCGCGGGTGAGCGGGCTGGCGATGCGGATCCCGGAGGCGCCGCTGGCGTGGAACAGCACCTCCACCCCCTCGAGGCAGCGGTGCACGCCTTGCGCGCAGGCGAGACGCAGGCGGGCTCGCGTCATCAGGTCGAGCTGTCGACCGTCGTGCCCCGCCGCGTCGATCTCGTCGGCGCACTGGAACAGGAGTTGCTCGCCCTCGTGGATCAGCATCGCCGCGTTGCCGGCCTGGATGTGGGTCAACGGGTGCGTGTACTGGTCGTCGTTGGTGTAGGCGATCGTCTTGCCCCTGACCAGCGCAGGGAAGTCTCGCAAGGCCTGACGGGCCAACCCGATGGCCGACCCGGTGAGCGCGAGGGCGAGCACCGGGACCGGCGCGCAGCGCACGTTCCAGTCGTCAGGGTGCAGCTCCATCCCAGGGCTCTTGCCCACGATCACGCTCGGAAGTGACAGGAAGTGGTGCTCGGGGATGTGCAGGTGCTCCACCTTGACCGAGCTCGATCCGGTGCCGGTGAGACCGTTCACGAACCAGTCGTCGAGCTGCTCGACGTCGGCCGTCGGCACCAGGAAGTCACCCTCGTCGATCACCTCGCCGGCGGAGTTGCGCACCATTGCGCCGAGGAGCAGCCACGTGCTGTTGCGGTTGCCGGAGGCGAACGGCCAGAACCCGGTCAGCTCGAAGCCGTCGGCCGTCCTCAGCGCCGACCCGCGCGGACCGATGACGGCAGCAACCACAGCATCCGGGTTCGCGCCATAGGCGTCGTCCTGGGCGCGCTCGGGGAAGTGGGACAGCAGCCACGAGTGGGCGTGGACCACGCCCGCCACCCATCCGGTGGCCGCGCAGCCCTCCGACAGGGCGGCAACGACCTCGAGATGGGTGCGCATGCCGGCGCCGAAGCCACCGTTGCGGGTGGCCTGCAGCGTCTTCAGCGACCCGGCTTCCTGCATCAGATGGATGTTCTCCTGCGGGACACGGCGCAGCTCCGCCGCCTCCTCCGCGCGTGCCCGCAGATCCGGGATCAGCGCGCGCGTGCGCGTGATCAGATCGGCTTCGACCTGACGATCGACCATGGTCATTCTCAGCCTCCCGGGCGTGGGGGAGCATCCGACGACGACGATCCCCGGTCGTCGGGAGCGCACACGGCAGTGCGCCATTCCCCACAGTGATCCTTCATCATTTCCGATCCTGCGTCAAGGGTGATGGGTTGGTGGTCGCGCACTAAGGTCGGCGCCGTGACCGTGCCCGTTCGTCCGAGCCGCACCGAGCTGCGCCAGCGCCAGACGCGGCTGCGGTTGCGCACGGTGGCCCACGACCTCATCTCCCGGCAGGGGGTCGAGGCGACGACGATCCAGCAGATCACCGACGCTGCGGACATCGGGTTCGGAACGTTCTACAACTACTACCCGACGAAGGAGGCGCTCGCCGAGGACGTACTGGACTGCCTGATCCACAACACCGGCGAGCGCAACGACCTCATCACCACGGAGCTGGGTGAGACCGATCCGGTGCGGATCGTTGCCAACTCGGTGCGGTTCGTGATCAGCGAGCTGGTCCACAACCCGGTCTACCGCTGGTGGTTGGAGCACGTCGACCTGCTCGTCGCGCGGATGCGCATCGGCTTCGGGCCGTTCGGCTTGCGCGACATCACGAACGCCGTCGACGCGGGCGCCTACCGGATCATCGGTGGTCTCGCCCCACTGGCGTGGAGCCAGCTCGTGTGGCTGATGGCCGCCGGCGCGCACGATGTGGTCGCGGGCATGCATGACCCCGGCGACGAGGGCCGCATCGTCGAGGGCATCCTCAGGCTGATGGGCGTCGAGCACGACCAGGCCCACACTGCGACCACGACGGCGTTGCCACGTTCACGGTCGTTGCCTGTCGACTTCTCATTCGGCCTCGGCGATGAGCTCGGCGGTGACCGTTCGAGCACCGACAGGGCCGGTACCGAGCGTTCGCAGCCGCATCGCTGAGGCGCCGCGTCGGCGGTGAAGATCTGTTTTCGGGGGTCCGTTCGAGCCGGCGCGCCCGCACGGTCGGGTGTCTCGCTGTGCATCGCGTTCCATGCGCTTTGGTTATGCCGCCCAGCGCCGACGACGATAGCACGCATTCGTCTTCGATAGGTCAATACGGTTTATCGACAGTGGCGACGGGGGGTTGAGTCATGTTTCTGTCAAGGATGCTGATGTCGTGCGTATGCCCTGGTCAGAGGGTGTTTCTGTGGTGATGGACAGATCA
>JBBQTN010000299.1:0-5775 GCA_038213195.1 Acidimicrobiales bacterium | reverse complement strand
GATCCGCTCGAGCACCGTCGCTCCGCCACAATCCGGGCACACCTCCGCGGCGGGCGCGTCGAACTCACGCTCCCAACGGACCGGCACGCTGCGATGCCCGTGACGACATGACCCTTGCCCGACTTACGGCCCGGCACCTTCGGGTCCGCGCACGCCAAACCCTTCGAGAACGGCGCCGCCTGACGTTTCCCCGAACGGCGAGCCTCACCCAACAGGCGCTCCAACTCGGCGATCCGCTCATCACGCACCCCAAGCGCGTCGCGCAGCTCCACCACCGCCGCCCTCAGCTCCTCCAACGTCTCCTCACCTGCCACCACCCACAGCGTTACAGACCGCGCGCGGAGAGTGGCGCATACCCGCTATCCAGTTACGTTGGAAGTAGGTGAAAGCGGCGTTGTCCGGCGTCGACGAGGGCGCGAATGCGGCAGTGATCGAAGCGCCGGCACCCGAACGCGACTCGGTTGATACGTCACGAAATTGTTGATCGATTCGGTCGATCCGTTGACACGTGAGCCGATCGAGGTCCGCCGCCTCGGACGCACCATCACCGGATGCAAACGACAGCTCGTCGCTGGCACTGCGGGGTCTGTTGAGGGGCTGACGGCCGGAAAGACTCGGGGCGGGAGGCCGTGATGTGTAATCGTGTGGTTCGGTCTGGTGGTCGCATCGCTTGGGGCGACAGTGTCGAGGACGGGGTGGTGAACCGGTTCTTGGATCATCTCGTCGTGCGGGGTTCTCTGCGGCGAGGATCCCTGACTACGCGTTCGATCTGGCGAAATTCCTCGGATTCCTTGCTCATCGTGGTCTCGCTGTTGTCGTGGTGCGGCCGGCTCATCTGTTCGACTATCTCGATTGGGTGCGGCTCCGGTGGAGGGTCATCACGCAACTCGGGGGACGGCGCCGTTGATGTAGCGGGTTTGGTGGACGCGTCGACGTTCTTGTGCGATGTGGAACGCCCAGTAGGCATCGAGGCCACCGTTGAAGCGCACGGCCCGCAGCTTGAGCACGGCTTCGGCCCGGTCGACGGTCCAACGGGCGCCTGTGATGTCCATCCTGTCAGTCACGAAGAATCGGCAGGTTCCTTCGATGACGCCGGTGGCGACGGGCCAGCCAGCTGCCAGCGCGATCGGGTAGTCAAGGTAGGCGGCCTTGTTGGTCAGGTAGTCGGCGCAGGCGTCGGCCTTGCGCCTGTCGGGCTTGCCCAACGCGAGCGTGGTCCCGCGGCGCCGAACGCCGGCGGCGAGCTCACCGGCGTTGCCGTTGAGAACGGCCAGGGCCGGTTCTGCTCGCACGCCTCGGCAGCGAGGTCGCCCTCAGCGAAGAAGTACCGCACCGCGCCCCACGGGGTACTCCATGACGCGGATCAAGTCGATGACGATGGTGACGCTCACCGTGCGCTGCTCGGCCTGGGCCTCTATGCAGTCGATATGGTGGGGTCGGCGTCCACCACCGTCACCCAGCGCCGCTCGTGGTCAGGGTCACGACGCTCGGCCTCGTCGAGGACGCAAGTGATCACCTCGGCGGCGTCTTCGACGATCGCCGTCAGCCACTTGCCTGTGGCCTTCGGTGCTCGCGGTGGTGCATCAGGTTGGAGGCGAGAGCGTCGCCGGGGGCGCGGGGAACGGGTGTGAGGTCGTAAACGACGCCGACTCCGGCCGTGCGCCTGTGATAGCGGTTCTGGCCCTTTCGACAGGCGCGACTCAACCTTCGACGTGGCGGTGGCCGCGGTCTTCTCTGTCGCGCGTCGCGATGAGTCGGGCCGCATGACGATGCCCTTGCCGTCAGCCGACAGCACCAACACATCGTCACTCGCGCCAGGCTCGGCGGCGCGGGAAGCGTAGACGTACTCGACGTCGACGCTGCTCGGGCGGTGAGCTCTTCGACCTGGCGCTTGCCGACCCCCCACCCCGTAGTCCGGAAGATGGCCTCGGCGGCGTCCCCGAAGGAGCCCCTGGTCGCCTCGACGGCTGCCAGTCGGCGCACACCGTGGGAGTGGCGCTCGGTGGGTAGGTTCAGTGCTGCGTCGGCGGGATGCAGGTTGCCAACGCCCCGGTGGCGATACGCAAGACGGTCCATGGTCACGGTGCCCACCACCGTCGTGAGCGGGCGGCGATGTCCGGGCTCAACACTACTGCGCCGCACCTCGTCGACATCGATGACCTCGACACGTTGCTCGCGCATGGCCCGCAGATAAAAATGGCGTTCGAACCCGCAGCGCGAGCTACTCCCGAAGCACCCGTCGCAAGAAGTCACCGAGGCGAACAGAAAAGACGACAATCATGAACGTCGAGTTCGCCTGGCCCGACGACACGAATGAGCTGCTGCTGGCGACATGCACGTTCGGCAACGTGTGTATTGCCAGATTTCGATCGACGACGCCGTTGCGTGGATCCTCGGACATGCGTGTGGTCCCGACCTGATGGAAACCACCGCCGAGATTCCGTCGGACGCCGTCTGCAACGTCGGCCATTCGGTACTGCAGCCGTCCGCATTCACGTCGGCGGAGAAAGGCATCCCAATAGTCGTGGGCCCGGACGACCGCTTCGATGTCTGCCTCGGAATAGCGAATATCGATTTTGAGCCGGGGCACATCCAGTTCGTCCTTCGCTGCCGCTAGCGTGACTCGACTCTCACGACACGGCAAGTGCTCGCCGTGGTACTGGAGCGGATAGGTGTTGCTTCGGCTGAAGGCAAAGAAACCTGGAGCGCGCCGACCTTTGCTCAAAAATCGCTTTGGTCCGAATCCGAAGATGAACCTTGCCGTAGAGATCGGGTCTCTTACGATGTTCCCGAGGTGGCTCCGCACCGGACCTGCGTCGGCGGAAGGATAAGGCGCTCCGGGCACATGCTTGCCGATCAGTGAGAGACGCTGAGCATCCGGAGCGAATAAACGACCAACCGGTGACCGCAACGCCAAGTACGCAAAGGACAGCTCTCCACTTCGATGGCTCGGATCCGCCAACGGCGGGTTGGCCAGCCATGCCGCCACGTTCGGCAGTTGATGCTCCAGCTGAAACTCGCGCGTGAAGCTGAAACGACGTCGCACGTATGTACCGTCGATGTCGCGCTCATAGCCGAACACAGTCTGGCGTGGGTCTGTGGTGAACTGTAGATCCGCCACGACGCCTTCGATATGGCCCATGTACCATCGGCCCAAATGACCCGAGTGGTCACCGATTGCATGACTCGCAGGTGCCTGCGAGTTTAGCAGTAGCCTTGTCGATTCTAGTCCGCCACACGCGAGGACGTACCGCTTCGCCAGCAGTGTGATGGATCGCTTGTCGATCGTGCTGCAGTCCAACTGCGTCGCGCCGTCTCGGCTCACGACAATCCTCTTGCAGGTAAGGCCGGTGATCACCCGTAGGTTTTTGCGGGCTCGGAGTTCGGATTCATAGGTAAGCCAGAAGTCGGTCGGTAAGGACCATCTCTCAAGGTCGGTCACGCGGACGACTTGGTCGTTGGTCAGCCCTGGCACGAGCGTCCGCGGCAGATGGGGCATGCCAGCAAGGTCGAACACTGCGCGCCCCGCAACACACCACTGCGATGCGCGATCAAAATACGGTAAGAGTTCATCATACGACACCGGCCACCGAGCATCGGGAACGAAGGCTCGGTGGTCGAAGTCAACTTGATCGTACGGGACGCAGCGCCCACCCCAGATCGTACTCGCACCGCCCAGCTGCCGCCGGACGGCCATTCCCATCTCTGCATGGCGATCAGGATCGGCCAACTCGGCATCGCTGAGCCTCTGCGTGCGGTGGTCAAAGCCTACTCTGCCACTCTCCACGAGCAGTACCTCGAATCCCGCTCGAGCGACCTCCAAGGCGGCGACGACGCCTGCTGGCCCTGCCCCGACGACGACAAGATCAGCGCTCAATGACGAGGTCTCTCCCAGCTGCTCGATATCCTCGATCATTCGTCACATCACCGTCGGCTTCGCAAGCCTTCGAGCAGCTTCGCGAGGGTGAAAAAGATGGTCGTGAGGTTCACATCGGTGGCGTGCTTGGCGGCGGCCGCGAGGTATTCCGAACTATGAGTGTTGAGCAGCGTGATGCCGTTCTCGTGCTTGTCAATCGCTTGGGCGAGCAGTCGTGCCGCAAGCCATTCGCGGCTGATGGCGAGAGCGGCTGCACGCTCATTACTCGTTGCAGGGTCGTCTTCGAGCACTCTTACGAGACGCGGAAGCGCACGGCCGATCGCGCCGAAGGTGAAAGAACCCGCGGAACCCGGCTCTGGGAGCGTCGACTGCTCGCGGCGGCTCCAGGTCAACTGCACGATAGGCACCGCGCACTCGATACTGTCGACCGCCGCTTTCACTGGCGCGACCGCCCGCTAGCCCCCACGCTCGCGCCTAACCACGCTCTTCGGCGCCGGGCATCGCGTCGCGAATCCCAGCGGTGTCGGTCCCCGACTCGGGGTCGTCCAGAAGAAGTATACCGATGTAGCCGACCCTGGAGGTGTCGCCGGCTTGCGGTGATGCTGCGTATCGCGTGAACCCCCGTGTAGCCCGTCGAACGGTAGAGCAATAAGCCCGCCACGCTGACGCCCCGCCCTCTCGCCTGCGTGCTAAGCCCAGGGTTGTGGCTTGCCGATCGGGCGATGACCGCACGCCCGGGGGCTAGAGAACGCGCGGGTGGACGGACCCAGGGACGTGGGGCGACGCCGAACTTCGTGGCGATGGTCACGTTTTTCCGGACGCGTCCGAGTGAGGCTTCTAACTTGGGCGGCGCGGCCACCAATCGATACGCCCCCGCAACATCGAAGTGAAGGATGCCGTCGAGCGCCTGTCTCACGAGCGCACTCCCGTCCCGCTTGCTCGGCAGCGAGAACAGGCTGGCACACAGCGGCGGTCGAGTGCGGTTGTTCCGAGCGAGGTTTCTCCTAGGGCGGCAGAACGCAAATCAACCTCCGCGTCGTAGGGCCAGGCGGTGTCGCGTTCAGCGCGACGATGGGTCGAGTATACCCGTCCGGATCGGGGCGTGTACGAAACCGGCTCGAGTCAGCGATGACCGGCCCCGCTCAACCTGAATGCACCGTTTGGCTCTTGCCGATCGCCGTGGCGGGCTCGGGTGGTGTGGGTGGTAGTCTGGCTGTCGATTGTGGTGTCGAGCGGTGAGGTTGGCGTGTGGCGGGCGCGGCACGGCCAGACTACTGGTCGGGTTTGGGTTGTCGCCGCTGCGGGGTGTGGTGCGGTGCGCCTGACCGCGGGCCGCAGCCCTATCCGGGAGCGACGGCGAAACCGCATAGTTGTTGCAGGACGTGGGTGACGTGGTGCCCCACGTCCAGTGGGTCGGTAGGCGGAGGTGGTTGTTCCGGAGTTGTTGACGAGCCGGCCAGGGATCGCGATGTAGTTGGTGCGGGTGGTGCGGGCGACCGTGAGTTCGTCGTCGGCGCGGATCGCGCCGAGGGTGGTGGTCCAGCGGATCAGGTTGTGGGCCGAGCACGGCGCATTGCAGCCACGCATTGCAGCCCGGCCGAGTTGACGTGCAAGTTGCCGGACGGCATGTGCTCGAGCCCGACGGCTTGTTTGATGTCGCGGATGGCCAGCTCGACAACGACGTGGTGAGGGTGGAACCGGTCGACGGTGACCGGTTCACCATCGAGGTCGGTAGAACCGGGCCGACGCCGGTTGTTTAGCCCTGATCGTTCAGGAGTCTGGGGTGGTGTAGGTCGCGTATCCGCGCAAGTGCCCTCGCCGTAAGGGATTCTTGGTGTTGCGACACATCAAGACTCGAACGGGGAGGGCACTCGCGAGGTGAACGGTAACAGCGTGCT
>JBBQTN010000298.1:0-5792 GCA_038213195.1 Acidimicrobiales bacterium | reverse complement strand
CACTCCGGCTCACCGACCGACGACGCCCTCAACCTGGCCATGTCGGAGGGCGCCCTGCCGCTCTACGAGGCGGTCAAGGCGTTCATCGCCGACGAGGTCGAGCCGATCACCGCCGAGTTCTTCCGCCTCGGCGAGGGCCGCGCCGACAAGTGGGGCTACGGCGACGGCCAGCTCGAACTGCTCGATTCCGTGAAGGCCAAGGCGAAGGCCAACGGGTTGTGGAACTTCTTCCTGCCCAACGCGGAGACCGGCGAGGGCCTCTCCAACCTCGACTACTCCTACATCGCCCAGGAGCTCGGCAAGAGCCCGCTGGCCTCGGAGTGCCTCAACTGCAGCGCGCCCGACACCGGCAACATGGAGGTCCTCGAGCGGGTCGGCACGCCGGCGCAGAAGAAGCAGTGGCTGGAGCCGCTGCTCAACGGGGAGATCCGCTCGGCGTACGCGATGACGGAGCCCGACGTCGCCTCGTCGGACGCGAAGAACATCGCCTGCCGCGCCGTGCTCGACGGCGACGAGTACGTCATCAACGGCGAGAAGTACTACATCTCCGGCGCCGGCGACCCGCGTTGCAAGATCATGATCTGCATGCTCCAGACCAGCCCGGACGCCCCGCCGCACAAGCGTCAGTCGCAGATCCTGGTACCGCTGCCGTGGCCCGGTGTGGAGATCCTCGGGCCGATGTCGGTGTTCGGCGACGACGACGCCCCGCACGGGCACATGCACCTGCGCTTCACCGACGTGCGCGTGCCGGCGTCGAACATGCTCCTCGGCGAGGGTCGTGGCTTCGAGATCTCCCAGGTCCGCCTCGGGCCCGGCCGGATCCACCACTGCATGCGCTCCATCGGCGTGGCCGAGCGGGCCCTGGAGCTGATGGTCCGCCGCGGTCTCAACCGTGAGGCGTTCGGCAAGCCGCTGGCCGCGCTCGGCAAGAACACCGAGATGATCGCCAAGGCGCGCATCGAGATCGAGGCGATGCGGCTGATGGTGCTGCGCGCCGCGAAGGCGATGGACGTCATGGGCAACCAGGAAGCTCGCGTGTGGGTCAGCGCCGTCAAGGCGATGGTGCCGGAGCGGGTGTGCAAGATCATCGACGAGGCGATCCAGATCCACGGCGCCAC
This sequence comes from Acidimicrobiales bacterium, assembly GCA_038213195.1. GTDB lineage: Bacteria > Actinomycetota > Acidimicrobiia > Acidimicrobiales > Ilumatobacteraceae > JAODBQ01. The sequence goes on along the minus strand of JBBQTN010000298.1, from coordinate 4,674 downwards.
GGGGATCTCGCAGTGGACACCGCTGGCGCGGATGTACACCAGCGCACGCACGCTGAGGATCGCCGACGGCCCCGACGAGGTGCACTGGCACGTCGTCGGCCGCGCCGAGCTGACCCGCTACGAGGACGACCACGCCCCGGTCGTCGGCCCGACCAAGACCGAGCGCGGCATCGCCTTCTCCGGTCCATCCTGACGGGCGACCACCCCGAAGGGTGTAGCAGGTGGGTTTCGCGCGCGACGATTGCGCGGGCGCGGTCGTTCTGCCGATAAGGTGCGGTGTCCGGGTTTCCTACCGTGGCAGATTCCATGTTGAAGGTGAGGGCCCAGTGGCCACAGGTACTGTCAAGTTTTTCAATGCTGAGAAGGGTTTCGGCTTCATCTCACGCGAGCAGGGGGACGACGTGTTCGTCCACTTCTCGAACATCCAGGGCACTGGCTACAAGTCGCTGGCGGAAGGGCAGGCCGTCGAGTTCGACGTCGCTCCCGGTCGCAAGGGCGAAGAGGCCCAGAACGTCCGTCCGCTCTGATCACCGCTCCGGCTGCCACGTGGTGGTAGCCGGAACGATCGGAGATCGAATCTGATCGTCGAGCCCGTGTCGCGGTGCTCGGCCGCTCCACCTCTGCTCGACTCTGCCGCGCGCCGATGGAGAAGCCACCGTCGTGGCCGCGAACAGCGGTTGCGGCGGTGGATCTCGTTCACGGACCGGTCGCGCTGCTCCGCACGTCACTGACGTCGTGCGGGCTACGGTGGCACGAGTCGGGTCGAGCCGGGGGGAAGATGAAGCACGCAGTGTGGACGTCGGACGGTCTGTCCGTCGAAGACGTCGACCCGCCTGCCCTCGCTGACGGTTTCGCGCGCCTGCGCGTCGAAGCCTGCGGGATCTGCGGCACCGACCTGCACTTCTTCACCGGGCAGCACCAGCCTGAACTGGCCACTGTGCCGGGTCATGAGTTCGTCGGCACCATCCTCGATGCTCCGGCAGGACACGCCGACGGCCGCTACGCAGCGTCACCGATGGTTCGGTGCGGCGCATGCGAGCACTGCCGCGCCGGGGAGTGGAACCTCTGCCGTCGCGGCGGCGCGCTGATCGGGCTCGGTCGCAACGGCGGGTTGGCGGAGTGGGTGGATGTGCCCGCCGAGAACCTCGTGCCGCTCGGCGACGTCCGTCCCGAGGTGGGAATGCTCGCCGAGCCGCTCGCCGTCGCAGTGCGCGGCGTCGGCCAGGGCACCGTGACGCCCGACGACACCGTGCTGGTGCTCGGCGCCGGCACGATCGGCCTGCTCGCCGCGCTCCTCGCCAGGCGCAGCTCCGACAACGTCGTCATCTCGGCGCGGTACCCGCACCAGGTGGTCGCCGCGCAGGCACTCGGGATCGAGACGATCGCAGAGGGCGATGTGATCACGTGGGGGAAGCAGCACCGGCCGTCGGTGATCATCGAGACCGTCGGTGGTACGGCGGACACGATCAACGACGGGATCAAGGTCGCCAAGCGCGGCGGACGGATGGTCGTGCTCGGGACGTTCGCCACCCCGCCGGTCGACCTGTTCACGGCGCTGCAGAAGGAGGTCGCGATCCTGCCCTCGTTCGCCTACGGCACCCGCTCTGGGGTCGACGACTTCAGCGAGGCGTGCTCGGTGCTCGCGGAACATCGCGACGACCTCGGCGCGCTCGTCACCCACCGCTTCGCGCTCGACGACGTTGCCGACGCGTTCGCCGCTGCGTTGGACAAGACCAGCCGCGCGATCAAGGTGGCCGTCGTCAACGGCTGAGCAGACCACACGCTGCAGAGCGCTGCACAGCAAGCACATGGGCGGCTGACCGGCCCCGCTGTGTCGGCCGGGGGGCAGCCGACACAGGCGGACCGATTCAGGCGAGCACCGGACGAGTTCGCGTTGGCTCATTCGTCATCGGCTCGGAACAGGCCGGACTGAAGCGATCTCTCGCTGCGACCGCGCCGGCCGGGCGTCGGTCAGGCGGCGAGGACGCGATCGGCGTCGCTGCGCAGGCTCTCCAGTGCTCGGTTCATCAGCCGGCGCGCCGCCTCGGAGGTGACCCCGAGGTGCTCACCGATCTCGCGGAAGCTGTGCTTGTCGCCGTCGATCATCCCGAACCGCGATTCGATGGCATAGCGGGCGCGCGGGTCGAGGGTACCGAGCAACTCGTGCAGCAGCTCGCGATCGACTCCGGCCAGGACGATGTCCTCCGGCGAGGCGTCGGTGTTGGCGATCAAGTCGCCGAGCGAGGCGTCGCCGTCGTCGCCGACCGTCTTGTCCAGCGAGACGTTTGACGTCAGCCGGTGCAGCTCGGCGCTGGCGGCGTCGAGCAGTCCGGCGTCGCCGCCGACCTGGCGCAACGTCGAGCGGAGCTGGGCGGACCTGTCGCCCGGGATGCGGATCAGGCTGCCCTTCTGGTCGAGCGCCCGGCCGATCGACTGGCGGATCCAGAAGGTCGCGTACGTGGAGAACTTGAAGCCGCGCCGCCAGTCGAACTTGTCGACGGCGTGCTCCAACCCGAGGTTGCCCTCCTGGATCAGATCGCCGAGGTCCATCCCCTGCGGGAGCGGATAGCGGCGGGCGATGCTGACCACCAGCCGCAGGTTGGCGCGGATGAACCGGTCCTTCGCTGCCGCAGCTGCGGAGACGGCGCGCTTCAGGGCTGCGCCGCGATCGCCGGCGGCGATGCGCGCGGCCGCGTCGCGACCCTCCTCGATCACTTGGGACAACGTCCGCTCCTCATCAGCGGTGAGCAGCGTGACCTTGCCGATTTCGTTGAGATACATACCGATTGAGTCACTCATGGCGTGGGCTGCAACGGACCGTGGCCGACCTTTATTCCGTGCAGAGCTTCGGAAAACAAAGTTGGCCGGGAGAGCCCCCCGACGGGCCTCGCCAAGAGCCGGTCGGGGCTACTTCGGCGGGTAGCGCAGCGCGATCGCCGCCGCCGGCGTCGGCGCGATGAACGTGGCCGTCTCCTGCAGCTCCAGGGTGACCGTCTCCGACGTGTGGTCGCGGTAGGCGATCGAGGCGTCCTGGCCGATGGTCAGGGTGAAGTCGCCGCCACGCTGGCTGAGCACGACCGCCCCGTCCACGGCCGGTGCCCAGATCACCGGGCCGCCGAGGATCAGCCCGAGGTGCTGGAGCAGCGGGTAGCCGCCGCGCTCGGTCGTCTCGATCACGCCCTCGTAGCACCGCGGCCCGAGCGCGATGGCGTACGGTCCGCCGATCCCGGCGGCCTTCAGGATCGCCACCGCCTGGGCGACGCGGTTCGGGTACCGGTCGAACTCATCGGTGAGCGCGATCGGCGGGTGTGGCGACGCGGTGACGATGCCGACGATGTCGGCGCTGGCGTTGCCGCTGAACGCCAGCGTGTCCTCGGCCATCGCGATCGCTCGGCAGGCGTCGATCAGCGGGTCGAGGTCGGCGTCCGGCGCACCCCGATCGATCGACTCGACCTCGGAGCGCAACAGGGTGAACGATCGGCGCAGCTCGAGCAGCGGCAGCAGCTGGCGACGGTTGGCCGTCACGCCGTCGGCGGGCTGGTCGCCGACACGCTCCAACCGTCCGAGGCTGACCGCCGATTCGTCGTAGCCGAGCGGGCCGACGAAGTCGACGAGCTTGCGCGCCGCGTAGAAGTGGGTGAGCGTGCGCCTCGCCTCCCCGTCGATCTCGGCCCACGCCGCCTCGGAGATCGGCGCCAGCTCGCGCAGCAGGTGGTTCATCAACGCTCCTCAGGGACGGGGGTCAGGGAGAACGCGGGAAGGCGCAGGCTGCCGATGCCGAGGCTGCCGTCAGCGGCGGCGGCCGCGCCGGTGTCGCCAGCGCCGCCGGACTCGGCGGACTTCTCGGTCGCGAGGACAGAGCCGCTGGTGAACAGGTAGGTGCGCAGGTGCTGGTCGAGCTTCGCATCGCGACGGCGGAGCCACTCGAGCGTCATTGCGGCGTGCTCCTTCTCCTCGTCGCGGTTGTGGGCGAGGATCCCGGCGAGCTCGGTGTCGCCGGCGGCGTCGACGCGCTGGTCGTACCAGTCGACCGCCTCGAGCTCCTCCATGATCGACTCGATCGCACGGTGACGATCGAGTGTCGCCGGACGCAACGACTCGACCGCCTCGTGAAATCCTTCGTGTGCCATCCGGCGCTCCTCTGTTCGGTCGCGAATCGTACGTCGCGCGTCTGCCGGCGGACCGGTCCCGTCGCCGGACGGGCCGTGCTCAGGTGCCCCTCGCGAGCCGGACCAACACGTCGCGCTGCACCTTGCCCATCGGGTTCAGTGGGATCGCGTCGATCCGCACCCACCGGCGCGGTCGCTTGTATGCGACGAGACGCTGCGCGGCCCAGGCGCTGAGCGCCTGATCGGCGATCCCGTCGGTCACGACGAACGCCGTCACCCGCTCGCCCCATTCCGGATCGGGGGTGCCGACGACGGCGACGTCGAGCACACCCGGACAGGCGCGCAACACGTCCTCGACCTCGCGCGGGAACACGTTGAACCCGCCGCTGATGATCAGCTCCTTCGAGCGCCCGACGATGTGCAGGTAGCCGTCGGCGTCGATCTCGCCGAGGTCGCCGGTGCGGAACCACGGGCCGTCGAACGCCGACGCCGTGGCCTCGGGGCGGTTGAGGTAGCCGCCGAACACGTTCGGCCCGCGCACCTCGATCTCGGCAGAACCCGCGCC
>JBBQTN010000297.1:0-5826 GCA_038213195.1 Acidimicrobiales bacterium | reverse complement strand
CCATTCGACAATGACAACGCTCGCGCGGACCAATCGCGACCATCATGATGATGGCGACGACGGTTCGGCGCGAACATCCCCCATCCACGCGAGCCAGCGCCCGATCCGCGTCCCCGAGATGCCGAACAAGGGCGCTCCTGGCGCTCGCACTCCGTTACGCGCTCGGCAGTCGAGAAAGGTCCTTGCCGAAGCGACCTGCGGCGCTGGCGACCCGGCGATAGATGACGCGCGCGCCTGCCGGTGGAGGTGCGCAGTTTAGTGTGGTCGAGGTTGCAGCGGCGCGCGACGAGCACCCTGCGGTTACGTCCGCCCGGTCATGACATCCGTCTCGAGGGCCACACGAGGCACTCACTCTGCGCTGGCGGGTCTTGGTGCTTGGACGTGGAGCCGTTGGTTAGCTCGATCCCGTCGTACGGCGCAGACCCGCGCGCGCCCGCGATCAAGGGCGGCCACGCGCGAGCGGTTCTGTTCATCGATCACTTTGTCGGGTCGACGATGCGTCAGCCCGCCTTGAGGAGCGTTCTTACACGTGACAGGCAGGAGAGGTCGGTGACGGCGGTCAATGACCGCGTCATCATCGTCTCCCAGAGTCGTTTCATCCGCGCGGCGTCGGGCCGGCTGAAGGAGGGCAGCGTGGCTGCTCCCGCCGTGATGAGGGTGGTCAGCCAAAAACAGTATCCGAGCGAGTAGTCCTCGAGCAGCATGTCGAACGAGTAGGTTTCTGCCGACGGGTTGAGTTGGACAAGGGTGTTGCGGTAGTCCGTGAGCAGCGCGAGTTCGTTGCGCCGGATGTGTGGATCGATCGATCCGGACCACGCCTCGGTGAGCTCCGGGCCGGGCGGTCCGACGTGGAGCAGTTGCCAGTCGATGAAGGTGAGCGGCGATCCCTGTTCGATCGTTGACGATGGGTTCGAGTGGAAGATGTTGTCGGCGCGCATGTCGCCGTGCAGCAACGTCTTCGGCCGTGAGGACAACACGTCGTAGATGCGATCGAGGATGAGCTCGCACGAGGATCCGCACAGGAGCTCCGCCAGTTGGGTCGCTTCGGTGTGCTGGTCGCCGCCGAAGAGCTCCGCCCCGTACATTTGACGCCACAGACTGTTGAACTCCGGGAATGTCGCCGGGCTGGCCCGGCAGAGGGCATCGAGAGGGAACACGTACCGGCCGTCCGCACGTCCCAGCCATGGAAGTGTCGTGGCGTCGGACTCCCAGTAGTGCGCGTGGAGCCGGGCGGCGTCCCGGGCGATCGTCTGGACGTCGTGTCGGTTCGGTGGGTTGTCGACTTGATCGAACATGGTCGACCGAGCGGACAGATCTTCCATGAGGATAGCGAACCGCTCCGGGCTCATATCGCCGTCGTCCACGCATGCGTAGACCGTGGGCGACCGGATGGGCGTCTGCGTCGCCAGCAGGCGAAAGAAGTTCAGCTCCTTCGAGTACAGACCGCACGCCCGTGCCATTTGCCGTCGTTCGTCAAACCGGGTCGCGAGCTTAACGACGAAGGTCGTCGGCGGGGCGGTGTCCGGTTCCGTATAACGGACGTCGTGGATCCGGAAGACGTCCGAGACGACGCCACCCTCGAGCGCAGTGATTTTGACGTCAGTGACGGGGGTTCCGAGCACCTCTGACAGCCAGTCCGCCGTGATCGACTCCGCATCGATCGGAACCGCAGTGGTCATGACAGCTCCTCCATTCGATCGGATCATTCCTGTCCGTGCCCTCGCCGACGAGAACGTATCTTGCATCCCGTGCGGGCCAAGGGTCCGGCCGGCGGTCGAGGCCTGAGCCGCCGTCGGTTCACAGTTCATGGAACGGCCAGTCGTCGCGCCGGCCAAGGATGAGTTTGCCCAACGACTCGTAACGGCTCCATGACGTGATCGCGTTCTGGCGAAGTGTCTGGAGATCACGGAACCGCTTCTGCAAGGGGCACTCGTCACGGAACGCAGTGGATCCGGCCGACTCGTACAGGAAGTCGACGGCTTGGACACAGGCGTCCATCGCAAACGCTGCCGCGAGTCCCATCGGCAGGCACGTCCGGCCGGTGATGCGCGGCCCGTCCTGCACGTCCCTCCACCCTGCTTGCACCGACGCCCGCAGTGTGTCACGGGCGGCTTGGACGAGCGCGCTGGCGCGGGCCAGCCGGTCTTGGACGGTCTCCCGATCGGCGCTGAGGCGCGTGGTGTACGCCGGGGTCTTCGACGTCGCGAGTTCGGTGAACTCGTCGAGCGCGCCCTGGGCGATACCGACGCCGACCTGCGCGATCCGCACGGCGTCGATGATCAGCCCGATGCGGTACAACGGCGCGGCGAACGGCCCCTCCGTCGTCTCCCACGGGCCAAGCTGGTAGGACCGTTCCTGGGGGACGTGCAAGTCGGTGACGGTGAAGTTCGTGCTTCCGGTGGCTCGCAGGCCGAGGGTGCGCCAGGTGTCGAGGAACGTCACGTCCTCCGGGTCGAGGAAAGTGACGACGCTGATCGGCGCCCCGTTGTCTCCGCACACTGGTCCGCAGTCGTCGGTCAGCACGCTCAGCACCATGAGGCTGGTGGCAGAGCGGGATGCGCTGGCGAAGGACCAGTTGCCGTTGACGATGTATCCGTCCCCGGTCCGCTTGGCGGTGCCCGGAGGCCAGAAGGCGCCGCAAGGTACGGCCCGCGGGTCGCCGAGTAACTCCGTGTTGACCGTCGCCGGAAGGAACTGGTGGAAGATCGCGACGGTGACGCTGTTGCTGACGACCCAGCCCACCGAGCCATCGATGCGGGCGAACGCTTCCATGATCGCCAGCGCGTCATTGGGCTCCATCTCGAGGCCGCCATACACCTCCGGGGTCCACATCCTGAACACGCGGGCGTCGACGAGGCGGGACATCACCTCCGGCGCCATGTCCCTTCGGGTTTCCGCATCGGCGGCGTGCCGGCGGATCACAGGTTCCAGCTCTCGAACGGTGTCGATCGACATGATGGCGGTCATCTCGTGCTCCTTCGGTGTGCGGCCGGGGGGAGACCGGGCTTCGGGCGGCTACGCCGATCACGATGACAGCTGTCGTCCCGCCCACGTCCCGGTCCCGTCCCTGCCGTGACTATGATTTCGGGCGGTGTGGCTTGGGGTCCTGGGACCGGTCGAGTGCGCCGTCGGCGGCAAGCCGGTCGACGTTTCCGGACGGCTGAATCACGCTTTGTTGGCCGCGCTCGCGGTCGACGATCGCGTCGTCGGAGTCGACGAGTTCGTGGACGCGCTGTGGGGTGACGAGCCACCACCGGCGGCCAGCAAGATCGTCAGGAACCGGGTCTCGTCCCTTCGCCGGTCGCTGGCCCCGGCGTTCATCGAGACGGTCGGTGCGGGATACCGGCTCGGTCCCATGGTGGGCCTAGACGCCCGCGACTTCACGAGCGAACGCACGACTGCGACAGAGCGGCTCGGCATGTGGCGCGGGTCACCATTCGAAGTGATCGCCGAGTGGCCGAAGGCGAAGGCGGCGGCGGTCCGTCTCGGCGAGCTGCGGGCGCACTTGGAGGAAGTGTCGATCGGCGAAGCCCTCGACGACGGATCGGACCCGAGCCTGCTCGTCGGCCCGGTCGAGGAGCTCGTCGAGCGCGAGCCATTCCGGGAACATCGCTGGGCGCTGCTGATGCGGGTGTTGCAGCTCGCCGGGCGTCAGCACGACGCCCTTCGTGCCTTCCAGCGAGCCCGCCAACTGCTCCGCGACGAGCTCGGTCTCAATCCCGGACCCGAACTCGTCGCCGTCGAACGATCGATCCTCGACCACTCGCCGCCCCTCGAGCGGCGAACGTCCCGGTCGACGCCGTCGGGGACGGTGACCTTCCTCTTCACAGACGTGGAGGGTTCGACACGGTTGTGGGCCGCCGACCGAGCCGCAATGTCAGCATCGCTCGCGGTGCACGACACGATCCTGCGCGCTGCGATCGAGGCGTGCGGCGGCTACGTGTTCGCGACCGCTGGCGATTCCTTCGCGGCCGCCTTCACCCGCGCGTCCGACGGTGTTCGCGCGGCCTTGGACGGCCTGGAGGCGTTGGCCCAGACGGCGTGGCCAGGCCCGGAGCTCCGGGTGCGAATGGGCCTGCACGTCGGTGAGGCGGAGGAGCGTAGCGGTGACTACTTCGGGCCGGCAGTCAACACCGCAGCGCGAGTCGCCGCGGCGGGACACGGCGGCCAGGTCCTCATCACCGACGTCGTCCGCGCGACCGCCGCGGTGACGAACGCGACCGACCTCGGCGTACATCGCATGCGTGACGTGCCCGAGACCATGCGCCTGTTCCAACTCGGCGACCGAAAGTTCCCGCCGCTGCGAGTCGTCGACCGCGGACTCACCAACCTTCCGGCGCGGCCATCACGGCTGTTCGGCCGCGAACACGATGTGTCGAGGGTCCGCCAGCTGCTGCTCGCCACCCGGCTCGTCACGGTGACCGCAATCGGTGGCTCAGGCAAGACTCGGCTAGCGATCGCCGTCGGCGAGGCCGAGTTGGCGCACCGGGCCGCAGGGGTTTGGTTCGCCGACCTGGCACCCGTTGTCAACGGCGCCGATATCCCGGCGGTGATCGCCAAGGCCGTCGGACGGACGTTGCGCGACGGAGATCCGACCGACCAGGTGATCACCTACCTGACAGACAAGAACGCAATGGTGATCCTCGACAACTGCGAACACCTCATCGACGCCTGCGCGATGTTCGCGCAGCGGTTCTTGAGCGTCGCCGGTGACGCCGTGATCCTGGCGACAAGCCGCGAGGCGCTCGACGTCGACGGTGAGCGCACGATCGTGCTCGGATCGTTGTCGTCTGACGGACCCGAGTCACCAGGGCCCCAGCTGTTCGTCGACCGTGCGACAGCCGTCGATCCACGATTCGAGCTCACTGAAGGCAACACGAGCACGATCACCGCGCTCTGCGCCCGACTCGACGGGATACCACTCGCGATCGAGCTCGCCGCTGCACGGATCCCAGTGATGACACCGGCCGAACTGCTCAGCGGTCTCGACGATCGCTTCCAACTGCTCGCCGGCAGCCGGCGACGCCACCGACAACGAACGTTAGAAGCAACGATGGACTGGAGCTACGACCTGCTCGAGCCCGACGAGCAGAGGGTCCTGCGGGCAGTGGGTGTGTTCGTCGACGGCTTCGACGTCGATGCCGTCGCCGCGATCGCCAAGTTCCCGCGAACCGCAGCGATCTCCGCGGTCGAAAGTCTCGTCGCAAAATCGCTTGTCGTGCGCATCGACGGGTACGAGCCGGCGCGATTCGGGCTGTTGGAGACGGTGAAGGCCTATGCGGAACACCGAATCGTCGACAGCGGTGAGGCAGCCGCAGTTCGCGACGCACATCTCGAGCACTTTCACCGGCTCGCCTGCAGGTACGGGCGAACCGTCTTCGGGGAGGTCAGGCTCGGCGCTCGGCTACACCATGAGCGGAGCAACTTGACGTCCGCGTTCGAGTGGGGCGCCCACAGAGGTCGATGGATCGAGATCGGCGAGCTGCTCGTCGGCGGCCACTCCGCCTACGTGTTCGACGGCGCGTTGCTCGAGCTCACCGCGCTCGTCGACCGCGCCATCGGCCACTGCGACACGATCGACGCCGAGCTGGGTGACTATCTACGCGCGATCTCGCTTCCGATCCGCTCGTGGCTCGGCGACCACATGGGGTACCGGCACATCGCCCAGAACCTGACGACGTCCGACGCCGCGGGGGTCCGAATGTTCGCCTCAGCGATGCTCGGCTACATCGAAACCTTCCGCAACCCCCACCAGGCACGAGCTCACCTCGCCCAGGCGCAAGCAGAACTCTCCACCAACGACCTCAACACGAGAATCTGCGGCGG
>JBBQTN010000296.1:0-5843 GCA_038213195.1 Acidimicrobiales bacterium | reverse complement strand
CACCGTGTACATCTTGACGGCCGACAACAAGACGAATGTGCCCTGCGACGATGCGTCGGGTTGCACGAAGGCCTGGCCTGACCTGGCCCTTCCCGACGGAACGCCAGCCGCGAAACCTGGCACCGGTATCCAGCCGTCACTGCTGTCGACGATGAAACTCAGCAGCGGAGAAACATACCCGACCTACAACGGCTGGCTGATGTACGAGTTCATCAAAGACACCGGGCCCGGCGACGCCAACGGCCAAGGCATCAAGAGCTTCGGTGGAACATGGTACGCCCTCAACCCGGCCGGAGCGCCGATCACCACAACAGCTGCACCAACCACAACCGCCGCAGCGAGCCCCGGCAGCTACTGAGGTCCTGTTCTCATCCTCGAGTACGGCCGATCACCTTCGGACCGCCGCGGGCGGATACAGCGTTCAGCTGACGATGTGCTGATCGGCGGTTTGCGTTTAGGTTCTGGGGGCGCGCGGGCGCGAGCCCCGCATCGTCTGTCGGAGCTCTCGGTCGATCAATCGATCAGCCGTCCGTTGACACACCATCCCAGACCGGTCAGCGTCGCGACGCGGTGGGCGAGGCCGATGAGCGTCGTTCGATGCGACGACCTAGATCTCTGGGGGCGCAGCCCCTGATGTCCTGTCCGGTTGTGCAAGGGTCCGGCCACGCTGACGGTTGTTCTACGACGGCCGGCTGGAGGACCCTGTGATCGTTGACGCTCCTCGCATGTGCGAGGTGCTCGTCGGGCCGCCCCACGTCACCATGGTCGGTGTTGTCGACGGCCTCCCGGCCGAGCAAGTTGGGCGGACGGGTCGGGTCGGGCCGGGTCGGGCCGGGGCCGGGGGATCCTTGTCGACCTCGACGGCACTAGCGTCGTAGCGATGGAGCGCCTGCGCGGCCTGGACACTGCGTTCCTGTACCTGGAGACGCCGACGAACCACCTGCACATGGTTTGGGCGGCGGTGCTGGACACACGCGCTGCACCCCAGGCGGCGTCGATCGGGGCGTTGTCGGGGCTGATCGCCGGGCGTTTGCCCAAGTTGCCGGCGCTGCGCAAGCGGCTGGCCGATCGCCGCCTCGGCTACACCCAACCCGATTGGATCGACGTCGAGGTGGATCCTGCCGATCACTGCACCGTGCACACATCCGGCGACCTCGAAGGCGTCGTCTCCGACGTCCTCAGCCGCCCCCTCGACCGTCGCCGTCCGCTGTGGAGCTGCACGTCGTCGAACGCTTGCCCGACGATCGCACAGGCATGATCATGACGGTCCACCACGCCCTGCTCGACGGTCCTTCCGGCGCCGAGTTGATGGTCCAGTTGCTCGACCTCGAGCCTCGCTCGGCCGCCGCCCATGTTGCGGGTGAGTCGCTGCGTGTCGACGCGCCGCCGACACGCGCCGAGCTTCTGCGCGTGGCGCGTCGACGGGCGAACCGCGGAGCGGGGCGCGCTGTCACGGAGCTGCGCAACGCCGTGGACGTCGTCGCGGCCACCCGGCGGTGGGACGCCGAACACCCGGACGGCCACACGATCGGCAATTTCAGCGCGCGGCGCACGGTCTTCAACCAGCCGATCACCGCCCGACGGACGGTCCCCTTCACCAGCATGTCGCTCGATGTCGTCGACCGAGTCCGGCGCGGCACCGGCTCCACGGTGAACGACGTGGTCCTGGCGATCACCGGCGGTGCGCTGCGCCGCTACCTCCGCCGCCACCATGCCCTGCCCACCTCGACGCTGCTCGCCCTGACACCCGTCTCTGAACGCGACGGCCGGTCGGCGTCCGGCGGCAACCACACCTCGGGGTTCGTCACCACATTGGCCACCGGCATCGCCGACCCGCGCGACCGCCTCGCCGAGGTCACCCAGGTCACCAAGGCCGTGAAGCTGCGCCACGACTACACCGCAGCCGGGTCGCTCGTCGGGCTCCTCGACATCGTGCCGCCGCGCACCGGCCAGCAGTTGGCCCGCCTCGCCGCCCGACTGCGGCTCACCGCGACCGGGCCGCTGGCGTTCCAGGTGGTCGTCTCCAACGTGGCCGGACCAGACACGCCGTTCTACTGCAACGCCGCCCTGAATCGGCCCACCCAGTCGGTCCGATCGCCGACATGGCCGCGATCAACGTCACCGTCGTCAGCTATCGACGCCAGCTGGCGTTCGGTCTCGTCGCCTGCCCCGACGTGGTCACCGACCTCGACGGACTGCGCAACGACCTCGCCGCCGAGATCGAAGCGATATGCGCACTCCCAACGGTCGCCCGACGGCGGTTCGTCGCTGATCACGGCCGAACGCCTGGCCGTGACCGGTGAGCTCGCCAGTGCCAGCCGGCCGACTCCGTGGACGAGGCCCTCCACGCGACGCCCCGGCGACCCATGCCTGAATCCAACATGTCCACGCTGCCACGCACGCGCTCCACGTAACTGAGATCGACCTGCCCAACAGGGATCCGGCCGACGCTCGCCGGGGAGCGCCTCATCGGTCATCCCGGCAACTGTGACTTGTACCTCTGCGGTCGGGTGACCTACCTCTCGTCCTCGTACTTGAACGACAGACGCAGCTTGGTACGGAAAGTCGCCCCGCCGGCGTCGTCGAGATCGAGGTCCTGCTCGACCACTTCCGCGACGCGCACCTGACGGATGGTCTCACGAGCTTTCGTGACCGCGGCCATGGCCGCGTCCTCCCACGACTCGGAGCTGGTGCCGATGATCTCGACGACCTTGTACACGCTCATGCCGCAACCCCCAAAGGCACTGATCGGCCGACCACCGGGTCGGCGCAAACCCAGTATGGGTTGTACACCGTTCGTGCACAAGAGCCACCAACGGCGCCCCAGCCGATCACAGATCCGGATCTCAGTCCAACCCGAGCCGCCCCGGGTCCATGTCGCACGACCCAAACAGTCCGCGCGGGAAATGACTCGCACACACCAGCTCACCGCCAGTGACCCGCCTCTTCGACGCCCTGCCACCGTGCGAACGTCAGCGCGTCACCGGCTCGCCTCGCACCCCGCTCCGCTACCCCCCGACCCATCCGATCTACCCACCCAAGCATCCGAGTTCAGTCCAACCCGTTGTCCGCACAGGCCTGATTCGCGTCACCCTGAAGGGTGTTGCTCGGCGCACCTGCTGGGGTTCAACCTGCCCGCGGTTACGTTTCGCGTCGCCTGACATTTGCGCGATTGAGATCTGGGGGTTCCCCCGTGGATGAGGTCGTGGAACCGCTGTCGATCGGTGGTGTGGTGCACGTCGACGGTTCGCGCTGCATAATCCAACTCAGCGGCGAGTTCGACGAAGCGAACATCGCGACCGTGGCGGCGGCCTTCGCGGACGCCGTCGCCACCGATCAGGACGTGACACTCGATCTCGCCGAGGTGACGTTCGCGTCGTCGGTACTGTTACGGACGTTGATCTGCCTTCAGTCCGATCTTGCAGACCGGGGAGCCCGTGTGGTTCTGAGCAACACGTCGCCTGTTGTCAGACGCCTGTTCGAAGTGACCAGTACCACCGACCTGTTCTGCGAGTCGTGACCCGCTACGACCAGCACAACGAGGTCGTCGGCAACCGACGGCCCGTCGCCGCCGCTCGCTGACCGGGTCGCCGCCGCATGCATTGTCGCCGGCGTCACCGACGGATGGCCCGACGCCTGAGACGGATACCTCGACGACGAAGCGGAATTGATGCTGCTCGGCGACGACGACAAAGCCGTCGAACTCCCCGCGGAGCCTGGCAGTTCGGCGGCGTCCTCGCGACGAGCGCGCTGATCCGTCTTGGTGCTGCGCCTGACAGTCGTGCAGTGGTGCCGCGACGGGCTGCAGGGCCACCATCTGACATTCACGATCACCAATCGTTCCCCGCCTCGGACTCGTCGCCGGGAACCGTCGGGCACACTGGCGCGGCTGAGCGCGAGACGGAACGGGCAGATCATCGCTGTGACATCGTCGGACAAGGCGTGGTGGAAGCCGCCGTCGAAGTTGAGCCGCCCCCAGCCGACCGTGGACGGTTCGACGCATGCGGCGATCGAGGCTGGCGGCGACCAGGTCGGTCCCGAAGAAGTCGAAGGACCAAATTCCGCCTGAGGGGTAGAACCGTCCTTGGCGGCCACAGCGACCGTTCGGTGCAACCTACGAGCTGTAGCTGAACCTGGACCGGTTGCGCGTCCACACGACCCGGAAAGGGTAGGACTTCGCGGACCGAAGTCGCTGGCTCGTCCGGGGTGAATGGCTTCGAGATGCACTTGTCGGAGAGCCCGGTCGGGGTGTGGCCGTGAAGCAGGTCGTCCAGGTTGGACAGCACCAACACGATCTTGGTGTCAGCGGTCGACTCGTCGGCGCGGAGCTGTTCGACAACTTCGATACCAGTCAACGTGGACAGCGCGACGTCGATCACCGCAGCATCCGGACGACAACGCCTGGCCGCGTCAAGAGCATGTTGTCCGTCGGTTGTGCTGTGATCACGTCGTACCCGGCTTTCGTGAGGCGATGAGCGATTCGACGCCAACATGTCCGGGTCGTCATCGGCGACCAACACCGTCTCCCGCACTGACGCCGCCGCGACCGGTTCGGGTGAGTGGACCGTCTCGTGACGCACTCAACATCGCCCTTCGCCACGACGCGACGGGCCGGGCCGGCTACTGACGCGGCAGCATCCGCGCATCGAACATCAGGATCCGGTGCACCAGACCCAGGAACCTGACGATCGTCCGAACAGCGGGACGCGCGACCACCACGTAGCGCGTCCCGTCAAACCCGACCGCGTCGAAGCTTTCCGGCTCGGCGGCAACCGGCGGGATGGGGGTCGGTTGGGACGCCGCCGACCGGTCGCTCGTGTCACTCACACGGCCTCATCGGTGGACGCCATCGTCAACGAAAGCCGCGACCGGTAAATAGATGGTCAATTGCGAGCGCCGCCGGGGCGGCGGGAGTCGACCCCGGTCAGCTCGCGACCGTGCGACGAGCCTGACCGATGGCGCTGTGTGGCGAACGTGACAGGCTCCGACTTCGCCACGCGATCAGGCTCCGGGCATGTTCGCGGATCGACAGGTCCGAGCGTCGAAGAGAAAGGCTCGACGCCGTTCGGACCGGTGCTGGACGTATGTGCCGGCGTCCCGTGGTCGCTGTGGATCACGACACCTTCGGCCTGACGGTTCTCGATGGCCATCCCGAGTGCGTTGACGACCAGATTCGCGGTCTGCGATGAATCGATCGACCAGCCGACGACGCGACGCGAGAAGGGCCGAGCACGACTGCGCAGTAGACCTTGCCCTCGCCGGTGCGGTGCTCGGTGATATCGGTCAGCCACAACCGGTTCGGTTCGGTCTTGGCGAAATCACGGTTGACCAGATCGGTGGCGGTCGGGGTGTTGGGGATCTTGCGATACCTCGGTCGGTCCGGCAGCCCCGTCGGACTGAGACAGCGCATCACCAGCTCGACCGTGCAGCGGGCGACGATCATCTTCCGATCAAGGACCAACTCGGCATGGACCCGGCGTGCCCGTAGGTCTGACGTGAGGGGTCATGAACCTCGCGGATCACGTCGGCGAGCATTGCGTGGCGCACCGGGCGAGCCGCCGGGCGCCGCTTGCGCCACATGTAAAATCCCGACACGGAGACATTCACCAGGCGCCGGGTCATTTCGGTGGGTAGGTCCTCGCGCACCATCTGAGTGACGACCTCGAACCGCCTTGTGGGTCGGCCTGCCCCGCAGCAACCCGTTTCGCTCGCCGCATGATGGCCAGCTCTGTCTCGAGCTCACGAGTCTGTTCGCTCGCCGCCGTCAGCTCAACCGATTTAGTTGTCGTCATGCCGGCTCGAACGTTTCGGTCGATCTGGCCCTGGTTCCGCCAGTTGTAGAT
>JBBQTN010000295.1:0-5856 GCA_038213195.1 Acidimicrobiales bacterium | reverse complement strand
CTCGGTGTGACGGCGATGGCGATTTCCCAGGCGACCATGGTCGGGGTGATGACGATGACACCAGTCCACATGAAGCTGCACGGTCATGAGTCGGCCAGCCTGTACGTGATCTCCGTGCACATCGCCGGCATGTACGCGTTCAGTCCGCTCGTCGGCCGCTTCGTCGACCGCGTCGGTCAGCGTCGAGGCATCAGCATCGGTGCGGCGCTGTTGGTCGGCGCCACGGTGCTGGCAGCGATGTCGGGTGATGTCGAGCAACTGTTGTTCCCGGCGCTGTGGCTGCTGGGGCTGGCATGGAGCTTCGGCTTGATCAGCGGTTCGACGTTGCTCCAGCACTCGGTGCCGCCGGGCACCGTCGTGTCCGTGCAGGGAACGGCTGACCTGGTGATGATCGCCAGTGGGGCGGTTGCGGGCTGGCATCGGGCTTCATCCGTCGTGCCGCCGGCTACCACGTGCTCGCCACCGTTGCGGCAGTCGCGGCAGTGTTCCTGCTGCACCAGTCCCTCCAGTCGCAGCCCACCGCGCCGGTCGCGGAGACACCCGACGCCTACGAGGGTTCGCTTGCCCCGACCGCGGCCATGCCCGGTGCACCACCCGTAGGAGCAGTCGAGGGCCCCGAATAGACCGACGCGTGCGAGGAGCCGACGATCGCCGCCCGGTGCATCATCGGCGAAATCAATAAGGCCATCCCGTCGAGCTGTTCGGACCGGCCCGTCCGAAGGGCGACGCGAGACGCACCGTGGGGGCCAACCACCTCCTGTCTACATCGCTGCCGCGATGAGCAGCCCAGCATTCGACACGCAGAATGGCACGACGTAGGTGATCGCCGTCTTCAGCCAGACCACCGCGGTCGCGTCGCCACGCAGGACAACGTCGAGTTGGTTGATACAGAAGAGCACGGTGCCCACCGACATCGCGATCAGCGTGGTTTTGCGTAAGTGGGGTCGATAGCTGACCACACCTACCGCGTCACGCCACGTTGTCCATGTAGGCGGCTCCCTTGATTGCCCCGTCACTTTACTCTCATCGGCTCGGCGGCCTCCTCAAACCTGGGTCGTAGCAGACGCATACCGCGGCCAGCAGGGTTGTCGACCTGCCCGGGTAACCCGGAATCACGCCGGTACTCGGACCGTTGAAGTGTTTACAGAACGTGACGCCGACGCGTGTCACGGCTCGGTTGGTCGACGCGGCCGACGACTTCGGAGAAGGGGGTAATGGTTCGCGGCGAGGTAGATCAGCGCCGTGCCCCAAGTCAGCTCCAGCCAGCGACGCTGCGGACCGCATCGCTCTTCCACACGGTCACACGGTGACGTAGCCACCGTTGGGTGACAGTGTCGCGCCGACGAAGAACGCCGCGTCGTCGCTGGCGAGGTAGACGGCAAGGGACGCGATCTCGGCGGGCAGTCCCAGACGCCCGCTCGGGGTCTGCAGGACGGTCGCGGCGCGGATGGTTTCGGAGAGCTGTCCGACCATCGGTGTATCGATGTAGCCGGGGGCGATCGCGTTCACTCTGACTCCTTGGACGATCACCTCCTTGGCGACCGCGCGGGTAAACCCGAGAATCCCCGCCTTGGCGGCAGAATAGTGCGGGGCGCCCGTGCAGCCCTCGATGCCGCAGATCGACGCCACATTGATGATCACCCCCGCACCTCGCACCGTCATCGAGCGCAGCGCAGCACGGGTGCAATAGAAGGTTCCATCGAGGTGGACGGAAAGCATCCGCCGCCACTCCTCGTCAGTGAGGCTCGTCGTCATCTCCAGCGGCGTCGTGATCCCACCCGTCGCCGACTCGGCGATCTGCTGTTCGAAGCGAGGCGTGAGCCGCTCGACTTCGGACCGTCCGAGGATCCCGGCGTTGTTCACCAGCAGGTCAAGCGGTCCTAGTCGCGACTCGAGGTCGGCGATAGCCGCGTCAACAGCGGCACTGTCTGCGACATCGGCGACCAGCGCAACACCGTCGACCAACTTGGCGGTGAGCTCCGCTGCTTGGCGGTTGACGTCGAGCACGGCAACCTGCGCGCCCTCTTCTGAGAACGAGCGGCAGATAGCCTCCCCGATGCCCGACCCGCCCCCCGTGACGAGCGCGACCTTCCCCTTCAACTTCATCGATCTCTCCTGTTCCATGACTCGACACTCGCGCGGTGCTCAGTCCACTTACCTCGGTGACGAATGTCCGTGGCGGGCGCAGCCAACAGTAGTTCGACCCCTGGCGATGGATAGTTACGGAGCACATCGGCTGAGAGTGGAGGATCAACGGCCCCCCCAGTGCAGTTTTGATTGGCCTGGCGACCTGGCGCTTCGGGTCGCCACACCTTTGCCCGTGAGTCGTCACTCTGTAGATACAACTGGGATGGGCCGCCACGGTTGATCCGCTCATGGCCGTCGCGAGCGTGATTGTCGTGGAACGCAAGCGTCTCAGACGGTAGGTGCGGGACCCGGATAATGACGGTACGCCGGTCCATGAGCGCGCCCGATACCGATGCCGGATCAAGGAGCCCGGCCCGTGCCCTGGTTGCGGCGCAGGAGACGCCGGAGAACAGTTTAAGTAGCTCTGGTGCGATCTGCGGCTTGCTTCACATAATCCGGGCGAAGCGCTGGGTGACGAGCCATTTGCCCGACCGGGTATGATCATTTAGAATTCAGCGTGGCTGTGCAGGACGCGGCCCGGAGGGAGACATCATCCAGTTGCACGCGCCCGTCGAGGCGGGGCCATGGATGAACACCGGAACTGGCGCGAGCGCTCCGTCAGCCGCCGGTGGCGATCTCGTCGAGCTTTGCCACCGACTGCTCGAGCATCGCCACGGGGACGATCGGCCAATCGGGACGACGAGCGCGCAACTCGGATGTGATGTTCGTCCAGTCGCAGTAGTTGGTGACGTCGGTCTCGCTGTCGTTCACCGCGTCCAACTTCCAGCCGTACACGTGACCGAGAGGAGGTTGATCGATTCCCCCGATCGTCCACTCCACCAACTCGTCCGGCACGATCTGCGTCACCGTGTTGCGAACCTTGTATTTCACCAACCCAGGGATGTCATTGAGCGGCGTGCGGTCCATGTCCATGTCGAACACGTCGCCCACCGCCTTGAGCGGCTGTGCGTCGGGCGCAGCCTCGAGCATGCCCGATCCATCGATGCGCACGTGGCCGTCGGGACTCGTGACGATCTCGAACAGCGCGTGCGCTGATGCCTTGATGCGGCGGCTGGCGGACACTCGTTGATCAGTCATCGAGGAATCATCACCCACCGCGAGTTGCGCGAACGAACCGTCCGGTCGCGCCGGTCCGCAGCGAGCGTCAGAAGAGGTAGGTCTTGCCGTCGTAGATCTCGCCGAGGGGCGACAGGAGGCGCCCCTCAGTGTCCCCAACCTCCGCGCTAACCAAGCAACGCCGTCCCCCCTGTCCCATAATGCTCCGAAAACATGCCCAAGGGAGGAGCGGCCGAACGCCGGCCTGAGGTCGCGTACTCAGGAGCTGCGCCGTGCCGCCCACGCCCGCCAGCCGCCACCGTCAGTTGGGATCAGTTCGTAGGTCGCCGGGCTCGGGCCGTCGAGGCGAAGCTGGCGACACGCCGAGCATTCCTCCTCATCAGCAGCGTCGCGCCGCGTCGATGGGCGGAAGCGGGTAGGCAGACCACGACACGCATGAAATCCTGGCACCGAGGGCAGACGAAGCGCGTCTGGATAACCCGGGCTCCGATCAGCGACCGCGTCCGCTACGCCGGCTCGCGGTCGCCCCACGAGGAAGCTCTGGGTGGCCACAGTCGGACCACTAGGTGACACGTGACGTCGGACCGTGGGGTGTCGATCCGCCTTCCTCGGGTGGTCGGATGTTGCGGAACTGTCGCAGCACGAGCAGGTCGTAGAGCGCCTTGGTCGTGCCGCCGATGACGAGCGGCCAGCCGAAGTCCGAGCGTCCGAGGAGCCAGCCGGCGATCACCGGTGGGATCACGGAGGCGAGGCTTCGCGGCACGTTGGTGACGCTCGCCGCCGCTGCTCGCTCGGCCGGCGAGACGACGGCCATCACGTATGAGGTCCGCACCGGCACGTCCATCTGCGACAGGGCTGACCGGGCGAGCAGGGCGCCAACGGCGAGCGTTGCGGTCGGCATGAACGCGGCGAGGACGAGGAACCCGTTCGCCGGCAGATGGGTGAAGACCATCGTGCGCACGAGCCCGATGCGGGCGGCGATCCTCACGGCGAGGAGCGACGAGAAGGCTGACAGCAAGCCGGCCCAGAAGAAGATCGCGACCGCTGACCGCGATTGACAGGTCGAACCGTCGCTGCAGCCACAGCACAATGAGCGCGGTGAGCACGAACCCGCCGCCGAACGCGTCGAGGCTGAACAGCGCGGCAAGTCGGTACACGATCCGCCGTGACGGACCGAGGGCCGAATGTGGCGCCTCCACGGACGGTTCAATCGCCGCCGACAGTGTCCGATAGCGCACCAGGATCACGACGCCAAGCGCAGCGTAGAGCACAAACGTCCACCGCAGGGCGGTCTGCGTCGACAACACGCTGAGGATGCCGTCGTCGTCGAGGGTCGGATCAAAGGCACGCACCACCTTGAGTGGGCCGGTGTCGCACCGACGGGGCGTGCAGTTGATGTCCCGACGTGCTGCATCTACCACTTCGATGCGGATCGGTTGACGAGCGAATCGGTGTACTTCGACCACGCGACGCTCCTCGGCCAGCTCGCCCTATCGGGCCGCGCAGCACGCGCGGAGCGTTCGCGACACCCCTCGCACTTCTGCCGGGCGGGCATCCGATAATCCGGGCAGCCGGACGGAGCGAGGGCAACCGAGAACGCCGGGTCAGGCTTCATCCCGAACACCCGCAACCGTCGCGCGTAGGTTTGCCGAAGGCTGTTGTCGAACCAGGCGCTTCGCAACGCAGTCTGCAGACCCGCCGGTGGCGGACGACGAGGTTGGTGATGTACCGCGTCCTCGACCGCGGGCTTGCCAGCGACGGTCGTCGGCGCGCTCGTTTGGTCGGTTTGGTGGACCTCTGAGGTGCGGCGCTTCGGTTACGGACGCCCCCAATCGGGGAGTTATGGTTGCGCTTTGTCGTGGGACAACCGGGGGGTAACGATGGGCGCGCTGGACGACAAGGTGGCGATTGTGACCGGCGCGACCTCGGGGCTGGGAGAGGCAACTGCGTTGGAAATGGCACGCGAAGGAGCGTGTGTGGTCGTAGCTGGACGGCGTGAGGATCGCGGTCGCGCCGTCGCGCAGGCGATCATCGACAATGGTGGTCGAGCGATATACGTTCGAGCTGACGTCACGGTTCGCAGCGACGTCGAGACGATTGTCGAGGAGACGATGCGACGATTCGGCCGGCTGGACTGCGCCGTGAACAACGCGGGGATCGTCGGACCAATCGCTACACCCGTCGCCCACGTCGACGAGCACGACTGGGATGAGGTGATGAACACCAACCTGCGCGCCGTGTGGCTGTGCATGACGGTAGAAATCCCTGTCATGCTCAACGCAGGGTCGGGTTCGGTCGTCAACGTGTCCTCCGTGTATGGCTACAAGCCGAGTCCCCTCGGGCACGGGCCCTACGCGACGACCAAGCACGCCGTCATCGGCCTTACCAAGACGGCGGCCATCGACTACGCCGCGCAAGGGCTGCGGTGCAACGTGGTCGCGCCCGGGTTCAGCCATTCCGAGATGGTGGACCCGGCGTTCGACGCGGCACCGGAGTTCGGCGCCGATGTACTCACCCGCCACTCGGCGATGAACCGACTCGGGGACGGCGTCGAAACCGCCGCCGCCATCGTCTGGCTGTGCTCAGATCGAGCGAGCTTCGTCAACGGCGCCGTGCTGACCATCGACGGCGGCGACTACACCCGCATGTACT
>JBBQTN010000294.1:0-5858 GCA_038213195.1 Acidimicrobiales bacterium | reverse complement strand
CCACCGACGTCGACGGACTCATCTCGGCGAACAACGCCCTCGCTGCGATCGCCGAGGCGGTCCTCGACCTCGATCGTGCCGAGCGACATGTGCTCGTCTGCCTCCAGCTCTCCCGCCAGATCGGCGATGTCCATCGCGAGGCCACCGCCCGGGGGCGCCTCGGCGTCGCTGCTCACCTGCGCGGCGATGCTCATGGATCCGCCGACGACTACGCCAGCGCCGCAGCGCACTACGAGGCCGCCGCGGTCCTGTTCCGCCAGCTCGACAACCCGGTGCTCGTCGCCGTCGCGATGAGCAACCTCGCTCAGGCACGGCTCCGGCTCGGGGACACCACCGCCAGCCGAGCAGCCGGGCGCGAGGCCATGGCCGACCTGGCCAGGATCGGCGCGACCAGCACATTGACCTTCTGCCTGCTTGTCGAGGCGGACTGGCAGCTGACCGCCGGCGAGACCGATCGTGGGTTGTCCCTCCTCGGGCTCGTGCACGCGCATCCGATCGCGACGCGCAACGACCACGACGAGATCGAGCGGATCGTCGCCCGCACCACGCTCGACCGAACTGTGATCGAGCGAGGCATGGCGGCAGGGACCATGCTCGACCTCGACGAGGTAGTCGCCGACCTTCTCGCTGAGCCACCTGGCGGTCACACGGCATGAGGTCAGATGAGGGGCTCGGAGCGCTGCAAGGATCCACTCGAGTTCGAACTTCGGGATTCTCCTCCACTCGCGATCAATCGACCGATGGGACCTCACTGAGTCGCGACACCCGCGGAACCTGTCAAGCCCGGTGAGACAAGTTGTTCAGCGGTTTGATGAGTGCTTCCGGGCTGGGTTCGTTGATCCAGGCGATGGTGGGCAGCTTCGGCGGCGGGGGTGTGGAATGTGCCGACCCTGCCGGCGGGCGATATCCGCGCGGCCTGGTGGTCAGGCGATCGAGGCAGCTCGGCGTGGTGAAAGGCTTGCTCGTTGGGCGGATCGTGGGTGGACCTAGTGTCAGCGGCGTGTCGTTGCCGTCGGCTGCGGAGGTGCTCAGGGTCCAGTTGCGCCACGCCTGGCTGAATTCGCGTCGGGTGCTCGAGGGCGTGACGGATGACGAGTACTTCTGGGAACCGACGTCTCCGTGTTGGTCAGTTCGCAGGCGCGCCTCGGCGGTTCGTGGCTGGGGGTCCGGCGAGTTCGTGTGCGAAGACGCGTCGCCGCCGCCAGACCCACTTCCGACGACAACGATCGCGTGGCGTGTGATTCATCTCGCCGCGTGGACGGACATCTACCGACAGTTCGCCTTCGACGGCACACGCCCGGACCTGAACCACGTCGACGTACCCGCTGACGCCAGCGGTGGGCTGGCGTGGCTGCATGGAGCGCAGGACGCCTTCATCGCCGACGTGGATGGGCTCAGCACCGAGTCGGTGTTCGAGCCGCGGCCCGCCCACTGTGGCGAAACGGTTCCGGTCGTGCGCCTCGTCACGACAATGCTGACCGAGCATGTCCATCACATCGCCGAGATCGGCGTGCTCCGTGATCGTCGCCGAGGACACGCGCTCATCCAACCGCAGCCGTCATCACTCATGTCCGACCCGAGCTGGTGGACGGGCACCCAATCAACACACCCATGAACGCAGTGGGACGTGATCATCCGGAGGTGATCGCGACGTGGCTCACGCGGACGTGCGAATGGTCGACGGTGCAGGCAGGCGTACAAGCACGCGAGCTGCGGCGCCACCAGGCCGGCGATCTGCCGCAGTTGCTTCGTGTCGACGCCCGCGCGGTAGGGGACGTTCCTGCGTGAGGCGTTGCCGATCCGCCCCGTGGCTCAGCCGGTGGCGGCCGTCGACCGATCCACGACCGATCCGAGCGAGTACGCCGACATCTGCCTCATGAGGAGCGGGACCCCCGAGGCCATTGCGAGTCTTCGGAAAGGCAGGTTTCTGTCTCTGCGAGCTCGTTTGAAGTACCGGCTGTTCCGACTCAAGACCGGCAACGTGTTTGGCGCCGAAAGGTTCGAGGACCCTGGAGCTGGCTTGTTGCTGGCATACCTTGTGCGGCTCGTCACGCTGCCGGTGGCGATCGTCGGCGACTGGATCGTGGAGCCGGTTCTCCGTCGCCTCGATCGGCATGACGAGGCATGGTGGGTGGTCGCGGTTCGTTTCACGGCTGGGAAGCCAAGTTCGTCTGCATCGCCGAGACGGCTACGGAGGAGGACGCTCGCGACCGTGTGCGACGGATCAATGATGCCGAGAAGCAGTAGCTCGATCGACGCTGACGTCCAGCCCGGCTCGCCCGCCGCCCGGACCAGCGCCCTCGTGCCGGCGATCGCTGACACCTTGGACCGGCAAACCTGGCACGGATCTCGGAAGCGACGTGAGCGCACACCTGCTGTGCACGTGCCCTTTCCTCGACGACGAGCTGGCGGCATGATGGCCGGAGTTGGTGCCTGACCGTGTCGTGGAAGGGGACGCTCAGATGAACGAGTATACGGAGCTGACGTTTTTGCGACGAGATCACGTCGCGACCGTCGCCTTGATCCGTCCCGAGTTGCACAATCCGATGTCGGCGGCGATGCAGGCTGAGTTGATCGACGCGCTCGGTCGCGCCGATGCTGATCGGCAGGTGCGTGTCGTCGTGCTCACCGGTGCGGACGGTTCGTTCTGCGCTGGCGGGGATCTGCGCACGATGCCGGCCGACGAAGGTGGCGAGCCGGCGGGCCCGTACGTCAAGCGCGGTGTGCTGCGTGAGTTGCAGCGTGTGATCCGTGCGGTACGCGAGTGCGAGAAGCCGGTGATCGCCGCTGTCAACGGTGTCGCCGTCGGGGGCGGGTGCGACCTGGCGCTCGCCTGCGACATCCGCATCGCCTCGGATTGCGCTCGCTTCGGTGAGGTGTTCAGCCGGGTCGGCTTGTTCCCGGGCACGGGTGGGACGTACTTCCTGCCGCGGCTGGTGGGCGTCGCCAAGGCGCTGGAGCTGATCTGGACCGGCGACGTGATCGACGCCGACGAGGCCTTGCGCATCGGACTGATCAGTCGCATGGTGCCCCACGACGAGTTGGGCGCCAGGGTCGCCGAGCTCGCCGAGCGCCTCGCCCAGGGCCCGCCGCTGGCGTTGTCGCTGGCAAAGGCGGCGGTGTACCGCGGCCTCGACCTCGACTTCACGGCGGCGCTGGACTACGCGTCGACTGCCGAGGCGATCACGCTGTCGTCGGCTGATCACACCGAAGGGATCCGGGCATTCCGGGACAAGCGCCCGCCGGTGTTCGAGGGCCGCTGATCGACGAGACCAATCGACGACACATCTGCGCCGCCTTCGATGCGGGGTTCGCGATGTGTTGATGCGTTCGATCAGGTGCAGGTGGCGGACCGGGCGAGGTCGCGGCAGCTGTCGACGGTGATGGCGGTTGGGGGTGGGCGTGCGTGTTCACGAGCCGAGGGCACTCGGCAAGGCGTCGAGGATGCGCTGGGCGCGCTGCGCG
The DNA here is from genome assembly GCA_038213195.1 of Acidimicrobiales bacterium. Lineage (GTDB taxonomy): Bacteria > Actinomycetota > Acidimicrobiia > Acidimicrobiales > Ilumatobacteraceae > JAODBQ01. Next base: position 2,393 of record JBBQTN010000294.1, on the reverse strand, counting down.
ACCATGTCGGCGATGAGTTCGTCGGTGAGGATGTGAAGCCGCTGGGCGATGATCGCGTCGAGGACCATCTGGCCGACGGCGTTCGGCGGGGTGCCCCGGGCCAGCCACTCGTGGGACCTCGCCAAAGCCTCCTTGACTGCGATCGACGGGTCGTGGCCGGCCGGCTGCGATTGGGCGGTGTTGAGGACGATGTCGGTTGCCACCGGTCCGGGACACAGCACACTGACGCCGATGTCGAAGCGGGACAGTTCGCCGTGCAGCGCCTCGGACAGACCGACGACTCCGAACTTGGAGGTGGCGTAGAGAAACCCGGAGGAAGCGACGACGAGCCCGGCCCCGGAAGCCGTGTTGACGATGTAGCCCCCGTCACCACGGTCGATCATGCGCGGGACGAACGTCTGGATGCCGTTGTAGACGCCGTGAAGGTTGATCCCGATCACCCAATCCCACGTCTGGTAGCTCATTTTGTCCGGCGACGTGGACCCGGCGACACCGGCGTTGTTAAACAACAGGCTCACCGGCCCGAGCTCGGCTTCGACCCGGTCGGCGACGTCGGCATAACCATCGCGGTCGCGCACGTCCAACGTGACGGCCATCGCCGTGGTGACTGCGGCCAACTCATGCTCGGCGGCGGCCAGGGCGTCGGTGTTGATATCGGCGATGGCGACCTTCGCGCCCACGGCGGCGAGGGCACGGGCGATGCCGAGCCCGATGCCCTCGGCGCCGCCGGTGATGAACGCGGTACGACTGGCGATCTCATCGAGATTCACAACCTCGCTCCTGTCAGAGTCAGCGCTCGGCACCTCCGTCGACTGGCCAACCAGTCCGTTTGCGCAATAACGTCCTGTCATTGCTCGTCAACTCTCGCGACGACCGGGCGGTGAGGATTCGGGATCGCTGTTGGAGTCGCCGATCTCACAGGGCAACCGAGCCTAATGTGGCATGGCGTCAGGGCCGAAGTCGATTGGCGGATACCCGTCCGCGAGTGGCTCGATGAACTGTCATGGGTCCTCATCATCCTTCATCTTGTCCAAGGAACAGAATCGTCGAATCTGAATGCCCCCAAATCCGTGAGCAGGACGACGACAGGTTCCGTCCTGCTCTCCTCCGTGCCGAGTTCGTCAGACACCTCAGGACTCCTCGCAGCTCTTGTCCTCGTCAGCTTCCTCGCAACCGATGATCTACGAACCGCAAGTGTGAGCGGTCCCCGATGAGCTCGAACCGCCGCCCCAAAATGGAGATCACGACGGTGGCCATCGCCGTAAGAGACTGTCCATGAGCCGACTGAGCGCGGCGGGCGCCAGTCGTCACCAGCCCCACCACCTCGACGTTCGGGCGACGGTGCCACATGCGCCGTCCAGGCACCACTGGATGTCTTGGACGGCATAATCTCACGGGCGTGACCGAGCTGCCCAGCGGCGTGGTGACCTTCGTATTCACGGACATCGAGGGATCGACGCGCCTCTTCCGGCGGCTGGGCGACGCCTACCCGCCGCTGCTCGAGCGCCACAACCAGCTGTTGCGGGCGGCATGGGACCAGCATGGTGGCTGCGAGGTCAAGACCGAGGGTGATGCCTTCTTCATGGCGTTCGCTGACGCTGGCGCAGCAATCGCGGCGTGCGCCGACGCGCAGCGATACCTGCAATCCGAGCAGTGGCCGCCTGATGGGTTGGTGCGGGTTCGAATGGGTGTCCATGCCGGGCTCGCCTACCCGCGCGACGGCGACTACGTAGCCTTCGCCGTGCACCAGGCCGCCCGGGTCGTCTCCGCCGCCAACGGTGGCCAGATCGTCGTGTCCGAGCACGCCGCCGGGCTCGCCGGCCCGGTCGCCGGGGTGAGGCTGGTGCCGGCCGGCCACTTCCGCCTTCGGGACTTCGACGAGCCTGTACAGCTGTTCAGCGCGGTGACCAGCGGCATGGTCAGCCCGAGCACCGCGCTACGCGCCGTGCCGGCCGACGGCCACAACCTGGTTCGGCCGCGGACCCGGCTGATCGGACGCGAGGACGACGTCAAGGGACTCGCCGAGCTGACAGGATCCGGCCGCCTGGTGTCGATCGTTGGGCCGGGCGGCGTCGGCAAGACCCGGCTTGTCACTGAGCTTGGACTGCGGCTGGCCGACGAGTGGCCCGACGGAGTGTGGTTCGTCGACCTTTCCGTGATCTCCGATCCGTCTGCCATCGACGTTGCAGTAGCCGACGCCGTCGGTTGTCGCGTGGTCGGGGAGGCGCCACGGTCCACGTTGCTCGACCACCTGACGGCCCGTCGCCTGGCGGCGTGGTATCTCGACCGGCTGGGCCCAGGCCGTCCGGCGGTCTCCCAGTTCGAAACCAGCCGGTCGAGCGAGCTCGAGACGCTGAAATCGCTTGTCGACACCCTCGAGCGGGCTGATCCGT
>JBBQTN010000293.1:0-5882 GCA_038213195.1 Acidimicrobiales bacterium | reverse complement strand
CGGCGGAGGGCGCGGGGTCCTGTGAAGGCGAACACGATCGCGAAGAGCACGAAGTTGACGAGGACGATGGTGGCGCCGGAGGAGATGTCGAGGTGGTAGCTGAGGTACATGCCGACGAGACCGGAGAACGCGCCGATCGAGGTGGAGATGGTGAGCATCCGTTTGAACGAGTTGGTGAGGAGCCGGGCGACGGTCGGTGGGATGACGAGCGCGGCGGCGATGAGGGTGACGCCGAGGACCTTCATGCTGGCCAAGATCGCGAAGGTGAGCAGCAGCATCAGCAGGGCGTCGATGCGGCCGGTCTTGACGCCGGAGACATCGGCGACTTCGGGGTCGAAGGTGGTGAACAGCAGTGGTCGGTAGAAGGAGATGATCACGATCCCTGTCGCGACGGCGATCGCGATGATCGTCCACATGTCGGTCAGTGATACACCGAGGACGCTGCCGAACACGGTGGCCTCGATGCTCTGTTTGACCCGTGAGTACAGGCCGAGGAGGGCGATCCCGAACGCGAAGCTGGCGGTGGTGATGACCCCGATCGCGGCGTCGGCGGCGATCGCCCGCCGGCGGGTGACGCGCCCGACCGCGAGCCCGGAGGCGACACCCCACACCCCGGCGCCGACGAAGAAGTTGAGGCCGATCGCCGCGCAGACCGCCGCGCCACCAAAGATGGCGTGGGACAGGCCATGACCGATGTAGCTCATCCCGCGCAGCGTGACGAACACCCCGAGCAAACCACACAGCGCACCGGCGATCGTGCACACCACGATCGCGTGGCGTAAGAACCCGTACTGGAACGGCTCGGTCAGGGTCTGCCACATCAGAAGCTCAGACGTCCGGTCGCCGGGTGGCGACCCTCGATGATCAGCGGCATCCCGGCGTGCTCGAGGACCTCCATCGGGGCGCCGTAGGTTCGTTCGAGGATGTCGGGGGTGAGCACGTCGAACGGGGCGCCGACGCCCATCACTCGGGTGTTCAGGCAGACCAGGTGGGGCAGGTGTGCGGCGAGACCGTTGAGGTCGTGGGTGGTGACCACGATTGCGATGCCGCCGTCGTGGAGCTCGGAGAGCAGGTGCAGCATCTCGTGGCGGGTTCGCACGTCGACACCGGAGGTGGGTTCGTCCATCAACAACAGCTCCGGGTCGCTGAACAGTGCGCGGGCGATGAACACCCGTTGCTGCTGACCGCCGGACAGCTCGCGGATGTGCCGGTGGGCGAGATCACCGATCCCGAGACGGTCGAGAACATCGGCGACGGCGGCCTTCTCAGCGGTGTTGGTCCACGGCCAACGGCGCCCGTTGCGCGCCGACATCAGCACCGTCTCGGCGACGGTCACCGGGAAGTTCCAGTTGATCGTCTCCACCTGCGGCACATACCCGATCCGCAAACCCGGCCGACGGACCACCGCGCCGACCTGCGGGTGGACCAGTCCGAGCAACAACCGCAGCACCGTGGTCTTGCCGGATCCGGACGGTCCGACGATCCCGGTGAACGTCCCCGACCTGATCGACAACGACACGTCCTCGAGCACCGGCATCCCCCTCGCGTAGCAACAGGTGATCTCGTCGAGCCGAACCAGCGGATCGATCGACTCGGGCCGCACGGCCCGAGGCTGGACGTTTGTCGTCATTGCGGGTAGTCCGCATGATCGGTCACGACGTCGGCGGCGTCGAACGCCGTCAGCTGGGTGGCGTCACCGCCGAGGTTGGCGACCATCGTCGCGAAGTCGAACTTCATCAACCCCAGGTAGGAGTGGTCGGGGTTGCCCGGTGCGTCGGGGAGGTCGTCGTCGCGCAGCTTGTCGACGTACTTGACCCCGGTCTCGGTGGCGAGCTGCGCGAGGACCGGGCTCGGGAACACCTCCGACCCGAAGATCGCCGGGACCTTCTCCGCCTTGATCTGCTTCACCAGCGCAGTGACCTCCCTCGGGGTCGGGTCCTCGAAGCTCGACACCTGGATCGCACCGATCACCTTCCACCCGTAATGGGCGGCGAAGTAGGCGTAGGCGTCGTGGTAGGTGAGCAGCTCCCGGTTCTGCGCCGGCATGACCGCTGTCGCTTTGATCATCAGCGCGTCGAGCTGGTCGATCTTCGCGGCGTACCGGCTGTAATTGTCCATGAAGTACGACGCATCAGCCGGGTCGGCTTTAGCCATCGCCGAGGCCGCGATCGCTGCGTAGCACTTCGCCATCGGCGGGTTGGTCCACAGGTGCGGGTTCGGCTTGCCGCCGTCCTTCGGGAACGAGAAGTCGTAGATGTACTCGTCCGGGCTGATCGTCAACGTGCCCAGCTCGACCACCTCGCCGCCCTTGGGGATGTTCTTGTTGGCGATGTCCTTCGTCGGGTCTTCGAGCTTCAACCCGTTGACGAACACGATGTCGGCCTTCGACACCAAGGCCGCCACGCTCGGCTTCGGCTCATAGGTGTGCGAGTCCTGCCCTTCCGGGATGATCCCGTGGACGTCGGCCTTGTCGCCGGCGATGTTCGCCACGATCGAGGTGATCGGCGCCACCGTTGTCACCACCTGCAACTTGCCGCCAGCCAACGGGCCCGACGCCGCAACACCTGCCGAGGTCGCAGCCACCGGGCAGCTGAACTTCGCCACCAGCGCCTGCGCCGCAGAACTGTCGCCCCCGCTCTTGGAGCTGCTCGCGCACGCGCCACACAACCCCACCACCGATGCAGTCACCATCACCAACGACACTGACCTTCCGATCCGCATGATCCCCCGATGTTCTTGCTCGGACCAATGCGCTACTGCAAGATGCATGCAGTACTAGTTCGTTTCCGAGCGCACTCCGGATCACGGAACCTGTGGCATGCCCCTCTACAGAGCACCTGAGGCGCAGCTCGCGGTGTAGGGACTCGTCAAGACCGTGACCTGGGGTCGGCGGGCGACACGGCACACCGCTGGCGCCAGACTGGTATCCTCGCCGACCTCTACTCGGCGGGCTTGGGGCCGGCGCGGTTCCACGTGGCCCGGCGGAGCAAACGTGGCCCGTGAGGTCGTGGCGCTTGGTGCGGCCGGCGGCGTTTGAGCCCACCCAGCACGGTTTGAGCCCTCCTACCAGCGCCCCCCAGGCGGCCACGGCATGATCGATATGGATCTCCCGGGCGAGCGCACGGTGGTACGTATCCTTACATCTGCACATGCATTCAGATGATTTGAACTAGCGTGTTGGTGGTGCGTTCGGTGACGGTCAGCAGTGGATACGGCGATGTGGTCGATGTCTGCGAGGTCAAGATGGTCGACGTCGAGCGGGTCGAACATGCCCGGGCGAGGGTCCCGACGGTGGCGGAGACCGACCGGTTGGCGGAGTGGTTCCGGGTGCTTGGGGACCCGACGCGGACGCGGTTGCTTTACGCCTTGTTGGAAGCGGGTGAGCTGTGCGTGTGCGACCTCGCCGCGACGATTGGTGCGGCGGAAACAACGGTGTCGCATGCGCTGCGCTGGTTGCGGACGGCCGGGATGGTCAGCGTCCGTCGGGACGGTCGGATGATGTTCTACAGCCTCGACGACGCCCATGTCCGCATGCTCTTGGACCTTGGACGTGAGCACCTCCGGCACCGGGCGACGCGCCCGTGAGCCGGCCAGACGGCAAGCTCACTGCGCCGTTAGCGACGGCTGGTGGACCCGTGTCGTCGACGGCGACGCTGCGCCAGCGGGTCAGGTGGTTGGCGTGGGCGACGGTGTCGTGGAACGTGCTCGAGGCCGTCGTTGCTGTGGTCGCTGGGGTGAGCGCTGGCTCGATCGCGTTGGTCGGGTTCGGTCTCGACTCGACGATCGAGGTGTTGTCGGCTTTGGTGATCTTGTGGCAGTTCAACGTCCGCGACGATCGTCGCGAGCAACGCGCCCTGCGGTTGATCGCTGTCAGCTTCTTCGCACTTGCCACATACGTGGCCGTCCAGTCGGTGATCGACCTGGTTGGCCGGTCCCGTCCTCATCACTCGCCGGTCGGGATTGGGCTGGCGATCGCGTCGCTGATCGTCATGCCCGTCCTGGCCAGGTTGAAGAAACGAACCGGCCGCCAGTTGGCCAGCGCGACCGTTGTCGCTGACGCCAACCAGACCAAACTGTGCTCCTACCTGTCAGCGGTGCTGCTCGCCGGGCTCGTCGCCAACACGACCCTCAGCTGGTGGTGGGCCGACCCGATCGCCGGGCTGCTGATCGCTGCGCTCGCCGTCCACGAAGGCCGCGAAGCCTGGCACGGCGACACATGCGCCGACTGTTGCTGACCGTCATGAACCGCACCCGACGTCAATGAACGACCACGACTACCACGACAGAGCCGCCATGACGCCGGTTGGCCCGGGCTGGGTCGTTGAGCCGCCGGCGCGAGCACCGCTTGACGGTCGCGTCGGTGTTGAACACCGCGATCGTTGTCGTCCAGGTGATCTTCGGGTTCGTCGCCCACTCGCTTGGCCGGCTCGCCGACGCCGGCCACAACCTCACCGACGTCGCCGCGATCTTCGTCTCGCTGCTCGGCGTGCGCTGGGCGCGGCGACGGGCGACAGCACAGCACTCGTTCGATATCACCGGGCAACGATCCTCGCTGCGCCGCAACCTGGGAGTGCTCGGCGGCGCCGACGACGAGCCCGGCGAGCGCCTCGGCGACGCCGGCGTGCAGGCTGGTCTCTGGCTCGTTGAGCACGAGCAGCTGCGGCGGCCGTGGCGAGAGCAGGGCCGTGGCGAGGCACAGGAAGCGCAACGTGCCGTCGGACAGTTCCGCTGCTGTCATCGGGCGACGCACGCCGGGCACGGCGAGCGCCACAGCGAACGTGCCCCGGGTCGGCTCGACATCGACGACCAGTTCGGCATCGAGCGCGTGGCGGACTGCGTCACGCAGCGCCGGCCCGCCGCCCATGTCGTCGATGGTGGCGATCGCCGCAGCCAGGTCCCGCCCGTCGTCGGCCAACACCGGCGTGCGCACCCCCATCTGCACGGCGCGCGCCGATGCGTCATCATTCGTCGGGAACGAGTGGTAGAAGCGCCAGCGGCGCAGCTGTTCGCGCACGTCGAACAGCTCAGGGAACCGGCCAGGTTCACCGACCTGGCCGAGGATCAATTCGGACGGATCGAGCGTCGCCGCGAACGTCACCAGCTCGTCGTCGGTGCGCGCCGTCGCAGAACGGGCGCCACGATCGAGCAACGTCGTGTGCCGCGTCACCTTCGACCCGAACCAGGCCCGTTCCTCTTTGACCTCACCGTCGAGGACGAATGGCCGACGGCCTCCTCGCTCGCCGACGACCAGCCGGTGCACGAGCCGGCTCGGAAGTTCGGACTCATGGTCCGCCTCGATCGGCCCGACCGGCAGGCCCATCGCGAGCTCGTAGCTCAGGTCGCCGACTTTGACACCGACGGTCAAGCGCACCGGCTTCGCAGTGCGGCTGCGGCTGCGCTCACCCGCCCAGAGCATCGACGGCATGCCACCCTCGGCCAGCACGGCGCGAGCAAGTTCACCACCCGCGCCGCGGCTGAGCAGCCGCAGCGCCCGGTACACGTTCGTCTTCCCGGCGGCATTGGGGCCCTGGACGACCGTGATCCGCCCGAGGCGAAACTCCACGTCGGCAAGCGACCTGAAGTTGGCGACCCACAGCCGGTGCAGGCACAGGGTCGGCCGTCATCGACGGTGGTCGTCGCGAGCAGCTCGTCGACACCCACGATTCGGACCGTGACCCACGGCGCCTACTCCCCCGCTGGGTCGACAACGGTCAGCTGGCGGGCGACGTAGGGGGCTGACGGCGCTGTGCGCCCGGGCGAGCGCCTCGGCGGCTGCCGCGGCGTGGTGTTCGGCGGCGCCGAGCGCGGCGACCGCGTCACCGACGTGGTCGGCGTTGCGCTCGTTGTCGGTGCCGAGGCGGATCCCGTCGCCGGGGCTGGTC
>JBBQTN010000292.1:0-5981 GCA_038213195.1 Acidimicrobiales bacterium | reverse complement strand
CGACCATCGCCCGCCACACCCGCCACACAGACCTGCGCATGCTCAACGTCTACGACCGGCCCACCGACTTGTTCAACGACCCCGCCCTCACCGGCGAGTGGTGGTGACGGCCCTGGCCGACTACACGGCGCAGGTTGGTCGCGCCGGATACGGTCGCACGGTGACGTGGGGGGCGACGTCGGTGCTCGTCGTGGCGGGCGACACGACGATTGCGGCAAACGTGGTTGGCGCGTTGTGCACCCACGGGTACACGGTGCAGCGGTGCACGACGGGGTGCGCGGCGATGCACATCATCACGGCGTCCCCTCCCGCCGTGGTTCTCCTCGCCGTCGAGGTTGGCGACATCAACGCGTTGACGTTGTGCCGCTGGATCCGCAGCCACCACCCGCACCTCCCAGTCGTGTTCGTCGCCGCGAACGCTTGCGACGGTCAGATCGTTGCCGGTCTCGACGCCGGGGCCAGCGACTACCTGGTCACACCGATGTCGCCGGCGGTACTCCTGGCCCGGGTGCGCGCCCACGTGTGCCGCCAGCGTCGTGGACGCGGACGCGCCGATCACGATCGGCGCGCCGGTTACGCGTCGACCGTCGTGCGCACCGTATCTTCCTCGATCACCGCGAACTCGAGCCACGACCGAAGGAGTTCGCGTTGCTCCTCGCCCTGGCTCGCCACGCGGGCAGGGTCGTCACCCGCAAGCAACTGCTCGGTGAGGTGTGGGATCTGCACTGGGCGTCGTCGACCAAGACGTTGAAGACGCACATCAACACGCTGCGCCGCCTGCTCTGCGACGATCCCGCAACGCCGACATGGATCACCACCGTGCGCGGTGTCGGATACCGGTTCGCGACGCACTGACGCGCCGACGGTGGCCGGGCGTCGAGGATGCGGCCAGTGGCGATGAGCGTGCGTGCGAGTCATCTCGGGCACTGACTGGTTGGGGCGTGACGAGGATCGACGCAGCATCCTGAGTTCTCGGCGGCTGCGGGAGCAGCGCAGCGGGCCGTGGGTGCCCTGACCGGGGTCCTTGAGCGTGTGTGTATCACACACGCTCGTTTCTGAGACACACACCCCGAAGCCGGCCAACCGGCCGAACAGTTGGGTCAGAAGCCGTGCGCGAAAGCAACGTCTCACACCCGCCACACCGAATGTTTCTGGTACGTTCGCAGGGTGGGTCACCTTGTCGGCTACGCCCGCGTGTCGACGTTCGACGAGAACCCCGACCTGCAACGCGACGCCCTCAACGCCGCCGGCTGCTACCGGGTGTTCACCGACAGAGCCTCCGGCACCCTCGACAACCGCACAGAGCTCGCCAAGGTCGTCGACCAACTCCGACCGGGAGACACCCTCGTCGTGTGGCGCCTCGACCGGCTCGGTCGATCACTCCGCCATCTCATCGAGACCGTCACTGCGCTCGCCGACCGCAAGATCGGATTCCGGTCACTCAGCGAGAACATCGACACGACCACCACCGGTGGCACACTCGTGTTCCACCTCTTCGGTTCACTGGCTGAGTTCGAGCGCGACCTCATCCGCGACCGCACCATGGCCGGCCTCACCGCCGCGCGAGCACGCGGACGTGTCGGCGGACGCCCACCCGCCCTGACCGCCGACAAGCTCACCGTCGCCCGCCAGATGCACGCCAGCAGACAACACACCATGGCCGCCATCGCCCAGGTCGTCGGCGTCAGCCGCGCCACTCTCTACCGACACCTCGACAACAACAACCCACCACCCGCGCAGCCCAAGACCCGAGCCCGACGGAAGCCCCCATCGTGACCACTCACCGCGTTACCTTGCGTCCTGGGACAGCTTCGGGAGGACTGGGCCAAGTGGCTGCACGAATCAAGAAGATCAGGCTCTCGGCAACGTCGTGTTCCACCTAGCGCACCCTTGAGGGAGTGTTCAACGCCATGCCTGGACATGACGGTCAGATGAGTTCGATTCACCTCGATGGTGGAGTGATCATCGGTGACACACCGGTCGACGCGATGAGCGCAGCCGGTGTGAGCACGACAGGAACCTGGGCGGCCGTGCCATGGCGGACCATCATCGCCACCGTCGGCATCGTCCTGGGCACCTACCTCCTCGTGCAGGTCGTGTTGATCACTGTCAGCGTGATCACGTGGATCGTTATCGCCGGGTTCTTCGCGATCGTCCTCGCTCCCGGCGTGCGACGCGTTCAACGTCGAGTCGGTGACCGGCGTGGTCTCGCCACCGGGATTGTCGTGTTCAGCGCCCTCGCCGCAGTCATCGGGCTGTTGACCGTGTTCTTCCTCCCGGTCAAGAACCAGCTGATCGCCACCTTGAGCGACCTACCCGGCACCATCAACGACGCCGCCGCCGGCAAAGGAACCTTCGGCAAGCTCGTCGTCAAACTGCACCTCAACACCTACATCCAAGACCACAAAGATGAACTCCAAAAGGCCGCGGACAAGCTCAGCAGTTCCTCGTTCCAATACGCGACGGCAGTGATCGGCGGGATCATCGCCTTCGTGACCATCACCGTGCTCACCGTGTTGTTCCTCAGCCAGTCACCCACGATCGCCAAATCGACGCTCAACCTGGTCCCCTACCGTCGACGCGAATCGGTCCGACGAACAGCAACCGACGCCGCCGCCGCGGTCAGCGGCTACATGATCGGCAACCTGTTGATCAGCCTCGTCGCCGGCACCACCGCATTCATCTGCCTCGTCGCCCTTGGCGTGCCCAGCCCCATCGTCATCGCGCTGTGGGTCGCGTTCGCCGACCTCATCCCACTCGTCGGCGCCACCCTCGGTGCCGCCGTCGGGGTCCTCGCCGCGTTCCTCCATCACCCCACAGCCGGATTCATCGCCCTGGCGTTCTTCGTCATCTACCAGCAAATCGAAAACAGCATCCTGTACCCCGCCGTGATGTCACGGCGCGTCAACGTCAACCCACTCGTCGTCCTGCTCAGCGTGCTACTCGGCGTCCAGATCTTCGGGATCATCGGCGCCCTGCTCGCAGTCCCAGCCTCAGGAGCAATCCAAGTCGCCGCGAAAGCCATCCAACAAGAACGCCACCGCGAACGCCTCGTCGTCCCCGACTCGATCGGGCACCGACGAACACGACGCCGACTCACCCGACGCCTGCGATAAGTCTGACTCTTCTGCCGCATCCGTGGGTGGGTGGGTCCCTTCATCGGGGTGATCGGGGCGGTACGTTCTCGCTGAGGTCGACGGGAGGTGCGCTGTCGTGGCGAGTCGCGGTCGGAACCAACAGTGCGAGTGCGGCAGTGGCCGCAAGACGAAGTTCTGCTGCGGGGTGCGCTCGGGTCCGTCGCAGGCCGAGCTGGCGAAGACGTTTCTCGGTGGTCTGGTCACACCGGCGGCGCTGGTGCTGGTGCGGTTCACTCGGGAGGAGATCGAGGGTCTGCACGCGGTGATGATTGAGCTTCCACGGCTCGACTCGTCGTTGCAGGTGGCGGTGCCGCGGTTGGTGACGCTCGAGGTGAACGCCCTGTTGGACGCGATCGACGACGATGTTGACGCGTTGGAGGCAGCGGTGCCGCCGGTGGTGGCGATGGTTGACACGCCGGTGGAGCGGGCCCGTCTGGCTCGGGCTGTGATCACGCTGCGCGACGGCGGACGGATCCCGGCGCCGGTGGCAGCCACTGCGCTGTTGGATCTGGCCAGTCCGGAGCTGAACACGCTGATCACCTCCGGGTTGGTGCAGTCAGCGGCGGTGCTGTTGGGCGCGGCTCGCACGCCAGGAGGCCTGTTGGTCGCCAGCTGAGGCGACGCGAGTCTGCCACTACCTGCCGGGCACCTCGAAGTGGAACCGGATCGAGCACCGGATGTTCTCGTTCATCACGATCAACTGGCGCGGTCCACCGCTCACCAGCTATCGCACCCACGTGGATGGGTCACCGCGGGCGTTGCACGCGTTGCCGTGCCCGCCGCTCGTGGTCACCATCGATGGCGGCTATGTGCACTCCAGCGACCAGACGTCGCGACGCGACGGCTGGTTCCAAGCCGTGTGCGGCACCGTGACCGCGCACGACGGGCGGGTGCGACGCTTCGGGTTCGTCCCGACCATCGATACCCGACCTCGTCGACGGATCCGCGACACGCTCCTCGCCCAAGGCCTCCAGGCGAACCAGTTGGTCACCGTCCTGTCCGACGGTGCGGTCGATCTTGCCGGCTGGACCGCACTGATCAACCCGACCAGCGAGTACATCCTGGACTGGTTCCACATCGCCACGCGCTTCACCGTGCTCGCCAACACCATGAAAGGCCTCCACGACGCCCCCGACCCCGATACCGAACCCGACGACAGCGACGAGGGCGACAGCGCCACCGAAGGTGTGGCCGCGGTCGCCGAGGAATTGCGTCGAGATGTCGGGCGGGCGAAGTGGCACGTATGGCACGGCAACCTTCCCGACGCCCTCGAGCTGCTCACCTACACGAGCTTCGGGTTCGACGCCTGCACCGACAACGAGGCCCGCACCAAAGTCGATGCGACTCCTCAACGAGCTCGCCGGCCACCTCGACCGGAACCGGGCGATGTGGCACGGCCGGGCACACCGGTGCAGGTCCTCGCCCGGTGATTGCGCCTGGCTAGCATCAACGAGCGTCAGCGTGCCCCGCGTTGCCATCGTGCCGAGGGAGATGGACATGACCGTGCGTTGCCTCGTCGTGGCGAACCAGACCTTGGGTGGCAGTGCCCTGCGTCACTCCGTGAGTTTGCGGGCACACGAGGGCGAGCTGATTCACATTCTTGTTCCGGCCACGCAGCCCGTCGACGAGCAGGCCGCGGCGGGCGGAACTGCTGCCGAGAACGCTCAGCGTCGCCTCCGAGAGGCGTTGGAGGGTTTGCAGGCGGCAGGTGTCGAAGCGACCGGGGCGGTGGGGGCCGCCGATCCGCTACGGGCGATCAGCGAGGCGTTGACGACCGCCCGCTACAGCAGCATTCTCATCTCGACGCTTCCCGCTGGTGTGTCTCGCTGGCTGCACATGGACCTGCCTCATCGAGCAGCGCGCGAATTCGGACTTCCGGTCGAGTGGATCGAGGCACGAAGCGACTCTCCCGATGAGGCGACGACCGTCCACGTCGAGTTACCGGGCGCCGCGAAGCGCAACATGATCGAGCCGCACAGAATCTGAGGACTGCAAGACCTTCACCCTCGCTCGTCGCGCTGACGGGATGAGACAGCGCACCCCTTCAGCGGACGGTTCCTTGCATGTCGGAGCCCGTTACGAAAGACAACTCAAGGCCCGTCGTGGTGCGCCGATGGATCTTGTGAACCGAGAAGGAGCCGTCAGCATGAAGGTCAAGTGGAAGCTGTGTATCGCCCGAATCGTTCCGGCCGCAATGGTCGCGGCGGCGCTCATGACGAGAGTCGGAGTGCACGCCTCATCGCTGAAGTGGTGATCCAACCGTGAGCGGGTCGGGCTGGTCTGGCCCGGCCCGACAGTCCCGCTGGATTGGGTAGGCGCTCGGTGAGCGGCGGACGCGGCGCGGGTCGCGAGATGGTTCGCGTCAACGCGTTCGTCGGCGGCGTCGGTTTCGTCGCGGCTATCGCGTTGGTCGTGTTGTTCGGCTCCGGTGAGGTGTTGATCATCAGGGGTCGCTGGCTGGAGCTGGTCCTGTTCGGGCTGCTGGTCTGCGTGTGCGAGGTCAGACCGGTCACCATCGCGCGGCCGACCGGGGTCCAGGAGATCGTTGCCTCGACGACGTTCTCGTTCGCGATCTTCATGTCGTTCGGCCCGTTCCCGGCGATCGCGGCACAGGCGATCGCGTCGCTGCTCGGCGACCTGAAGTCGCGCAAGCGGCCACTCAAGACGGTGTTCAACGTCGCCCAGTACGTGCTCGCCTGGTCGGTGCCGGGGCTCCTCTTCCAGGACATCCTCGGTGGCAGGAGCGTGCTCGGCGGGACGGAGTTCACGGTGCGCTGGACGGTGGCGCTGGTGGTGTGCGGTGCGACGTACTTCTTCTGCAACAGCTCGTTGATCGGGTTGATC
>JBBQTN010000291.1:0-5983 GCA_038213195.1 Acidimicrobiales bacterium | reverse complement strand
CCTCAAGTTTCGGAAGGGCGGCACCAAAGGCCCGATCGTGCATCGGGACGCGTCGACCCCCTCATGCACGAGAGAAGGCCCACCCGCGAGCCCAATGCGTCCCAAGAAGTCATCAACTTGCAATCAGCTCTGCCGTGGCCCTGGCGTGACGACACGGTCCTGCATTCGTCCGTGTAAGCGTCGATGATTGTCTTGTGAAGGAGCCGCGCGGTCCGCTAACATTTGGGGAAGGGAATCAAAATCGACTCCCGCAGCAACACCCGCACTCACTCCCGCAGCCGCCCGGATTCAGTCCCGTGTGGGTGAATGTGCACCCGCGGCTCCGACCGCAGTCGTCGCTGACCTCCTCGTGCGCCGGTGACCGCCAGGATCCACACGCGCATACGCGTTTCGCTTCACGTGGACTCGCCGTCTCGAGTTCCGTCGTTCCGTGTCCCGTCCACGCACACCCGGCGTCGTACCGTGAGATTTCGTCCGCGAGTTCATGTGGCTCAGCACCCGGGGGGAGAGTCCGACACTCCCCCACCTCGCGGCTCCCGATGGCCGCCAGGGTGATCGTGCTCATGGTGCGCGACGTGTGGCCGCGCACCGCGAGGCTGTACCGCCACCGTGCCCTCGGCTGCCAAACGAAGCCGGACATCTTGGAACGTCCCGTGCGCGTCTGCGGGCGGCGCCGCGCAGCCGTCGATCTCGTGCTCGACTCCTCCCGGGAGAATCGATTGCAGTTGGTGTTCGCGCCAAGGCATGGAGCCGGGACGTCATCTACCGCAGTCAGCACACCCAGCCGCTAGCACGACCCAACTTCGCCGTGCCGCGACGACAAAGCGCGTACGTTCCCGGCGGACGCCTCCGGTCGAGCTCGACGATCGGATCGTCGCTGCGAGCGCAAGTCACTCGCCGATCTCGTGTCGACGCTGACGGGCGGCAAGTTGCGCCACCTCCTCGCAGATCTCGCAGCCGTGCCGAACTCGGCGGTGGTCGTCGACGATCTTTACTCGGCAGTGTTCAAGCTCGACCACGCTCCGGCCGGCTGGCCGCAGTCGGCGACGGACTCGGTGAGGCGGCCGCCCGCTTCCCAGCGTGACGATCGTGTTCGCCGAGACGCGCCCGCTCGCCCAGCAGTAGGCCGCCGCCGAACTCCTCCGAGCGGGAGTCGTGGCACCACCCGAACCCACGAGCGCAGACGGGAGGGCGTGGGCCCGCCGGCACGGCATCGTCGTCGCCGACCGAGGTCGACTCCACGCCGACGTGGTGGCCGTCTCCCACGCCGCAAGTCAGACCAGTCTGGGCGCTTGACGCCCAGTCCGATCGCCACCGCACGAACGCCCAAAGTGACGGAGGCACAGCGCGTGGGGAGGACTTTACAATGACACCGAGCCGGCGATCAGTGACGGTCGCCGTCCGCTCGGCGCGGAGTGTTACGGGACAGGGCTGATCCTCTGCCGGGCGCCGGCAATCGGGCGTTGGAAGGGCGCATCGGGCGGGACTCGCTTCGGGTGCTATTCCCCGTCCGGGCGAGCCTGCGCAAGTCTGTCGAGATGCTCGTCATCGACGCCGCCAACGTCATCGGCTCCCGACCGAATGGTTGGTGGCGCGATCGGCCGGGCGCAGCACGACGATTCACCGAGCAGGTACGGGCAACGGTGAGCGCAGGAAGGCTGGAGCCACCGGTGACCCTCGTGCTCGAGGGCCAAGCCCGTCGCGGGGCCGACGAGGCCGAGCTTGACGGCGTCGCGGTCGTGCACGCGCCAGGCGAGGGTGACGACACGATCGCTGCCATCGCCGAAACCCACAGCGGCGTCGTCGTGGTCACCGCCGACCGCGCCCTCGCCGCGCGAGTACGAACGGCGAACGGCAAGGTGGTCGGGCCGAGTTGGCTGCTCGACCAGCTCGTGAGCTGAGCCCGACGACGTCGATCGGCTCAACCCGCCCGGAGTACACACGGCGGAACGGCCGGCGAACGACTGCGCCAATCGATCACCCGTATAACCGGCGTTCGATGACGCGCCGCTGCGGCCGCGTGGCCGGGGATATCGGACGCGGTCGGCGGGTGTCGCCGGCTGTGCTCCTCATGCGCTCGTAGATGTGGGCGGTCCGGGCGCTCGCGGCGCTGGAGAGCGTGCGTCGAACGACTTCTACGCTGTCGGGTTGTGTCAGCTGCTCCCAAGCCACGTGAGCTTGATCTTGCTCGGATCCGCCGCTGGGTCAAAGGAGGCGTTCCGCTTGAGCATCAGGATGAAGTTGTACCGCACCGCACGTCGAGAACGCTCACTCGCGTCTTCTATCCTCGCTTCTCGGAGAAAGAGGACGCGATGAGCGTGGTCTTGGTGCATGGCGCGTTCGCACGGTTCCTGGGCGTGGGACGGCGTCATGGGCGACCTGGACCGATTCGGGGTCGCTGCCGACGCCGTCGAGCTGCCATTCACCGGCTTCGCTGATGATGTTGCCGTAACGCGCGCAGCGATTGAGCGGGCGGGTCCAGACGTGGTCGTGTGCGGCCACTCATACGGCGGGTTAGTGATCAGCGCAGCAGCACGCGAGCTGCCGGTCGGACACCTTGTCTACCTCTGCGCGTTCATGGTCGACGACAACGAGGAGCCATGGGCCGCTGTGGTTCAGCCGTCACGTCCCCCTCCACGACGCGGCTGTTGACGTCGACGGTCGTGTCACCGTCGACGCTTCTCGGGCACGCGAATGCTTCTACGCAGACGCGGATGACGACGACGCCGCGGCCGCGATTGCAAGACTCCGCAGCGTCCCTGGTGCTGGTGGTCCACCCATTGACGGTGCCGACCCCGCATGGCATCACGTCCCGTCGACGTACGTTGTGTGCCGACGAGACCAAGCCATCCACCCCGACGTCCTGCGCATCATGGCCTCACACGCGGATGAGATCATCGAGTGGGACGCCGACCACTCTCCATTCCTGTCCCAGCCCGCGCCGTCGCCGGCCTTCTCCGCGATCTCGCCACCGCCCGATCGGGATAGCACCCGTGAGGGCCTGACCCGAGGGCTGCTGTAACGGGCTCGACATCGCCCGCCGACCCTGCATCGCCGCGACCCACGTGCGGTTCCCGGACGGTGACAGTCATATCGGTCGTTGCCGAAGCCTGCCCGACAGCCGGCGATCCGGGACGCTCCGATCCCCTGAGCCGGGTGGCAATAGGGGATGCGTCGTGCGGCTGTCGACGACGTTCCAGCTGTGAATGCAGTGATGCAGCTCGGGGCGGTTCAGCCCGACGTGGCGAGCGCTCGGCTCAGGTGCGCGGCTGGGTGGCGTACAGCCGGGAGTCGACGAGCGCGCCGGAGCGCACCGCCGACGGGTAGTCATCGGCGGTCACCATCTCGAAGAAGGCCTGCACGCTCGGATACTCGACGAGGACGACCTCGTCCCATTCCTCGGCGCCGATGGCCGTTGCTACGCCGACACCGAGGTAGCGGACCGTCGCGCCGGCGGCCTGGAGGAACGGCATCGCTTGTCGGCCGTAGCTGGCGTACTCTCCCGCTCCACCGTCGGGAGCGAAGCGCAGCAGGTTGACCATTACCACCGGACCCTCGACGTCGAGCGCCCGCAATGCGGCAAGCTGGTCCTGCGACGGGTTGATGTAGGTCTCGGTCATGGTGGCGCCCCTCCTCGTTGTGCTCGGCAGTCTGGCACGCCATCGAACGGCGGCTCCGACCGGTGCGGGGCGGTTTCGACGTCCATCGAGCTGTGAGCTGTCGACGCACCGACCAGCCAGAGCCGTCGACGCCTTTGCGAGTTGCGCCGTGCGGGACGCGAAGGAGGTCGTCGACGTGAACGGCCCAGCTGAGGCTGAGAGCGACTGCCCGCCGCACGAAAGGCTCGATACCCTGGCGCCGACTGCAACCCGGCGGCATGAGACGCCGGGTGGTCTCGTTGGGCTGCGCGTTTGGGGATGCATGGCGGCGAATAAGGGTGGGGGTCACAACCAGCCGGCGGTTGGTGTGTTGCGGTGCTCGTAGGTGTTACGAGGGCGACGGTGTGATTGGCCCAACTTTGGGGGGTGTCGCGACGGGGCGGCGCTCATCGGTGCTGCGGTACGCGGCGTGCGTCGATATCGGTGGGCGCGTCTGCTTTGCCCGTGGCAGCGATGTTCACAAAGGTGGTTGGCCCGCCACGGTGCGTCTCGCGCCCTACGGACGGGCAGGTCCGAACAGCTCGTTGGGTTGGCCCTATTGATTTCGCCGATGATTCGCCCGCCAGCGCACCGGGCGGCGATCGTCGGCTCCCCGCCCGCGTCGGCCTATTCGGGGCCCTCGACTGCTCCTACGGGTGCACCGGGCATGGCCGCGGTCGGGGCAAGCGAACCCTCGTAGGCGTCCGGTCTCTCGGCGACCGGCGCGGTGGGCTGCGACTGGAGGGACCGGTGCAGCAGGAACACTGCTGCGACTGCCGCAACGGTGGCGAGCACGTGGTAGCCGGCGGCTCGACGGATGAAGCCCGATGCCAGCCCGGCAAGCGCCCCACTGGCGATCATCACCAGGTCAGCCGTTCCCTGCACGGACACGACGGCGCCCGGCGGCACCGAGCGCTGGAGCAACGTCGAACCACTGATCAAGCCGAAGCTCCAAGCCAGCCCCAGCAGCCACAGCGCCGGGAACAACAGCTGCTCGACATCACCCGACATCGCTGCCAGCACCGTGGCGCCGACCAACAGCGCCGCACCGATGCTGATGCCTCGACGCTGACCGACGCGGTCGACGAAGCGGCCGACGAGAGGACTGAACGCGTACATACCGGCGATGTGCACGGAAATCACGTACAGGCTGGCCGACTCATGACCGTGCAGCTTCATGTGGACAGGTGTCATCGTCATCACCCCGACCATGGTCGCCTGGGAAATCGCCATCGCCGTCACACCGAGTCGGGCGTCGACCGAGCCCCGCACCACCCCCATCGACGCGCGCAGTCGCATGCTGCGCCGGCGCACCGGGTGGTCGGCCAACGCGCCGGCGACGACGAGCGGGTCGGGACGCAAGAGCACGGCGAGGCCGACCGCGGCGATCACGAACAATGTCGAGCCGAACAACCACGGACCGCTGTACTTCGCCAGACCGAACCACGACGTTCCTGCGACCTCAGCGGGCCGTACCAGCAGCGGGCCGAGGATCGCGCCGAACGCCGAAGCGAAGATCACGCGACTCATCGCCCGGCCTTGATGGGTAGTCGGCGCCAGGTCCGTCGCCGCGTAGCGCGCGAGCAGGTTGGACGCCTGCCCGCCACCGAACAAGCCGACACCGCAGAGGAACACCACCAAGCTCTTGTGCTCCACACCGATCGCCGCGACGATTCCACCGACGGCGGCGATCAGATAGCCCAACAGCAACCCGGGTCGGCGCCCACGGCGGGCCATCAACCGAGCCAACGCCTGTGAGAACACGGCCCCGCAAGCCGTCGAAGACGCAGTGGCGATGCCGGCCCACACCGTCTGCTCGCCGAGAAGGTCCTGCACAACGAACGCGCCAATCGTCACCGCAGTCGTCACAGCACCCGACCCGACGATTTGCGAGGCGGTCAGGACGCGCAGGACACGCCGCTGCAATGCCACCCGCTCGTCACTCGTCACAGGGACGGACACCGGCATGGCGCACACCATAAGACGTTCGCCGACCGAACCCGTCGGCCGACGCACCACACCATGTCGTGCCCGACGGCGCCGACCCGACTCACCACCGATCCAGCGTCGTCAGATCAGCTCCGGCGGTTGGTGACACAGGCTTGCGTCGACGGCCTGCACGTTCTGGGGCAGGTCCGAGCCGCGATCCCTACGCCGAAGCCAGCTGCCGAATCTATAGTCCTGGGTCCGCTGAAGCCGACAACTCGTTGGTGTCCGACCTCGGCAGAGGACAGGATTGGGGACGTTGTTGGCGGCCATCCTGACGGTAAGGAGTGGCACCGGTTGTCCTCGACTGCGTCGGGGTTCAAGAAGGCCAGGAAGTAGACCCAGACCGCTCGCCGCTG
>JBBQTN010000290.1:0-6005 GCA_038213195.1 Acidimicrobiales bacterium | reverse complement strand
GCATCGCCGCCTCCAGCGACGCTTTCGTCCTGCACCTGCTCGGCCGCGACGATGTTGCCGTCTACGACAACTCGCTCAGCGAATGGGCCGCCGACCCAACACTGCCCTTGGAGACCTGAGCCGCAAGTCGACCGACCGAGGTCGGACCGGCCCAGAGCACGGCACCGCCACGGCCACCGGGCCTGCGGTGAGAAAGGGGGGCATCGTGCGCCGCCAATCTGACGGATCGCCGACGCGATCGACCGAGCCTTGCACGAGGTCTTTGGACCAGGCTGCGACGCGACGACAGCGTGACTATCATTCTGGTCATGGGCGATACGTTGCCGCTGGCCCATGTCAAGGCCAAGTTCTCCGAGATGGTCGACCGGGTCGAGCACACGCACGATCGCATCACCGTCACCCGCAACGGCCGCCCGGCCGCAGTACTGATCAGTTTCGAGGAACTGACCACGCTCAAGGAGACCCTCGACCTGCTGTCGGATCCCGCAGCACTCGAGCAGCTGCGCGAGGCACGCGCCGCCGTTGCCAGCGGTGACGTCGTCGCCGGCGACGAACTGCGGGCCAAGTACCTATCACGGTGACCATCGGGGGCCAGCCTCGCCACCAGCTGCGCGTCGCCGGGCCGGCGCCCGACAACTTGACCGGCTGCCGGAGAGGTTGCAACGGCGATCGTCGAGTTCGTGCTCGGCGACCTCGTCGACGCACCACGTCGCGTCGGTGCATTGTTGCGGCGGGAACTCGAAGGCCTCTACTCCGCTCGCGGCGGCGCGTACCGCATCCTCCACGAGATCGACGCCGCCGCGACCGTCACGGTGCTGCGCATCGAACATCGCCCAACCGCCTACCAACCACGCTGACGATCCGATTGTCTGGGAGCAGTTGCCCCGGCATCACCTCCCAAACACCCCCGCTAGCCGACCGCTAGCCCGCCGCTAGCCCGCGGCGGCGAGGGCTTCGTTGGCGCTGATCCGGCGTGACATCGTCGGAACTCACTCGCCGACGGGGGCTTCTTCGTGGAGTTATAACGGACTTGTTTCCTCGGCACGGACTTTGAACAAGTTTGTCATATCCCCTCCTTCATTCCGGTCGCTCCACGCAGCTGCCACTCTGGCTGAGCGTCGACGAGTTCTGCGCGGCCTCTCCAGGAGAGGACGACTATGGCGTGTTCTCGAGCGTCGTGGGCAGTGCGGTGGTTCCGAATACCACGTCGCCCCTGACTTGGGAGTTCCAGCTCGCATCCGCCACACGGATGAGGAGGTCGATGACCTCATCCTCAGCGTCGCTCGGCAAGGCCCGCTCACGAACACAACTGTGCGCGAGCGAACGGGCCTCGATCGGCAGGCTGCGCTCAGCGCGCTGCAGCGACTGATCGCCGCCGGTGTCGAGGGGCGTTTGGCGTGATCGCAAGACACGAGCCATCCGGTCGTGCAATGAGCGCGCTCGACGTCGGCATCTCCGAACGCACCGACTGCGATGACGGACGTGATGTCGAGCGGCGACTGCCTCAATGCCGGGACTCGACCTCGAGAAGATCGCGGACCCCCCCGAGGTCTTGGGTCCAGCTGGCGTCGGGTTGATGACGGCGCCGACGCGCCTTGGCGTCGGCCCCGCGGCCCCGAGAGATGTGGGCGAGGGCCTTGCCCACATCGTGCTCGGGCTCGGTGCCGCCGACGTCCATGCCAGCGGACTGTGTGGGGAGGGCTCGACCGCAAGAGACACAGCGCAGGGGATGAATTGCTGTGGTTGCTTCGTCGAGCGCAGAGCCGTGCTCGACGCAAGGCAACAGGTGGGCAGGGAAGAACGCGCCGTAGCCGGGTCTTCAAACCAGACGCGCCTCCCGTGTCGCACCACAGCAAGTTGGGGTCTGTCTCGTGCGCGCCCCCGGCCGGCCGTAACGTCGGTGCGTGCGTGAGTTCGTCGTGGCGCGGAACCCGGAGGAGGGGTCGACCCTGCCGTATTTGGTGCGGCTCCCGCTGCCGGGTGGCGCGGTCGTGTTGAAGGTCCGCGACGTCTGGCCGCGCACAGCGAAGGTGTACTGCCATCGTGCCGAGGAATGGCCTGAGGAGCCTGACATCGTTGAGCGGGTGTCGGTGCGGCGTTGCGAGCAGCGCGGCGCTGCTGTGGACCTCGTCTTGGACCGTGGCCGTGAGAACCGCTCGCAGTTCGTGTTCACCAAGGCTCGAGGCCGCGACGTCATCTTCTGGCAGTCGGCCCGCACCACCCGCCAGGCCCGCCCCAACGTTTCGGTGCCCACGGCGCGCGCCGCGGGACAACTACTCGAGATCCTCGTCGACGTCCACGAGCGCTATCCCTGGACATTCGGCTCCCAGCAGGCGACGACGCAGCGCCGAGCGCTGCCGACCGGCGACTACGCGGTCGAGGTCGACGGGCGCATTGTCGCTGCAGTTGAACGGAAGTCGCTCGCCGATCTCGTCTCGACGATGACCGGCGGCAAGCTCACCTACCTGCTCGCCGACCTCGCCACGTTGCCCAACGCGGCGGTGGTCGTCGAGGACCGCTACTCGGGGGTGTTCAAGCTCGACCGCGTCCGTCCAGCTATCGTCGCCGATGGCCTCGGTGAGGCCGCTGCGCGCTTCCCGACCGTGCCGATCTTCTTCGCCGAGACCCGCCCCTTGGCGCAGGAGTGGACGTACCGGTTCCTCGGCGCCGCCGTCGCACACCACCACGACGACCACCAGGCGACCCCGCTCATCGTAGACCTGCCGTCGGCCGGCCCGGTCGCACCGGCACCTCCGACGACTGCCGAGGTGCGCTCCTGGGCGCGCGCACACGGTATGGCGGTTGCGGATCGGGGTCGCCTCCACCCTGACGTCTGGGCGACGTACCGCGACGCCACGCGCTTGCCGACTCCGTCTTCGACGATGCAGCAACCGCTGACGGTTGACCCGGTGGCGCTGCCCGGCTTGACGTCGTCGCCTTGATTGCTCTTGGCCCAAGGTGTCGTTTCCACCCAGGAACTTGCCCGCGCAAACAGGGTTACCGTCACGCCCGATCACGAGGCTCGTCCTCAGCGAGGATCGTCGTCGCCTGATCCCAAGACTGCGGTCGGCAACCGATCTCACGGGACCCCTCCCCGTGATCGCCAAGGCAGCCACACTGGCGCCCAGCACCCGTTCTGCTCGACCAGCCTCAGCACTGCTCCGAGTCGCGTACGGCGGGCACCATCGCACCGGGACCCCGCAGCGGTCGACCTGAGGAGCGCTGTCAGCTCAGTTCCGACTCGGTCGAGCGAACGTCCGAACGTCGGCAACGGACGCGCCTCACGCCCTCGCCCACGCCGGCTTCTCTACCGGACCGGTAGAGAACGGGTAGAGGTGATGGGCACGGTCCAACACGCCAATTCGCGAACGCCCAGCGGGGAGGCATTTTCTCGAACGGCGAGAACTGTTCACAATGGCTTCGAATGGGACATTGAGTCCCCCGTCGCCCACTGTAAAGCCCCTGGTAGATGGTGGTTTCTCAAGGTCGAGAATCGACGTTCTCTACCGGACTTCTACCGGTGCGTCCCCGTAGCTCTGGCGCCTTTGCGACCCTGGTTCGGTGGCTGGTGCCGACGTGCTTGGGCGGCGATGAGCTACAATGAAGCACATGAGCGAAGTGGGCATCCGTGCGCTGAAGCAGAATGCGTCGGCCGTCGTCGCTCAGGCTGTCGCAGGGGAGACGGTCACGATCACCGATCGAGGCCGGCCGGTGGCTCAACTGGGCCCAATCCCTTCTTCGGTGTTGCAGGCGTTGCTCGCCGCCGGTCTCGCTCGTGCTGCTCGGCGAGACATCGCCACCTTGAGCGCTCCGGCTGCGGGAGGAGTGCTTACTCGCGAACTGAGCGCTATGCGCGACGCCGAGCGGTACTGAGGTTGGCGTACTACATCGACACGTCAGCGCTGGCCAAACTCGTAATTGCGGAGACCGAGACCGCCGCCTTGCAGGGGTGGCTCGCTGCGGCGAACCGTCAGCCCGTCTCGTGCGATCTGGCTCGGACCGAGTTGCTGCGCGCCGTTCGTCGGGCAGCTCCGGACCATGTTGTACGAGCGCGAGAGGTCCTCGACTCGGTGACACTGCTCAATGTGACCACCGCAGTCTTCGACCAGGCCGGGCTCCTTGACCCGGCCATCCTGCGAACGCTCGACGCCGTCCATCTCGCTGCAGCGCTCGCCCTTGGCGACGACCTTGAGGGAATGGTCACTTACGATGACCGACTCGCCGAAGCGGCGCTCGCCAACGGCATTCCGGTGCTCCGCCCGGCCTAGAGAGCTCTCCATGAGTCGACCGCATCACAGCAGACGATCGCTGGGAGGCCCCCGTGGCGCGGTGCTCGCCGATCGTTGAAGGCTCCTGCGTGCCGGTCCGACGATCGTGACCAAAGCCGACCGTCGGCTCTGGCGTCGAAAGTCTGACCAGCTGTCAGCAGCAGGTCCCGAAGCGCGAGCTGCTTCGACCGTCCAGCTGAGGCCAAGTCACGCCGGCGTGCGCCGGTCGAGAGCACGCCCCCCTCGGCGCAGCAATACAGCCTTGCCGGCCGACGTCGCTGGGGCACGGCGGCCGCTGAGCGCAGCGTCAGGTGAGTATGAGTGATGCGATCAGGCCTGCGGCCTCGTCGTGGAGGGTGGGGGAGACGTGGCTGTAGATCCCGAGCGTGATGGCGATCGTCGAGTGGCCGAGTCGTTCCTGGACGACTCGTGGGTGGATGCCTTGCTCGAGGGCGAGTGTCGCCCACGTGTGGCGCAGACCGTGCAACGTCACGCGTGGGAGCCCGTAGCGTGCGACACGTCGAAGGAACGAGGTGCTCACGGCTTCGGGCTTCAAGCATGAGCCGTCGTTCTGGTGGAAGACCAGACCGTGATCGCCGAAGTCGGCGCCGACGAGCAGCCGTTCCTCGAGCATTCGCTTGCGATGCTCTCGCAGCACCGCGACGGTGCCGGTGTCGAGCGCAATGGACCGTCGGCCCCGTGCGGTCTTCGGCTCTCCAACACGCACCACGCCGCCCGTCTGCGTGATCGTCTGGACAATGCGCACTCGGCCGGCGTCGAGGTCGACGTCGGACCACCGGAGGCCCACCGCCTCGCCTCG
This sequence comes from Acidimicrobiales bacterium, assembly GCA_038213195.1. Classification (GTDB taxonomy): domain Bacteria; phylum Actinomycetota; class Acidimicrobiia; order Acidimicrobiales; family Ilumatobacteraceae; genus JAODBQ01. The sequence continues at coordinate 917 of JBBQTN010000290.1, read as the reverse complement.
GCGCATGCCAGTGGTAGCTAGCAGGGCCCACAGGGCGTGCAGCCGATCGTCCGCCGCCCGGGACGCGTCGAGGAACCGTCGCACGCTGGTGGTGTCCCAGGCGTGGATGCCGTCGGCCTTCTGACCCGCGCGTGGCGGGTCGGCGGCGTCGGCCGGGTTCCTGGCGAGCCGGCCCCATCGCACCGCATCCTTGAACGCTCGGTGGAGGATCACGTGGACGTAGTTCACGGTGCGCGGATCGAGGCCCGGACCACGGGCAACTGCCTTGACGTCGGCCTCGGCGCGACGCAGCAACGATGCCAGCGTGTCCTTCGTGATGTGCTCGGCTTCTGGGAGTTCGGCTCGGAGCCCTTCGGCCGTCTCGGCGAGCGAGCACCCGCCCCGGCGGAGCTGGAGCGCACGTTCGAGCACCTCCGCTGAGTACCCCTTGCCGGTCCGGGAGGGCTTGTGTCGGCCGCTGGCGAGAAGCTCTGCGTACAGCGTGTTGAGAACACCGGCGTCGACCTTCACCAGGCGAAGGTGGCCGATGTGGGCGACGATGTGGTTGCGGACGTTGCGCGAGTAGGAGTCATGCGTCGTTGCGCGGATCGTTGGCGCGATCGCCTGCAGCCACTCGGTCATGAAGCTGGCGACCGTCTGCTGGCTTGGCTCGACGTACTCGCCGCGGTCGAACTTCGACAGCAGGTCCACGCGTGCCCGCTCTGCTTCGCGCTTGGTTCGGAAGCCCGAGTGCCACTTCTGGCGACGCCGTCCGGTGTCGACGTCCGGGTCGAGCTCGATCTTGACGAACCAGGCGTTGCCCTTTTTGATGACAGAGCCGCGCATCGTCATTCCTCCTCGGGCGGATCATCGTGCAGGCCGAGCGCCTCGGCGGGATCGATCCGCTGCAGGTCATCCCACTCCCCGCCGCTCGGCTC
>JBBQTN010000289.1:0-6024 GCA_038213195.1 Acidimicrobiales bacterium | reverse complement strand
ACGACGACGACTACGATTCACCATTGGAGTGCCCTTCTGGGGTGTGCAACTGGACCTTCGACAAGCTCAGTTTCCCGCACCAGAAGGGCCCTTTCGCGGACGCGACCCCCTCAACCCCCAGCCCCTACTGCAACAGCCGGGCTAGCGTCACGACATGGATCACGATGACTTCCTCGCGGCGTTGCGCCGTGATGCCGACGGGTTCGCTGCCGCGTGCGCCGACGGCGGCCTCGCCGGCGACGTGACCGCCTGCCCGGACTGGCACGTCGCCGACCTGCTATGGCACCTCACCGAGGTCCACGACTTCTGGCGCGCGATCGTGGCGGGGAGGCTGCTCGATCCGGCGGTCGACGCGGCTCCGACCCGGCCGGCCGACGACGACGACTTGCTGGCGTCGTACTGCGCGGGTGTCCCGGTGCTGCTGACCGCGCTCAGCGGGATCGACCACGCGACCCCGGTGTGGACGTGGAGCACTGACAAGACAGCGGGCTTCGTGATCCGCCGGATGGCCCACGAGACCGCCGTGCACAGGTGGGACGCCGAGGACGCAGCGCACCGGTCGTTCTCGATCGACCCGGCGCTGGCCGCCGACGGGATCGACGAGTTCCTCCACCTGTTCGCCGGGTTCCCGTACGAGCCGGGCAAGGGTCCCGAGCCCGTGCGCGGCTCCGTCCACCTGCACTGCACGGACATCGCAGGTGAGTGGTTGGTGGTCGACGGCGAGCACGGCTCGATGGTCACCACGCGCGAGCACGCCAAGGGCGACTGCGCGATCCGCGGCCCGGCGAGCGATCTGTTGCTGGCACTGTGGCGGCGGGTGCCGTTGTCACAGCTCGAGGTGATCGGCGACGCTGCGCTCGCGGCCCGGTTCGTCGCGCACACCAGCGGGAGCTGACCGATCCCGCCGGCTGCGCTTGCCGCGGCCGCTCGGCGAGGCCGACCGGTGCGCCGTCGACGATCTGGTCGAGGTACTCGCTGAGGGTCGTCGCCGGCCTGCCTGATGTACATGCTCGCGTCGAAGTTCGACTCGGGACCGAGCTCGTGCACGTACTCGTCGGACGGATCGAGTCGTCCGGCGATGCGCGGACGCTGTCGAGCGGCCGTTCCGCGGCTCCGGCGAGCCGTCTCGCCGGGAAGCCGGACCCGGGGATCAGCCCCGGCCCCCGTTCCCTCGTGATCGTCAGTGACAATCCCTCGTGAATCGTCAGTGACGATTCACCGCGGCGAGATGGCCGCGGATCGGCCCCTGTTCCTTCGTGAATCGTCCGTGACGATTCGCCACCGGACCGGGGTCCTGCGGTTCGCCCCCCGTTCCTTCGTGAATCGTCCGTGACGAGTCGCCACCGGACCGGGGTCCTGAGGTTCGGCCCCCGTTTCTTCGTGAATCGTCCGTGACGATTCGCCACCGGACCGGGGTCCTGCGGGTCGGCCTTTCGTGAATCGTCACGGACGATTCACGACGGCTCCACGGTGGCGGTCACCACAGCTCGAGCTGCTCCCACGTGACCGCGACGTCGCTGAGCACCTGCCACGTCAACCGTCCGCGGGCGGCGGGGCGACGGACCTCGAGGCGTTCCGGGCGGAGGCTGCGCGCTGCGCCGTCGCTGTCGTAGATCGTGAAGCTGCCGTCGGCGGCCACCGACGACATCCGCCCGGTCCACCACCGTCCACCTTCGAACTTGCGGAACCGCACCGGCTCACCGGCGCGCAGACCGAGCTGTGCCAGCTCCTCAGCGGCCGCCCAGTCCGGCGCCGGCATCAGGGATTGGCCATCCTCGCCTGGAGCCTGCGCATCCCGGCGAGCCAGCGGTCGCGGTCGCCCGTCCTGCGTTGCAGGTAGGTGAGCACCTCCGGGTGCGGCAGGATCAGGACCGTCTCGTCGCGGATCACCTGCACCGCCACGTCGGCGACCTCGGCCGGTTCGAGCACCCTGCCGGCTGAGCGGACCACGGCGGTGGAGATCCCGGAGGCCGGGTCGTCGCCCTTCTTCAGCATGTTCGCGTGCACGCCCTGCGGGCACAGGCAGCTGACCCGCACGCCCTGGTCGCCGTAGGTGATCGACATCCACTCGGCGAACCCCACGCTGCATGCTTGGTGAGCGTGTCGGGCGCTGAACCGATCTGGCTGAGCAACCCGGCGGCCGAGGCGGTCGAGCAGAAGTAGCCCTCGCCGCGAGCGAGCGCGGCGGCGCCGGCCGCGTCCAGGTCAGCGGCAACGACGTTCGCGCCCTCGGCGTTGAACCGCTCGGCCAGCCCGCCGCCGATCCCCCCAGCGGCACCGGTGACGAACAAATGCTTGCCGGCGAGCTCCATGCCGCCGATGGTAGGGCTCGGAGCGGTGGGCGAATGGGGCCGGTACGATGCGAGTCCGAGGAGCCGACGAACAGCTACGGTCTCGTTCAGGCCCGACCGAGGAGGCGACACCCCCGATGATCGACACCCACGAAGCCGTCATCCACGAAGCGCTGACGATCATCGACAAGGCGCTGGGACAGATGATGTCGCGCGAGCTGGTGTCGTCGGGAGAGATCACCGACGTGCTGCTCGACGTGCGTTCGCTGCTGACGATGCCGGCGATGTCCGTCGACGGCGCCGCATCGGCGAAGGCCGAGGGCGCGCCGGTCTGATCGACGGCACGCACTGAGCGGTCCACCACCACGGCGAGTCACGCGCCGGTGATCAGCGCAGCCTCGCCGGCAACGGCGGCGAGGTCCCGGCGGCGGCAAGGTCCTTGAACGCCCGCACCAGGCACTTCTGGAGGAGCGCGGGATCAGCGACGGCAGCAGCGTCGATGTTCAGACCCATGTCGAGGCTGTGGTTGTAGCTGAGCAGGGTGAGGTTGAACGCCACGCCCGCGAGCGGTCCGACCGGGTAGTTCTCGAGCAGCTGGGCGCCGGCGAAGTACATCGGGATCGGCGAGCCGCGCACGTTGCTGGTGGCGAAATCGACGGTCTGTGCCAGCTGTCGGGCCAAGCGGGTGATCAGCGCCGTCGGCAGCGCCGCAGCGACGACGGCCAGCGTGTCGAGCGACGCACCGCTGCCCCCACGGGCCGCCTTGGCCGAATCCTCGATCATCCTGAACCGCTCTGCGACGGGCATCGGTGAGGTCGGGACGAGGAACCTCGCCAGCGTGAACGCGTTGGCCCCGGACGCCTCGGTGCGGGTGCTGATCGCCATGCTCGAGCGAAGCGTCTCCACCGGGTGTCCGAGCCGGTCGTGATACGCGCCGGCGGCCTGCGCAGCGGCGGTCAGGAACGCAGTGTTGAGCGTGCCGCCGAGCCGGCGCGCAGCGTCCCGGGTCGCCCCGAACGGGGCGCGCAGCACCTCGATCCGCCGGCTGATCGAGCGTTCGCTCCACAGCGGCGACTTGGCCTTGTCGGTGTCGGTGAGCTGGGCGATCACGCTGCGCACGGTGTCGGCGGCGGCGACGCCGTTGTGCGGCAGGCTGGACGGATCGGCGAGGAAGTCGCGCAGCTGGCGGACAATGCCGAGCGGCATGCGGATGCTGTTCGAGAACATCGTGCGCACGATCTCCGCACCGAGGCTGGGTGGCTGCGGCGCCTGCTCGGCCTCGGGGAGGCGCTCGACGGGCGGCGGATCGGGGGCATCGCGCGAGAAGTCGAGGTACTGCAGCGACAGCTGGATGCCGCCTTCGCCGTCGATGATCGCGTGATGCATCTTCTCGATCAGTGCCGACTTGCCTCCGCGCAGACCGTCGACCACGACGAACTGCCAGAGCGGACGGGCGCGGTCGAACGGGTCGGAGGCGATCAACGCGCCGATGTCGAGCAGCTGACGCATCGTGCCGGGCTTGGGCAGGGCGATGTGGCGGACGTGGAAGCGCAGATCGAAGTTCGGATCGTCGACCCACACCGGGGCGCGGACGTTCGCCGGAGCGGGCTGGACACGATGGCGCAGACGCGGGAAGGCGTCCGCCATGCGGTCGAACCGACGCAGCACCCTGTCCATGTCCGGCGTGCGGTCGAGGACGGTGATGTTGGAGAACGAACTCGACAGGAACGGGTCGCTCTCGAGCCGCCACATCAAGCCCTCGGCGTCGCTCATCTTCCGGTCGAAGTTCGCCAGGTCGGGCATTTGCGGAGGCTAGTGCCGTGACCCTCTCGCGCCGGCGGTGCGGACCGGCCGCGGCGGTGCGCGGCCGAGGATCGGGCGCGACTGCGATCAGCGCCGGCGCAGCCGCAGCAATGCCAGGGCGAGCTGTCCGAGGGCGGCTCCGACCAACGCGCCACCGACGACATCGGAGGGGTGGTGGATGCGCACGAAGGCGCGGCTCGTGGCGATGACGGCGGCGAGACCGAACCACACGGGCGCGACCAGCGCACCGTCTCGCGCAGTGAGGACGGTCGCCGCGAAGAACGCGGCGGAGGCGTGGCCGCTCGGAAAGCTCGACGTCGACGGCCTGCGTACGACGAAGCGCGGGTCACCCGTCACGCTCGGGCGGCGCCGCCGGACGAGCCGCTTGAAACCCTGGTTGACGATCAGGCTCTCGGCGCCGAGCAGCCCGACGAACAGCAACGACTGCTCGGCGTCGCGGTCACTGACCGTGCCCCGCCCTGTGGCGATCAGGTGCCAGATCAGGCTGAAGTCGCCGAGGTCGCTCGCGGCGGAGAACACCGTGTCGGCCACCCGATTGCCGCGGGCGTGCTCCAGCCAGCCGTCGACGATCCGATCGAACTGGTGGACCGCGCCGGCCAGGGCGTTCACACCGCGACGGGTTCGCCGACCATTCCGAAGCGCACGGCCGCCTCGGTGGCGGCGAGCGCAGGATCTCCACCGAACGCGGGGCACCACGGTTGGTACGCGCAGGTCTTGCACAGCCCGCCCGGGCGCGCCTGGAAGCTGTCGGTGAGGCAGGCCCGCTCGACGGCCTTCCACACTGCGTTGGTGCGGGTGCTGATGAACCGCACCGACTGCTCGGACGGGGTAGCGGTTATGGTCTCGCCGTCGCGTAGGTACATCAACCGGATCGCCGCCGGCCGCTGACCGAGCACCTGCTCGCACAGGAACGAGTAGAAGTGGACGCCCGACAGCCGGCTCTGCTCGTAGCGCAGGCCGGGCGGCCTGCCCGTCTTGTAGTCGGTGACGACGAGACGACCATCGCCGTCGAGCTCCAACCGGTCGATGATGCCGCGCAATGACAGCGAGCCGACCTGGGCCTCGAGCCGCAGCTCGATGCCGATCTCGCGGATCGAGCCCGGATCCTCCATGCGGTAGTACGCCTCGACCAGCGACCACGCGTCGGCGAAGAACGCATCCTGCTGCTCGACGTCGAGGTGCAGCAGGATGAACTCCGGGTCGGCGCGGTACTCGACGCAGGCCTGTTGGTAGGCCAGCCTCGCGTCTGCCGCCGTGCGGCGGTGCTGGGGGTTGACGAACAGCAGCTCCAGCACGCGGTGCACGAGTGAACCCTTCGTGGCGTGGATGCTCGGCGGCTCCGGGATGCGCTCGATGCTGGCGAAGCGGAACGCCATCGGGCACGAGGTGAACGCCTCGACCCGTGAGGGCGACAGGCTTGTCGGCACCGTGAGCATGAGTTCATCGTAGAGAACGGGTGCGCGAGAGTTGGGCGATGCTCGACCGGTCGCCGGCTTCTCGTGGCAGGCGCCACGCCGAGGACGCAAGGCCGGGACCCAGAGGTGCAGATGACCCAACCTGAACCCGAACCTGAACACGAGAGCGAGCCGGCGACCGATTCGCCCGACCCGGCCGCGACCGAGGCGCCGACGGACATCGCGACCGGGATCGACCAGACCGAGCGGCCGGTCCAGCCGGCCATCGATTCGCCCGAACCGATCGCGGCGAACGATCCGCTGGTCCGGCCGGCGACCGAGCCGACGGCGGTTCCGTGGCGCGAGGCGGCGACCGCTTCGCCCGACCCGGCGGCGACCGAGCCGACGACGTTTCCGTGGCTCGAGGCGGGGACCGATGCTCTTGGCGGGGCCGGAAGCGGTAAGCGGATCGAGCCGGAGGACGAGCCGGGGACCGTTCTCGTCAGCGTCCCGGG
>JBBQTN010000288.1:0-6032 GCA_038213195.1 Acidimicrobiales bacterium | reverse complement strand
CGGATGAAGACGTCCTTGTCGACCTCCTCCATCGTCTCGTCCTCGGTGAGGTACGGACCGATCCGCCAGTACTGCTCGGGCGGATCGAGGAACTGGTCGTCGATCCATCCACTGTTCGGGGTCTGCAACAGCGGATGGTTCAGGAAGAAGCAGAACAGGCCGCCGGCGCGCAGCACCCGCGCCACCTCGGCGATGGCTCGGTCGACCTCGCGGATGTGCTCGAACACGAGGCAAGCAACCACGGCATCGAACGATCCGTCGGGGAACGGCAGGTCAGCGGCGGGCGCGCGCACGTAGGCCGGACCGCCGCCGCGCTCCTGCGCCACGGAGATCTGGTTCCAGGTGGGATCGACGCCGACGACCAGCTCGGCCCCGAGCTGCCACGCCAGCCGGCTGATCTGCCCGTCGCCGCAGCCGACGTCGAGGATCCGCGCCGCTCCGGCGAGCTCCTCGGCCGCGAGTGGGAGGATCTGCTCGGTGTACTCGGCGTCGGCACCCTCCGTGAACCCGTCGATCCACCACCGGGCGTGGTCCTCCCACAGGTGGTCGACCGGACGAGCCGGTCCCGGTGGCAGGTCGAGCTCGTCGGACGGCATCGGTGGCAGATCGTACGGGGCCGACGGTTACGGTGCGCTCGTGGACTTCTCGATGTGGGTATCGACCGAACGGATGTGGGACGAGCTCGTCGAGCGCGCCACCTGGTGCGAGGGGACGGGTTGGCACGGCCTCTGGGTCGCCGACCACTACATGTCCCAGACGGCCGACAACACACCCGGCGATGGCCGCATCCTCGAGTGCTGGACGGTGCTCGGCGCGCTCGGCGCGCTCGTGCCGCGGATCAGGCTGACCTCGATGGTCTCGCCCGTCACGATCCACCACCCCGTCGTGCTCGCCAAGCGGTTGGCGACGATCGACGAGATCACCGGCGGCCGCGCCGTGCTCGGTCTCGGCGCCGGGTGGCAGATCAACGAACACGCCGCGTACGGCGTCGACCTCCCGGCGCCAGGTCCGCGCGTCGATCGCTTCGAGGAGGCGATCGAGGTCATCCACCAGCTGTTCCACGAGGACCGCGCCAACTTCAAGGGCGAGTACTACACGCTCACCGACGCGCCGTTCTCGCCACGACCCGCCAACGTGCCCCTCCTCGTCGGCACCGCCAGCCCGCGGATGTTGCGGCTCACCGCGAAGTGGGCCGACGAGTGGAACACCTGGGGCGACCCGACGACGATCGCCACCGTCACCGCGACGTTCCGCGAGGCGTGCGAGAAGGAGGGTCGGGATCCGTCGACGATCCGCCGCTCGGCGCAGGCGATGGTGTTCACGTCCGAGGACCCCGAGCGCCTGGCCAAGCTGCGCGAGCGGGCACCGGCCGGACGGTCGCTGGTCGGCGGCGTCAGCGAGCTCGTCGACCTGGTCGGCCAGTACCGCGAGCTCGGTGTCGACGAGCTGGCGATCCCGGACTTCACCCTCGGCAGCACCCCAGAGGCCCGTGCCGAGGCCTACGCCAACCTGCACGACGGCGTGCTGAGCGCCTTCGCCTGACCGCATCGTCGGGAGCACGGGGACCCACCCGAGCCCGGCTCGCTCGATGTCAACACCCGGCGACCGCGGATCGTTCGAGGTCAACACCCGGCGGATCAGTCCGGCGGGTGCAGCTTCGTGTAGACGGCGGCAGCGACGGCGTCGGGGAGGAACGGCAGCGCGATCAGGTCGTCGAGGGAGGCGTGCTTCACCGCGTTGACGCCGCCCATCGCCTGCGTCAACCGCTTCCTGCGCGTCTCGCCGAGGCCCGGGATCCCGTCGAGCGCGCTGACGGTCATCCGCTTGCCGCGCAGCTCGCGGTGGAACGTGTTGGCGAAGCGGTGCGCCTCGTCGCGGATCCGTTGCAGCATGAACAGCGCGTCGCTGCCGCGGGGCACGTTCACCGGATCGGCGCGACCCGGCACGTAGACCTCCTCGAACCGCTTGGCCAGCGACGCGATCGGGATCTCGTCGGTCAGCCCGAGTGAGGCGACGACGCGCTCCGCAACCGCGAGCTGACCCTTGCCGCCGTCGACGAGCAGCAGCTGCGGCGGGTACTGGAAGCGCTTCGGGCGACGGCGCACGCCTTCCTCGAGCTCCTCGTCGAGGGGGTGGTCGCGCTCGGTGAGGTAGGCGACCAGGCGCCGCGTGAGGACCTCCTCCATCGCCGCGTAGTCGTCGTTGCCGGGAACATCCTTGACCTTGAACCGCCGGTACTCGCGCTTGTTCGGCAAGCCGTCCTCGAGCACCACCATCGAGCCGACGTAGTCGGTGCCCTGGAGGTGGGCCATGTCGTAGCACTCGATCCGCAGTGGGGCCTCGGGCAAGGCGAGCAGGTCCTGCAGCTCGGTCAGCGCCCGGCTGCGCGCGTTGTGATCGCCGGCGCGACGCAGCCGGTGACGAGTGAACTCCTCCTTGGCGTTGCGCGTCACCGTCTCGTGCAGGCTGCGCTTGTCGCCACGCAGCGGCACGCGGATCTGCACCCGGCTGCCGCGCAGGTGGGTGAGCCACTCCTCGTAGGTGTTCACGTCGTTCGACGTCGCCGGGACGAGGACCTGCTTGGGGACGCCGAGCGGCGGTTCGTCGCCGTACATCTCCTCGAGGATGCGGTCCACCAACCCGCCAGCGCTGACGTCCTCGACCTTGTCGAGCACGAACCCCTTGCGCCCGACGACGCGTCCCTTGCGGACGAAGAACACCTGCACGGCGGCCTCGAGCTCGTCGTCGGCGATCCCGATGACGTCGATGTCCTCGTTGCGGTCGGCGACCATCTGCTGCTTCTCGATCGCCCGCTGCACGGCGTAGAGCCGGTCGCGCAGACGAGCCGCGCGCTCGTACTCCATCTCGCCGGCGGCGTCGCGCATCTCGGTGCTGAGCTTGCGGACGACCTCGTCGGTGTTGCCATCGAGGAAGTCGCACAGCTCGTCGACGAGCTGGCGGTACTGGTCGGGGGCGATCTCGCCGACGCACGGGCCGCTGCACTTCTCGATGTGGAACAGCAGGCACGGCCGGCCGAGACGGTGGTGCTCGTTGAACTTACCGGGGCTGCAGGTGCGGATCGGGAAGCTGCGCAACAACAGGTCGAGCGTGTCGCGGATCGCGTAGGCGTGCGCGTACGGGCCGAAGTAGCGGGTGCCCTTGCGCTTGCGGCCGCGCATCACGAGCGCCCTCGGGAACTCCTCGTCGAGGGTGACGGCGAGGAACGGGTAGCTCTTGTCGTCACGCAAGCGAATGTTGAAGCGCGGGCGGTGCTGCTTGATCAGCGACCACTCGAGCATCAGCGCCTCGACCTCGTTGCGCACCTCGATCCACTCGACGGTGCTCGCCGTCGCCACCATCTGCGCGGTGCGCGGATGCAGGTTGCGTGGGTCCTGGAAGTAGTTCGAGAGGCGCTGACGCAGGCTCGAGGCCTTGCCGACGTAGATCACGCGGCCGAGCGCATCCTTGAACTGGTACGACCCGGGACCGTCCGGGATCGTGCCGGCAGCCGGGCGGGTGACCATCCCCACCGAGGATACGACCACAGCCCCTGTCCGCCGCCGACCGACGCCGGGGGTTCGACGAGCAGGCGAGCGACCCGGCGAAAGCGACGTGGACGTTCCGGCGCTCGGGCAAGGCCCGACCAGGCCCGACGAGCCTGCGGCGCCCGGCGCGACCCGGCGAGCCTGGCCGAGTCGAGCAGGGCCGACCTGGCCGAGTCGACGGCGACCCGGCGAGCCTGGTCGGGTCGAGCGGGGCCGACCTGGTCGAGTCGACGGCGACCCGGCGAGCCTGCGACGTGGACCCTGCCGTCCCTCGGCCGTGGCGGCGCGGCGCCGCGGCCGGGCCGGGCCCGTTCGGGGCGGCCCGAGGTGCGGAACCTCCCCGACGACGGCAACCGCCTCGTGCGGGGCGCCGATCCGGCGGCGGCGGGCGGGGTAGCCTGGCCTGCGTGCCAGGGCGCTACCAGTTCTCGTTGCCGGAACGCCGCCAGCGTGACGGCTGGTTCCGCATCGGGACGTTCGACATCACTACCACCGCGCTGCTCGTGCTGCTCGGCGTGGTCTCGATGTTCGTGTACGCGGCCAGCAAGGCGACGCTGGTCGACCTCGTGTTCGACGTGCCGGACGTCCGCAACGGCGACATCTGGCGGCTGGTCACCTGGCCGATCGCCAACCCACCGACCGACATCTGGGTGATCCTCACGCTCGTGTTCTTCTGGTTCTTCGGGCACCGCATCGAGGACGTCGTGGGTCGCAAGCGGTTCACGCGTCTCATCCTGGCGATGACCGTCATCCCCGCCGCGCTCGTCACGGCGATGAACTTCAACACCGGGTTCGTGGAGGCATACGGCCTGTCGGCGCTCGGCAGTGGTCTGCTGGTGATCTTCGCCCTGGACAACCCGAGCGCGGTGTTCTTCTTCAACATCCCGGCGTGGATCATCGCCCTCGTGTTCGTCGGGATCGACGTCCTCAGCCTGCTCGGTGACCGCAGGTACGCGCAGCTCATGCTCGAGTTGCTCGTGATCGCCGTTGGCCTCGTCGGCGCACGCCAGTACGGGATGGTCGAGGTGCTGCACTGGATCCCCAACCTCGGTCGCAAGGGCGGCGCCACGCAGCAGCGCGCCCCGAAGCGGCAGAGGCCGCAGCGTCGTCCGGCGACCGCGTCCTCGGTGATCACCGGGCCGTGGTCGCCTGCGCCGACGTCGACAGATCAGATCGAGCTGGACATGCTCCTGGACAAGATCTCGGCGAGTGGGATCGCGTCACTGACGAAGTCCGAGAAGCAACGCCTCAACGACCTCAGCAAACGCCTTCGCGGCGGCTGACCACCGCCGGGTCCCGCCGGTGGTCCCGCCCGGTCCGGGCCTTGCCGGTCCGGTCTTGCCGGCGCCGCGCTGGCCATTCGACGCCCGTCTCGGATCTGCGCATCTCCGAGCAGATCCGGGCCGAGCGTTCCCACCCCGGTACGGCCGTCACTGTGTCGCGCCCATGTGCGAACGTCTGGCGATGAACCGGATGTTCGCCTCCGTCGCTGCACAGGCAGCCAACAACCACGGCGTGGTCAGCGCCGAGGACCTCGAGAGGGTGGGTCTCGCAGTGGCGACCCGCACCCGTTGGCTGGCGAGCGGCGTGCTCGTGCGCCTCGGATCGCGCTCATTCGCGATCGGCGGTTCGCCGGACACCTGGGAGCGTGATCTCGCCGCCGTCGTCATCGACCTCGCCTGCCGTGGCTTCATCGCCGGACGCACCGCGGCGCGCCTGCACGGGCTGGACGGCTTCGGCTCGTCGACCATCGAGGTGCTCGTGCCGAGCGCACATCGCCACATCGCCGTCGGCGCGTACGTCGCGTCCACGGCGCTTCCGTTGGATGCCGGTGCGACCGTCATCGTCGACGGCGTGCGCTGCCTCACGGCGGAGCGGCTGATCCTCGATGCACCTCTGTTCCGGTTCTCGTCGGCGGAGATCGAGAACGCCATCGACTCGGCGATCCGGCAGCGGCTCGTCAGCGAGCAGCGTCTGCGCACGAAGGTCATTGCCAGGCACAGCCGCGGCATCAATGGCGGACGCGCTCTGCTGGAGGCCCTGGTGGACACCGGAGGCGAGAGCCGTCTCGAGCGTTGGATGCTGCGGCTCATCCGCCGTGCGGGGCTCCCGCGTCCGGAACTGCAGCGCACGTACCGCGACGGCACGCGGGTCATCGCCCGCGTCGATCTGCAGTGGGGTGACCTGGTCGTCGAGGTCTCCGGCCATGGCACGCACTCGTCGCGGCGTCAGCTGCAGCAGGACGAGCAGCGACGCACCGAGCTCACCAGGCGCGGCCTGCGCGTCGTCGCCTTCCGCTACGACGACGTTCGCGACCGCCCCGCGTGGGTCGTGGCCCAACTTCGAGCGCTGATCCGGGTCGGCGCCCTGGTTGCGTGACCAGCCGAAAGACGACGCGAGCCGGGGGCCGAGGCGGGGCCCCCGTGCGAGAGCGGATGATTTGAAAAGGGGCACCCCGAACCGGAAAAACCCCGCGCGGGCCCCCGG
>JBBQTN010000287.1:0-6045 GCA_038213195.1 Acidimicrobiales bacterium | reverse complement strand
GACCGGTGGCGGGGATGGGCGCGGCGTGTGCCAGGGGCTGGCGCAGTCAGCGCCCACCTGGCTCGGGAGAGCGCGGTGTGTGCCAGAGGTTGGCGCGCGCTCACCCGAGCAGGTGAGAGTTGGGGGGCGGATAGCGTTGTTGCCTTGATCGAGAACGAGGTGCCGCTGTTCGAGTTCGACCCTGAGCGGGACGCGGTGATCAACCCGTCGATCCACCGCGCCCTGCTCGGCTTCCCGGATCGGGCCGTGATGTGCTGGTTCGGGGATGTCGTCGGCGAGCGGACGGCGGGCCTGCACCCGGTCCACCACGTGCCGTTCGAGCACGGCGATCACGCCATCTGCGTCATCGGCCACCGCGGGCGCGAGATCGCACTCGTCAGCCCCGGCGTCGGAGCGCCGGCGGCCGTGTCGTCACTCGAGGTCCTGGTCGCGCTCGGCGCTTCGGCCGTCATCGGGTGCGGCGGTGCAGGGATCGTCCGCCCCGGGTTCGACGTCGGGCACGTGCTCGTGCCGACCGGCGCGGTGCGTGACGAGGGCACGAGCTACCACTACGCGCCGGCAGACGCCACGGTCGCGCCGCACCCTCGCGCGCTCGCGGCGATCGATGCCGTGCTGGCCGAGGCCGGCGTTCCCCATGAGCATGGCCTGACCTGGACCACCGACGCGTTCTTCAGGGAGACGCGGGCGAAGGTGGCCCGCCGCCGCCGGCAGGGCTGCATCGCGGTGGAGATGGAGGCGTCGGCGATGTTCGCCGCTGCGGCGTTCCGCGGAATCGTTTACGGGCAGCTCCTCTACGCGGGCGACGATGTCAGCGCCGGCGAGTGGGATCACCGCGACTGGGACCGTCAGCCGAGCGCCCGCGCCCGTCTGCTCGATCTCGCGCTGGATGCCGTGATCCGACTCTGAGCCGCCCGCACCGCAGTCGCCGGCGCACCGACGCACCGACGCACCGACGCACCGACGCACGAGCGCCGTCAGCGCTCCTCGACGCGGAACACCGTCGCCGGTCCACCGAGGTCGACGTGGTCACCTTCGGCGAGGTAGATCGCCTCGCCGTGGTGCAGCGCCTCGGCGTCGCCGGCGGTGCACAGCAGCAGCTCGCGTCCCGTAGCGACGTGGGTGACCGGAACCTGCAGCTCCCACCGCCACAACCGGAAGGGTGTGCCCGGCGTCTCGTAGCGCCACCGTCCGGGGGCCACCTCCACGGGCCGGACGACCGGATCGTCGAGCGGGGACAGATCGACGATCGAGAGCAGCTCGTCGATGTCGACGTGCTTGGTCGTCAACCCGCCGCGCACGACGTTGTCACTGCTGGCCATGATCTCGACACCCGTCCCGAGCAGGTACGCGTGCAGGTTGCCCGCGGCCAGGAAGATCGCCTCTCCCGGCTGGAGCACGACGCGGTTGAGGAGCAGCGCGACGAGCACGCCCCCGTCGCCCGGATACCGCCCGGCGATCCGCTGCGCCCACGGTGGCGTGCCCTCGGGCAGGCGGTGCGGGCCCGATGTCAACGCCCAGCGCATGTACTCGGCCGGCCCGGCCCCGAGGTGCTTCTCGAGGTCGGTCCAGCCCTGCGAGGCGAACCACGCCAACGACTCGGCGAAGGGCCGGAACCCGCACAACGCCTCGAACGGCGTCAGCGCGCAGAGCAGCTCCGGCTTCGCGGACTCGTCCTTGTAGATCCGTTCCGGCGCATCGAGGGGGATGCCGGCGGCGTCCTCGCGGGCGAAACCGCGCTGGGCCTGAGCCGTCGTCGGATGGGTCTGCAACGACAGCGGCTCCGCAGCCGCGAGCACCTTCAGCAGGTACGGCAGCGGCCCGCCGGCGTCGACGAGCGGACGGCCGTCGGCGGTCATCGTCAGCGGTCCACCGGGATGGGTGCCGAACCACAGCTCGGCCCACGGCTGCCCGTCCGGCGCGACGCCGAGCAACGCCGGGATCGCGTTGAGATCGCCCCAGTCGTAGTGCTGCACGCCGCCCGTGATCCGCTCCACCATGTTGACGGTATCGGCAGCCCACGGCGATCAGAAGAGGGTCAGCTCCTCGGGTCGCATCCCGCGCAGCTCGTCGTAGTCGACCTCGACCACGCGGAAGCCGCGCGCCTCGGCGAGCAGGCGGGCCTGGGGCTTGACCACCTGTGCGACGAACACGCCGCGCACGGTGCCGAGCGACGAGTCGAGGCGGAGCCGCTCGATGTACCGCGCCAACTGCTCGACGCCGTCGATCTCGCCGCGGCGTTTGACCTCGATCGCCACGAACGTGCCGTCTGGATCGCGACAGACGATGTCGATCGGGCCGATCGCGGTCGGGTACTCGCGGCGCACCAGGGTCAGGCCGAGCTCGATCGCGTGGACGGACGCAGCGAGCAGCTCCTGCAGATGCGCCTCCACGCCGTCTTTCTGCAGGCCGGGATCGTCGCCGAGCGCATGACTCACATCGCTGAGCACGTCGAGCAGGTGGATCGTGATCTCCTCGCCGCGCGGGTTGCTGACGATCCAGCGGTCGCCGAGGTCGACGAGCGTGTTCGGGGCGTTCATCCAGTTCAACGGTTTGTACGCGCCGCCGTCGGCGTGGATCGCGACGCAGCCGTCGGCCTTGACCATGATCAGCCGGACCGCTTCGGGCAGGTGGGCCTCGAGTCGGCCGCGGTAGTCGACCGTGCAGCGGGCGACGAGCAGACGCATGCCTCAGCGGCCCGCCCGATCGCGCATCCGCTTCTGGATCGTGCGTCGCCGTGCCTGCAGGTCGCGATAGGTCAATTGCTCGGTGTTGGCGTCGACCCCGAACCCGGCCTTGACCCCGTCCATGTCGATCTGGACGCTGTTCGGGTCGATGCCGAGCTCCTTGCCGAGCCGCTCGCCGTGACGCTCCGTGAACATCATCGAGATCGTCGCGATCTCGGCGAGCAGGTCGAGGTCGGGCGCCAGTCGCGCGATCGCGCCGTCGAGGAAGACCATGTTCTTGACGTACAGCATCAGCTCCTTCGGCATCCGCGCCCCGTAGCCGAGCAGCGCCTTGACCACGCGCTGGACCTCGGCGATCAGCTCCTCACCCGTCAGTGTGGTCGGGTCGACCGGCGGCTGGTCGAGGCGCAGGTCGCGGATCACGGCCTCCAGATCCGTGTCGGGCGGGAGCGCACCGAGGTCACGCATCGCCGCCATCTGACCCTTCACGTCGTTGGCGATCGCGCCGACCATCATCCGCAGGAACGCCAGCCGGCGGTTCTCGCTGAGCCGGCCGACGATGCCGAAGTCGAGCAGCGCGGTGCGACCGTCCTGCATCACGAACAGGTTGCCGCCGTGGAGGTCGCCGTGGAACACGCCGTAGACCATCGCCCCCTCCATCAGCGCGACCATCGCAGTGCGCACGACCGCTTTGGTGTCGATCCCCGCGTCGCGCATCCCGGCGACGTCGTCGAAGTTGAAGCCGCGCAGCCGCTCCATCACCAGCACCCTGCGGGTGACGAGCGTCGGGTGGGGCCGGGGCACGACGTACCCCGTCTGGCCGAGCTCCTTGAGCATGGACGCGATGTCGACCATGTTCGCGCCCTCCATCCGGAAGTCGAGCTCCTCGACGATCGTCTCGGCGAACAGCTCGACCAACGCCGGCGGGTTGGCCAGCGAGGCGATCGGGATCCGCCCGACGAGGAACGGCGCGATCCACGACATCACCCGCAGGTCCTTGTGCACGAGGCGGGCGACCGCGGCGCGTTGGACCTTGACGACGACCTCCTCGCCGGTGCGCAGCGTTGCGGCGTGGACCTGGGCGATCGATGCAGCCGCGAGCGGCGTCGTCTCGAACGAGGAGAAGACGTCCTCCAGGCGGGCGCCGAGGTCCGACTCGACGACGAGGCGGACCGTCTCGAACGGCTCTGCCGGCACCTGGTCACGGCACAACTTGAACTCGTTGACGAGCTCGGGTGGGAACAGGCCCTCACCGCTGGAGATGATCTGCCCGAGCTTGATGTACGTCGGTCCGAGCCGTTCTGCGGCCTTGCGCAGGCGCAGCGAGACGTCGATCCGGCTCGCCTCCGTCGTGGCGAAGCGCTTGCGCCGTTTGCGGATCGCCCACGGCACCAGCGCGCCGCCGAGCGTGCGCACCACCGAGATCACCCGCACACCTGGCGGGATCTTCGTCGGCTTGGTCAGGTTGGGCACCTCGGCGCGGGCGGCGGCGCGAAGGCGCTCGGCCAGCGGCAACCAGCGGATCTCGTCGCGCTCGAGCGTCCACGGGCCTTCGTCGCTGAAGGCGCCCCACTGGCAGTCGGCCGCTCGTGTCACGTGCGCATGATCGCAGCAACGCGGGCCCGATCGAAACGTCTGGGCCGTTGCGCAACGTCTGCGATGTTCGCAGCCGCTTGGCGATCCGGCGCGATCCGGTGATACGAACGCCTGATGAGCGACGCAGCGAGCGATTCATTGAGCACCACTGACATCCGCTACGACGTCGGCGACGACGGCGTCGCCACCCTCACCTTCGACCGGCCCGAGGTGATGAACGCGATCCGTCCGCGGATGAGCCGAGAGATCCTCGAGGCGGTCGCCGACGTCCGCACCAACGACGCGGTCCGGTGCCTGCTGATCACCGGCGAGGGCCGTGGCTTCTGCGCCGGTGACGACTTCCAGGAGATCTTCCTCGACGAGGATCGGGCCAACCGCAAGATCGTCCGGCAGGTGGACCGCGTCAAGCACGGTGAGACCTCGCTGGACGTGATCTTCGCTCTGGAGAAGCCGACGATCGCCGCGGTCAACGGCGCGGCCGTCGGCTACGGGATGGACATCGCGCTGTACTGCGACATCCGCATCGCCTCGGACCGGGCGAAGTTCGGCTGGTTCTTCGTGCGCCGCGGCGTGGTCGGCACGATCGGCGGAACCTTCATCCTCCGCCAACTGGTCGGGCTCTCGAAGGCGTTCGAGCTGACGCTCACCGGTGACCTGATCGATGCCGACGAGGCGCTGCGGATCGGCCTGGTGTCGAGGGTCGTCCCCCAGGACTCGCTGCTCGACGAGGCCCACGCCCTGGCGCGCAAGCTGGCCGGCGGGCCGCCGCTCGCCCAGCAGGCGGTCAAGCGGGCGATGCACAAGGGCTTCCAGATGGAGTGGCAGTCGCTCGGCGAGTACCAGCAGGCGCTCGGCGACGTGCTGTGGGAGACCGACGACCACATGGAGGGCGTGCACTCGTTCACGGAGAAGCGCGAGCCGCGGTTCACCGGGAGGTAGGTCGTCGCCCAGCCAGTGGACGCGGATCGCGTCTGGCTACCATCGTTTCCCATCCGGTGTGAATGGTTTCGAACTGGGGGCTGCAGATGACGGACAGTGCAGAGCGCACCGTGGAGCTGAGCACTCGTGCGTCCGGCACGGCCGAGCCCCTCGTCACCGCCGTGGTCGTCCCGGCACCCGATTCACACACCGAACTGGTCGGCGTCTTCGGGCGCGAGGTCCAGTACAAGTACGTCGTCGCCATCGTCTACGTGACCGCGCTGTTCCTCGACATCCTCGACACCACGATCGTCAACGTCGCCATCCCCAAGCTCGGCGAGGTGTTCCACTCCGGCAAGGCGGAGTGGGTGGTGCTCGGCTACACGGTCAGCCTCGCCGTCTGGATCCCGGCATCGGGCTGGCTCGGTGACAAATTCGGCACCAAGAGGGTCTTCCTGTTCGCCCTCACCGCGTTCACCGCCGGCTCGTTGCTGTGCTCGCTGTCAGGGTCGATGGGCCAGCTGATCCTGTTCCGGGTCATCCAGGGTGTCGGCGGCGGCATGCTCACGCCGGTCGGCATCGCGATGCTGTACCGGGCGTTCCCGCCCTCCGAGCGGGCCAAGGCGGCGATGATCGTGATGATCCCGGCGCTGTGTGCGCCCGCTGCCGGCCCCGTGCTCGGTGGCCTGCTGGTCACCCACGCCAGCTGGCACTGGATCTTCCTGATCAACGTACCGATCGGCATCGTCGCAGTCCTGTTCGGCTCGAAGAACCTGCGCGACCACAAGGAGCAGAGCGTCGGCGGCTTCGACGTGCCCGGGTTCCTGTTGTCCGCCGTGGCGTTGGC
>JBBQTN010000286.1:0-6140 GCA_038213195.1 Acidimicrobiales bacterium | reverse complement strand
GGTGAGGTGGTCGAGGGCGGCTTGGGTGTAGACGGTTTGCCAGAGCACGATGATGTTGACATCAGGCCGAGGGCGCCGAGCTGGTTCTCTTGGCCGGCTTGGTAGCGCTGGCGGAGTTGGCCGCTGCCACCGTGGAACACGTCGCGGGCGAGTCCGTTGCGGCTCTCACCGCGGTTCAAGATGCGTTGGGTGTCGCGCCGGTAGATCGGGTCGTCGCAGTAGTTCAAGATGTGCAAGGTCTTGATGATTCGGCCGAGTTCGACGAGTGCGGGGGCGAGTCGGGACGGGTTCGGTCCGCGTTGCAGGGTGCGCATGATCGTGGACGGGGTGACGGTGCCGGCTTCGATGGAGGCGGCGAGGCGACAGATCTCGTCCCATTCGTCGGTGATGAGGTTGGTGTTGATTCGGTTGCGGGCGAGTCCGTCGAGCGGCCCGTAGTTGGCGCTGGTGTCGATGCGCCACAGCCGGTGGTCGGCGAGGTCGGCGAGGCGTGGGGCGTAGCGGTAGCCGAGCGTCCAGCAGAGCGCGAACACGATCTCGGAGGCGCCGGCGGTGTCGGTAGACACGGTGTTGGGCTTGATGGTGGTCTTGTTGGCGACGAGCCCGTCGAGGGTGTAGAGGCTGTCGCGTTGGGTGCCGGGGATGAGGGTTTGGTGGAACGAGGAGTGGGTGTCGGCCATCCACGTGGAGAGGGTGGAGCCGCGTTGGCGGCCGAAGTAGCGGGGGTTGTAGCCGGCGTGGATGGTCGAGACTGGGATGACCAGGCGCAATCCCATCGGCGGAGGCCATGTCGCCGCCACCCCAGATGTCGGCGAGGGGTTGTTGGGCGTGGTAGTCGAACAGTCGGGTGGAGGCTCGGGCGTGGGTGTCGGCGCGGACGTAGTTGTGGGCGACCCAGTTCAGCCGGTCGCGGGTGAGTGGCGGTCGGGTTTCGTCGGCGACCGGGGTGAGCCCGACGTTGCGCGCGTGGGCGACGAGCAGCGCGGCGACGGATACGTGGAGCCCGGCAGCTTGGGTGGGGGCGCCGCCGATGTGGCTGTACTCGTCGAGGAACGGCACCCACGAGTGCACCTCGATGGGGAAGTCGGCGACTTCGACCTCGGGGAGCAGTTCTTCGATCTGGTTGCGCAACTGGGTGAGGCTGTCGGGCTCGTCGGCGGCGTCGAGGGGTGTGACGACGATGCGGTCGACACCGTCGCGTTGCTCGATGCGGAAGTCAGCGTTCGCCGGAGGTTGTTGGCGACGTGTCGCCAGGTGCGATCCAAGATGTCGGCCAGGCGGCCGATCACGCTGGCCGGGTCGGGGTCGAGTGCCAACCTGGCGCACACTTCGACGCGCTGTTGGGCCCACGTGTCGGGTGGGAGGAGTTCTGCTCGCGGGTCGCCCCAGCGGAGGCTGCCGAGGAGGTAGATGTCGCGTCGTCGTAGCCCTGCTCGGAGCCGGTCGAGCACGCAGCAGGTGTAGCCGGCCCGGCTCACGGTGTCGTCGTCACGGTCCAACACGTACGGTACCTACGACGTCGTGACGACGTCGAGCGGCACCTCGTCTCCTCCGTCAACCGGGCTCCACGCTGATCGCTTGCCGGTGGTCGCACGGTTCGTGCTTGCGTCGGTTCGCTGCAGCCAGGCGTGTGCTGATCTGCTGATGTCGGGGCCGGTCGAGGTCGGTCGGGGTTCTTTGTCGACAGAGTTCGGGCTCCGGTGATTGGTCACCGTGATGATATCGCCGGTCGGGCTTCTGAGACTGAGTGGTCGTCGCGTCGAGGGCCGTTCGGATCTCGGGTGTACCTTGTCGGTGAGCGGCGAGATGCCGTCTCTGGCGTTGCCCCGGACCCTGGTTGCGCACCTACTCCAGGAGCCGAGATGCGCGCCAAGGTCGTCGTCGATACCCTCACACTGACGACACCCCGTCTTGCCCCGGTGGACGTTGCGATCGTTGCCGAGGGTGAGTACTGTGTCGTCTATGTCCCGGTCGAGTTGGACATCGCCACACGCGACAGCGTCGTCGCCGCGTGTGTCGCCGGCGATCACTACTCGATGGTGGCCGACCTGTCCAAGGTGACGTTCATGGACTGCGGCGGCTATGGCGCCCTCGTCGCAGCTCGATCCGTTCTCGAACTGCAACATCGAACCTTCACGGTCCGCCACGCCGCCGGTCAGCCGGCGCGCCTGCTCGACCTGATCGTCACCCTCGAGCACGTCCTGTCGTGACAGCATCGCGCCCGCCCACGGGCCGCGCTCACATCGTTGCCTCCGTGACGCTGTCGATGTGTCCGGTCCGGCGACCAACGCCTTTGCCGTGCAGGCCGCATCCGTTGCGAGGCAGGCGCACTGTTCGTCCTCGGCCAGTACCCGGTCCCGGACGTCTTTGCCAAGACCGACCAGGCAGCCACCGCCTGACACGACCGCGGGCAGCCGTCGGCGGGCCGACCACCACTCCCCGGTGGTCGGTCCGTCGGTGCGGCACACGCCGAAGCCCGAGGGTGTACCTGCAGCAGTCGTCAAGGATGGAGCGCAACAGGCCGAAGGAAGGAGTGATGGCGTCCACCTCGGCCCGCGACCGCTCGACAGCTCCGGCGACGGGGTGCCAGAGACCACCTGCGCGGACCGTGCGCACATCAAAGCTCGCGCATGGGCTCGGTCCGCACTGTTCCAGCTTTCTTTGCTGGCGATCAGGGTGTTCGGCCCGGCCTGCTGCGACCCACGCCAACGAACGGGAACGTTGAGTGGGTGGGCACTGTCACCACGAGGATCGGTCAACAGCCGACCGTCGCATCGCCATTGAACTACTGGCGGGTGAGAAGCAAGCATTACGTTGTCTCGTCCAGCGGTACGCGCCACCGCTCGTCGCGGTCGCACAACGCATCACGCTTGATCGATCGATCGCAGAGGACGTCGTCCAAGACGTCTTCGTCGGCCTGTGGAGGCGACCCGACACCTACGATCCCGAGCGCGCCAGCATGGCGACGTGGCTGCACATCCGCTGCCGGACCGCGGCGATCGACACGGTGCGCTCACGGTCGAGTCGCGAACGACGCGAACAACTGGCGGCCACCGTGCACAGTCGCGGCTACGGGGATCAATATCAGATCGCTGACACTGTCCTGGTCGTGGGGACTGCACTGGCGACATTGTCGCTCACCGACCGCGAACTCATCGGGTTGACGTTCTTCGCCGGCCTCAGCTACAGGGCAGCCGCTCAATCACTTGGCATTCCCGAAGGGACAGCCAAATCAAGCATCCGACGAATCCTTGAGCATCTCAGACAACAACTCTCCGAAACTGCGTCGCCATGAGGGGTGCGGCGAACGTGGCGCTATTGCTCGACCAGATTGCCGCAGCCACCTGCCTCAGCGCGCCGAAGGTGCTGACCGACGAGGCCGCGACACCCAGTCCGCCGGCTGATCCAGATCAGATGGATTTGCCCGGCATCCTCGAGGTGCGGTGTGCTTATCGTGCGATTGACTGGCGCCGCCCGAACTGTTCGGCGCGGTGGCTGGTGGACTCGAGTATGGCCGATCTCCTTCGGACGATCGCGTCGCGGATTCAGCGTTCAGCTGACGATGTGGTGATCGGCGGTGTGCGTTTAGGATCTGCGGCGCACGGGCGCGATCCCCGCATCGTCCGAGCTTTCGGTCGATCAGTCATCCCTCGACACGCCATCCCAGACCCCGGTTACGCGTCGCTACACAGTGAGCGAGACCGATGAGCGCTGTTCGACATGACGACCCAGTCCCGCGATCGGTCGCGCAGGCAGGGACTGTCGTGGAGTTGGAGCTGGCGGCGGCGTATCGCGATCACCGTGGTGCGGTGTTCTCGATTGCACGGTCGATGTGCGGTCCGATCGCCGCCGAGGACGTCGTGCAGGACGTGTTCCTCGATCTGTGGAGCAACCTGGGACGATACGACCCGTCGCGAGGTTCTTTGCGCACCCTGTTGGTGATCATGGCCCACCATCGAGCGGTGGACTATCTGCGCTCGAACGAATCCTGGCGACGTCGTGACCAGCGATGGTTCAGCTCATCCGAGCAGTCACCCTCCGATGTCGAAGGGCAGATCATCGACAACGACATGTCCCGGCGGATCCTCGCCGCGATCGGCACGCTGCCGCCACGGGAGAAGGAGGCGATCCTGACCGCCTACTACGAGGAGTGCACCTACCGTGAAGCGGCGGTGGCACTGGGCGAGTCGGAGGGTACGGTCAAGTCCCGTATCCGTTCCGGGTTGACACGTCTGGCGACTGCCCTCAGCGACACCGCACGTGTCGCGCCCTCCTGAGCGAACGGTGGAGTGCAGATGAACGCCACGGGACCGTCGATCGGCTCGACGATCGCTCGTTACTCTCATCGTGCGCTGCTCTACGAGACACGGGAGGAGCTGATCACGGCGCTGGCCGGGTTCGTGACCGAGGGAATCGAAGCCGATGAGCATGTGTTGGTGGTCGTCGATCCGGTCAAAGCAGCGTTGCTCGTTGATCGATTGGGTACCTCTGCAGGGTTCGTGCTCGCCGATGCCGCCGACATCTACACGTCGCCGACCAAGACGCTTGCTGCGTTCATCGCGACGGTGCGCGCCAGCACGAGTGATGGCCGTCCGATGCGGGTCGCCGGTGAGCCGATCTGGGCGGGGTTGAGTGCGCTCGAGGTCGCCGAGTGGACCTGCTTCGAGTCCGCGTGCAATGTCGCGTTCGCCGAGTCGGCGTTGACGATGGTGTGCCCGTACGACATCTCGGTGCTCGACCCGGTGATCATTGACGCAGCACGACGCACTCATCCCCAGGTGCGACATGGCGACAGCACAGCGGTCAGCGCGACGTTCACCGACCCCGACGAGTTCCACGCAGCAGTCCGACGGACTGAGTTGATGTCGCCGACCAGCTCTGTGCAGCAGTGCTCGATCGTCTCGCCCGGCGATCCGTGGCGAACGCACGATCTCATCGACGCCTTCGCCGACAGCCATGCCTTGCCGGCACCTCGGACGCGAGATCTGACCGCCGCCGTCGACGACGTCGCCCGGACCGCGCTCGCCGCCGGCGCTCCGTCGTTGAACGTGCGGCTGTGGCTCGACGACGATCGGGTGATCTGCGACATCAGTGGCACATGGACGACTGTTCCGTTCGCGGGCTACATCCGGCATCGCTCCGAGGTCCCCGGGTCGCCCAGCCTGTGGTCTGCGGGCCAGGTGTGTGACTTGTTCGCCGTGCGTGAGCGGGGCACCGTGACCTCGATCAGGTTGCAGGTCTCCGGCAGCCCCATTCAGATCAACCCGACGTGCGCGGAGTTCGCAGACTTCCTCGGCGTGTATGCCCTGGGTGCCTGCGACCCCGATGAGAACGTCATGGTCGAGAGCCACCTCGCCGAATGCTCCACGTGCCGCGAAGAGGCCACCAGACTCGGTGCCGTCGTCGCCATCATGCTCGCCGAACTGGCAGTGCACGACCCGCCGCCCCTCTGGCCGGAGTCGAGGGGCGACCCAACCGAGAGCTGACTCGCGCCGCGTCGCCAGCAGCTTGCGGCCCCGTCGTGCGAAGACCGCGTGCCGAGGTTCATGCTTCTCTCGCCAGTTGAAGCGACGTCGTGTTCGGGTGAAGCGTGTGACCGGACGATCCACAGCGTCCTTCGCGTCGAAGTAAACCGTGACCAACGATCCGGACCCATTCGACGCGAGCCGAGCGACGGCGAGCGTTGATCAGATCCTTGCAGCGCTGGACCCACCAGAGCGTGAGGCGATCATGGCCACCTTCTACCGCGGGCTCAGCTATCGACAACTCGCGCTCAATCTCTGTGTCTCGGAGGAGACGATCAAGGCACGAATCCGACGTGGGCTCGCACACATGCACCGGGCGCTCAGCGAGACCGCTCCGACCAGCGAGCAGGCGCCCGGCGAAGCCCAACCCGATCAGCAACCACCCGCGCACGAGCCCCGGCCAGGGCTCTGCGGCGCCGGGGAGTAAAACCACCTGATCGACCGATGGCGTCGCGCCATCCATCTCGAGATGAGTGGAGTGCCCTGGTGTTCCCGGACAGTGAGGGTCGTAGCCTTCTGATCCGAAGGATGTGGTTGTGGAGCCCAGGAAGTACAAGAAGTATTCGGTGGAGTTCAGGGAGCAGGCGGTGCGGTTGGTGCTCGATTCGTCGCGTC
>JBBQTN010000285.1:0-6151 GCA_038213195.1 Acidimicrobiales bacterium | reverse complement strand
TGACGATGCATCCGACAACCGGGTTCGACCTCGACGAGGTGGACCGCCTCCTGACGACTACCAAACGCTCCCTTGTCAAGCAACATTTTGTAAGGGCTGCTGAAGGCGGGTGTGTTCGTCTTTCCAGACGCGTCGGATGACCCGGTTGGCGAGGTGTCGCTTGTGGGAGCGGCGGGCCTCGCGGCGGGTCTTTCCTTCGGCGAGTTTGCGTTCGATGTAGGTGCGCGCGTCTGGGTGGTCGCGTTGTTGGGTGATGCTGGTGACGTAGAGCACGCTGTTGATCCGTCGGTTGCCGCGGAAGTCGCAGCGATGCCGGATGGGTGCGGCGTCGCCTTCGCCGGATGACACGGCGACCGCGCCGGTGCCGCACCACCGGGCGAACTTGGACTCGCTCGCGAACCGGTACGGATCCCCGATCTCGGCGAGCAGCGTTGCTGCTGCGATCGGGCCGATGCCGGGTTCGTCGCGCAGCGTGGTGCCGTGTTCGTCGAGCAGCGCGTCGAGATCGCGTTCGAGTTGACGGATCCGTCGGCAGGCGTCGCGGTCTTGGTCGACGAGCGGTAGCAGCCACGACAACCGGTAGTCACCGGCTGCGGTGGAGGTGACGGTGGTCGGGTCGAGTTGCTCGAGGCGCCGCAGCCGGGCCTCGATCTTGCCGTCGCTGGTGAGCAGGTCGCGGATGTCGCTCGGCAGCTTCGAGATTTGCCCTTGGACGTGATGAAGGACCAGCGTGCGGACCTGCACCAGCATTCGGCGATGCTCCAACACGGCTTCGATCTTGGCGACGAGGTGGTCGTAGACCTCCAACGTTTGGACCGGTCCGAGCGACGGTTCGGCCAGCAACGCCCGGGCGACGCAGACGGCGTCGATGACATCGGTCTTGTCCAAGCGACGTGACCGCCGATGCTGAACGGACCGCTGTGCGGGAACCTCACGGCAGTCGAACCCGGCCGCGACGAGCGCGATCGCGCCGTGGGCACCCCAGCTGACTGAGCCCTCGATGCCCACCTGGTTGACGTCATGGGCGGTGAACAGCTCGACCGCGGTGAAGTAGCCGGCGGCCGTGTTCGGGAACGTGTCGTGAGCGAGCTGGATGCCGTTCATGTCGACGATTCCGACGGTGAAGGTGTCTTGGTGCGAGTCGATTCCCGCTGTCGTCAATGCATCATTGGTCTCCTGCTGGTCGGTGTGGAAGCTGTCCGGTAGATCCGGGACGGCAGGAGCGTTGCGGCAAACTCGAGTCCAGTCGAAACAGGCTCCCTTCCAGCCAGGAACGCTCCTGCCGATCCCTCACCCGACGCGACATGTTTGACATCAGGCAAAGAGCCACAAGGTTTGTGAGTCATCATCGAGCGAAGGACCGGACCGTAGCTCCCTGGCGGAGAGCTCCGGCGTCCTCCACAATGACACTCGAGCAGGTTTGGAAGCGTCTCGATCTCAGCCGGGACGTCACGAACGACGTGTTGCTCGAGTGCATCGACGTCGCCGGACACGCTCCGATGGTTGGCAACCTGGAACGCAACCGGTGGTTGATCGTCAAGGACTCAGAGCTCAAGGCGGCGATCGCCACGCGCTTCGCCCAGTTCGGCCGGCACTACCTTGCGGCGAACAGCGCACTGCGCAAGGATGACCGCGGCTACAGAGTGATCGAGTCGGCGGAGTTCCTGATCGACCACCTCGCCGAGGTACCGGCGCTCGTCATCTCGATGCGCCTCGACCGCCCGCCCCTGGCCTCTACCGCGCAAGGCGAGGTCGCTGCATACTACGGCTCGGTGCTGCCAGGCGTATGGAGCTGCCAGCTCGCGGCCCGAGCCAGGGGAATCGGCTCGGCGTGGACGACGTTCCACCTCGAGCATGAGGCGGAGATCGCCGAACTGCTCAGCATCCCGCCGACGGTCACCCAAGTGTGCCTGCTCGCCGTCGGCCACTACACAGGTACGACGTTCACCCCAGCGCCACGCCGCCCGGCGCGCGACGTCACGTACCTCGACCACTGGAAGAACCCGGTCACCTGAGCGAGACGGGACCGCCAATCAGGCACGGCGGTGGTCCAAACCACAACCAGAAGACCAGCCGAACCGCGACCGAAAGCGCGGTCATCAACCATCCGATACCACCGCGAACCTGGCAAGGTGCGCCGCGTCCGCTATCGCCGGCTCGACGGCACACCAGGCTGTAGGTGGTCGCGTCACCTACCACGCAGCCCGGTCGCCCTGCGCCGCGGCAGAACGCCGGCTGGATCGTTGGCGTGTCAAGTGGGATCGTCGCCAATGCCGCGAACCAGCTGCAGCCGAGGAGAGGTGGCGACCCACGCGCGGGACCGGCCTGGCTAGCACGTACGGTGCTGCGGATGCGGGAGCGCTCGGGTTCGAAGGTGCGCATCGCCGGCCAGGTCGCGCTCGGCTCTGTGCTGGCATTCGCTGGTGTCAGCCACCTGACCTTTGCGCGCGAGGACTTCCGGGCACAGGTGCCGACCTGGGTGCCGCTGAACACCGACTTCGTCGTCATCGCCTCGGGGGTTGTCGAGATCGCATTAGGCAGCGCCCTGCTGGCCACCTGGGTTCAGCCGCGCCGCGCACTCGTTGGTGCCGTGGCGGCGACGTTCTTCGTCGCGGTCTTCCCCGGCAACATCGCCCAGTTCGCTGGCCACCGCAACGCGTTCGGGCTCGACAGTGACGTGAAGCGGTTCGTGCGACTGCTCTTCCAGCCGGCGCTCGTGGCCTGGGCCATCGGCGCTACCGACGTACGGCGTGTCGTCACCGCCGCCAACCGGGCCCGCTCGGTTCGCCGCTGACGCCGAGCGGTCGGGCACCGCGAGAGCTACCCGTTCGAGGTGTCCTGAGATGTCCTCCCGCGCGTATGAGTGAAGGTGTCCAGGACCGCCGGTCCTACGGCGTGGGCTGGTCGTTGAGCTGTTACGTGCAGTGGACGTTGGGAAGGCGAGTGTTGGCCCCGACGGTGCTCGCTTTGGTCGCAGGCTGAGAAGCGACGTCTGCTCCCAGCTCGCGTCGCGTCTCGTCGAGGTGCTCGAGCCACAGTTGGTAGGTCCATTGTGTGCGCTCGGCGGAGCCCCCCGTGTTGGGCCTCGAGCGCTGGCCTTGAGCGGCTGCTGTGCACCGGGTCTGGTCCGGTGTCGTCCGGGCGCAGCCGCTACGGCTCGCAGCGCGTCGATCAGCGAAAGTGCGCCGTCGACCTCGACGGGCTGCGCTGGAAAATGGGCGCGTCGCAGAAGTCCTAGCCGTCGGCAAGATCCCGGCGGGCGAGATGCCGACGGTTCACCGACCGTAGGTCCGTGGCTCGGCCGTCGCTACGGTGCGATCAGGGTTGCTGAGTTCCGGGTGACATCACGTGTCTGGGGTGGTCAAGTTCTAAAAGGAGGTTGGGATGAGCGTTACGGTGCTTGTCGAGTTTCGGGCTCGACCAGGTCAGAGGGATGAGCTCGGCGGTTTGATCGAACGGATGACGGTGGGACCGCCGATGCCCGGATCGCTTGGGTCCATGTTTTTCCGAGCGGTGGACGATCCCGACTTGCTGATCGAGATCGTCGAGTGGGAGTCAGTCGACAAGCGAGAAGCGGTACGACAGAGGCTCGAGGAGACCGACGCACTCGCGCCGCTGCTCGCGCTCTTGGGCGCCCCGATCAAAGAAACCGTGCTCGAACCAATGCGCTGAGCTGAGCTGAGAGCGTAGGGGCCACGCCCCTCGGCCCTGATCTCGATGCGCTAACGGTCTCGGCCAACGCACGACTGAGACATTTGGGTGAGGCTGGTTCCCACTCAACGCTTGGGCCGATGCCCAGCGAACGGACCAGCATCGGGCAACGTCGGCACCACCGCGGTCTGTGGCGGGCACCATACGCTGTGCGTCGTGAGTCGGCGGGACGGGACCGTGGGGGGCTTGGGCTGCATCGGCTGCTTGGTCGTCGGTGTGGGTGTGGCCGCCGTGTTGCTCTACTTGCTGTCGAGCCATCAGGTGTTCGCGTCGGTGGATCCGACTGGCGGTGATCTCCCAGGCTTGCTGCGGCTGGGCGCAGCGTCGTTCGGCGGGCTGGTCGCGGGCGGTTACCTGTTCACCGCGGTCGGCCGCTTGATGAGGGGTTCGGAGCAGGACCAGGCAGCACGGCGTACAGCGCAAGCTGAGACCGCGGCACGGTTCAAAGAGCAACGTGCACGTGAGGAGGCGGCCGAGGCGGAACGCAGGGCGAAGGCGCGCGTGGAGAGATTGGCCCACTACCCGGTCGGTAGCGACGAATGGTGGCAGGAACGGCACCGGCATCACCGCGACGACGTTCGTCGGGAAACCGGTGTCAGCTGGCACCATTCCCTCTACTCGCACGCGCGGACGCCAGCTGAGCGGACGGCCCGCGAGCTCATGCAGCGTCTCAGCCGCGAGGCCAAGGCGATGGTCAGCCAAGTCGAAGCCGAGGCGCGGAACCGGACCTTGACGGTTCGGGAGCGTCAGGGAGGGATCAGCGATTGGAGGAGCGCTGAGCGGTTCGTCGCGTCGTGGATGCGTCAGGCGTTCGACAACGTCGCGCTTACGGCATCAGGCGCCGACGAGGGCATTGACGTCGTCGGTGATGGTGTGGCGGCACAGGTGAAGTTCCAGACGGCCAAGGTTGGACGGCCAGCGTTGCAGCGTCTGCTTGGTGCGGCAGGGGAATCGGCGCCGCTGTTCTTCACCCTTGAGGCTCCGGGCTATACGAGTGCGGCGGTCCAGTGGGCTGACGACCACGCAATGGCGTTGTACACGTACGACTGGCAGGGGATAGTTCGACCTGCCAACTCGATCGCAGCGACTGATCCGGCGATGATCGGCGCCTCACGGCAACATACGCCACGACGTTCGGCGCTCAGCTTCGGTCGGGCCCTGGAGGTTGTTGACCGGTGGCTCGCTGCACAACTGCCCGACAACGTCACGCGTGTCAGCGCCGATCCTGCTGATTCCGTCCATCTCACGACGGCGCGACTGGCGATCGCCGTTTGCGTTTCCCCGACCAATGCGGTCGGGACACCCCGTTTGCTCAAGCTCGTGGACAATGCGCAAGGGCGGCGCCCCTTGCTGTTCGTCTCGGTGCCGGGAGGTCTGTCACCTACGGCCACGAACTGGGCTGCTGTAAACGGCGTCGCCGTCTTCGGAGTGACCGAGCCTGCTCGCGTCGCGTCGCTGAACGATCATGCCCGCCAGGTTGAGGCGACTCTCCGTGTCCAAGGCCAATGAGCCTTTGCGTCTGGGGATGCTCGCGCAGGAACGCACCGCAGCGGCCAAACCGGCGAGGGCGGCGGTGGGCCGGAACGATCAATGTCGACCGCGCCGGCGAGTGTCAGCCGCAGTGTGTCCGCAGATTGCGTTGGACGATGCCTGATAACCCCGGTCGACCGGAGTCGGTCGACTATCCGATACCGCCGGCATGATGTCGCCTCACACTCCGGCAATCTCCAGACGCTGCTCGCGGTCGCGAGCGCCGTTGGCCGGGCTTGGAGGCCGAGCCCGATCAGGCAGACCGACACCGACACCTCGTTGCGACCGGGCCGGTATTGCGCGCGCGTTGGAGGTCGCTGGGTCTCCACCAACGCCAGTGAAGGGCTGAGGGTTCCCACACCTGGGCCTTGAGCCGTGGTCCGATACCGGATCAGTGGATGGGCTGCCGGGTGCTTCTGATATGGAGCACCGAGGAGCTTACCGCACGGGCAAGTCAGTGACCGCCGCAGCGAGGTACTGCTCGACTACCGCGGCAGGGATGCGACCGCGCTGGGGCACACTGACCTTGTTCTTGCCGGCCCAATCGCGCAGGTCGGATATTTCGGCCTTCGTCCGACTCTTGCCTCCCACGACCGACAACGTCGCGCCGCGCTGGCGGGTGGCGTTGGCGACGAACGGGGCGAGTGCCTTGGTCAGCTTGTCGAGGTTCTTCTGCGCGAGATCGATCGAGTAGGCGACACCCTGAAAACCGAAGGTGACGGTCTCGGCGTCGGGAGTTCCGTCGATGTCGTCGCTGACAGAGGTGATCGTGGTCTTCGCCATGCGGGTGGTTCCTTCAATCGGGAGTGACCTGAGCTACGAAACTATCGCCACGTCTCACACGAGCAGCGTCAATCGGACGCCTCGCTGGTTCAGCGCGAAGCAGCCTCCCCGCTACCACGGAGTCAAC
>JBBQTN010000284.1:0-6162 GCA_038213195.1 Acidimicrobiales bacterium | reverse complement strand
TGACCGGCGTTGCGCTCGCACTCCCAGGCGTAGATCGTGCCGTCTTCGTCGATGCCGTCGGGCTCTTCGTGACGGCACGCCGGCACCGTCATGACCTTGTCGTAGAGATGGATGACGGCGCTCAGCATTGCACCGGCCTTTTCGCGCACGTAATACGGGTTGGTCGGGAACGAGCCGGTGGAGCGAGCCAGCATGTCGGTGACGGCACCGAATGACTCGATCACCGATGCGGGGCACACGCCCCACGGCCCGTGCCCGACTTCGTTGTGTTCGCTGGTTTCGGCGTTGCGTTGGGCGGGGCGCACTGCGACTCGACGTCCTCTACGGCCTCCGTCGCAGCGAACTCCTCGGGCTGCAGTGGGCGACGGTCGATCTGCACAAGGGCGTCGTCAGGATCGTCCGCGGACTCATCGAGGTCCACGGCCGGCCCGAGTTCAGCGATGGCAAGAACGCGCGGTCACGGCGACTCATCCCGATCGACGCCGGCACGGCGACGGCACTGCACGCCCATCGCCGATTCCAGGCCGAAGAACGCTTGGCAGCCGGAGCCCACTGGGACGACCAGGGACTCGTCGTCGCCACCCGCCACGGCAACCGGGTCTCGCCCGGCAACTTCGACCAGACGCTGGACCGGCTCGTCAGCGCAGCCGGTGTCCCACGGCTCACATCGCACGGCTTGCGCCACACCGCTGCGACGCACATGGTCCGACACGCCAGCGACATCGGTGAGATCCGCGCCATCGCCGACATCCTCGGCCACAGCCCCGACATGCTCATGCGCACCTACGCCCATGGGATGCCCGAATCGGTGCGCACCGTGACCGACAAGATCGCCGCCCGCGCCGGCCGTTGACACCACCGGAGCGCCAGCCGCTCACCACGATGTCGCAATCGCCGACATCGCCCCCGGAACGCAGGGATCAAGCGTGTCCCAGTCGAGTTCGACTGCGGTGTGGTCGTTCGATCACGACCGGTCGGCGTCCAGCGGGTTGGCGATATGGAAGCCCTCGGCGGCGGCGGCCCCGCACAGGCGTCGGTCGGCGCTGCTGAACACGTCGGCGCCGATCACTCGGGCAGCGGCGAGATGCGCGGCGTCGTAGCCGCGCAGGCCGTGGGTCGCGGCCACCTCGCCAGCGAGCCGCATCAGCTGCTCGTCGAGCTCGACCACCGACAGCTGCGTCCACAGCAATTCTAGGCCTTGCTCCGCCACTGCGAGCACCGGCGCCGAGATTCGCGCCTGACGGCGTGCGGCGGCGAGCGCCGCCCGCACCTCGACATGGGCGATGCGACCCGTCGCCAGAACGTCGGGCTGATCCCAGATCGCGCTCGCGGCGTCGGTGCCGGGCTCGTCGATAAGCAGCTTGATGATCGTGGACGTGTCCACATAGGTGATCACGACCGCTGCTGTGCCACCAGATCACTTACTGAACCCGATGCAGGAAGCGGCTTTGGCCGCTGACGGATCTTCGACGTGGGCGGGCGGACCACGCCCGCGTCGATGAGCGCCTGCAGCTTGTCCTCCGTCCCCGCCCCGATCGCGGTCAAGCGTGCAACCGGGCGGCCACGGTCGGTGACCACGACTTCGAGCCCAGCCTCGACCTGATCCAGGTAGCGGCTCAGGTTGTTCTTCAGGTCGCGAACTCCGACCTCGACCCGCGTCGATGTAGCCACATGCATGGCACCTAGTGTAGCCAGCTCGCTCGAGATCATCCGGTGCCGATTCCTTGCCGTCAGACAACTCTCGAGGTGCGACCGGGGGATCAGCACCCGACCTCGTCGTGTTGTGTCGTGTCGAGCGCAGCGTGGGGTTGCGCTCCACTCTGTGTGGGCCTCGCGACCAACATGTCGGGACACGTAAAATCGGTCACACCGCCATTCCACCCTGTTCGCCCTGGTGATGATCGGTGCGTCGCCGTGCTCGGCAGTCCGAGGTGGCCGCACCTGCCCGCGCGCAAACCGTCCGTAACCCGTTGCAGGACGAATCACATCGGAGTACTTCTGGCCCGATGGTGGTCCTGGATCCTCTCGGCGGCAGCCACGACGGCCTGCCGGAGATGCTCACCGTCGCGCAGGCCGCACATGAGCTCCAGCTCGGCCGGACGCTGATGTACCGGCTGACCGCGCGCTACCTCGCCGGCGAACCCGACGGTGTGCCAGCCGTCCGCCTCGGCGGATGCGTGCGCGTCCCACGCGCCGCGCTCATCGAGTTCGTCCGAACCGGCGCAAGTCCATCTCATCGGCCGCTGGCCGCAGACATCGCCGCAATTGTCGACGAGATGGTCGGCCCCCCTCCGGCGCAACCGAGTGATCCGTCGACTCGAGGGCCCGCTGTCGTTGGGCCATTGCAGTTGTCGGCGAGCTCTGGCGTTCCCGCCCGGGTCCGAGCGTCTTCGAGCCCTGGCGCTCCGCCGCCCGTCCAGCTGTCGTTGCTGGCCGAGTCCTGAGGTGGTGTTGTCAGTGGGGTCCTCTTGCAGTGCTTTCATGATTTGGCAGACAAGTGCCCGCGCGTGGGCCGGCATGGTCGACCGCTGATGTTGCGGGTCACCACCCTCCACGCCGCCTCCGCGGCTGCGACGGCGAAGTACTACGCGACGTATCTGACGGCGGCGCCGGGGGAGGTGCCAGGCACCTGGTCAGGACGCCAAGCGGCGGCGTTGGGGCTCGCCGGGCACGTGGACGCCGACCGACTGGAGGCGCTGCTGTCCGGCCGCGACCCCGTCACGGGGATGCTGCTCGGACGCGAGCTCGTGGATCGGGTCACGGCCGACGGAAGGGTGGTGAAGGCGGTGTCGGGATTCGATGCGACGTTCTCGGCGCCGAAGTCGTTGTCGGTGTGGTGGGCGCTCTCTGGCGACACCGGGCTGCTCGAGGCACACGACACCGCCGTCACCGCCGCGCTACGACATCTGGAGAGGTTCGGGTCGACGA
The DNA here is from genome assembly GCA_038213195.1 of Acidimicrobiales bacterium. GTDB lineage: Bacteria > Actinomycetota > Acidimicrobiia > Acidimicrobiales > Ilumatobacteraceae > JAODBQ01. Next base: position 3,234 of record JBBQTN010000284.1, on the reverse strand, counting down.
CACGGATCCGTTCCAACGGCGGCCGGCTGCATCCGGACACAGGCGGGTTGACGATGGCGACATTCCGGCAGACGACGTCGCGGGCCGATGACCCGCAGATCCATACCCACGCCGTGATCTCCGCCAAAGTCCAAACGGGTGACGGGCGGTGGTTGGCGTTGGACGCCCGTTACCTGAAACGCCACCAACGCACCATCGGCGGCCTCTACCAGTCGGTGCTCCGCAACGAGCTCACCGCCCGGTACGGCGTCGCCTGGGAAGTGATCGTCAACGGGCAAGCCGAGATCGCCGGCGTTCCGACAGTGTTGAAGGACGTCTTCTCGAAGCGCACTGCCGACGTCGATCACGCGGTCGACCAAAAGGTCGAAGACTTCCGGCTCCGCGAAGGCCGCGACCCGTCACGGTGGGAGCGGGCGGCGATCACTCGAGAAGCCGCCGCCGACACCAGGTCGCACAAGTCCGGCAACGGTGTCGCCGATCTACGGACACGGTGGACCCGCGAAGCGAACGGAGCCGGTTGGAGCGCGGACCAGCTCGGTGAAAGCATTCGCGCCGCTGCCCCTGAGGTTGGCGGCAAGGCAGAGCCGTTGACCGTCGCGGAGATCGTCAACGCGCTGTCGGCGAGTCAGTCGTCGTGGACCCGACCCGACGTCCTGCGGGCGATCTGCGACATCCACAGACCCGTGGCCCAAATGTCGGGTCGCCGCTGACATGACGTGCTCGAGGGTGCCGTGAACCGGGTGGTCGAGCACTGCGTCGATCTCGACCCGACAACCCCGACGACTCGCCGGGGGTCGGATGGGCGATCGGTGTGGATCGAGCCGACCGCCAACCAGTACACGTCCGAAGCGGTGCTCACCCAGGAAGAGCACATCCTGTCCTGGGCATTCGCAGCTCAGGACCCGCAGCCCGTCCCGTCGGACACGGTCAACCGCGACGGGCTCGACCCACTCCAAGCAGACGCCGCCGCGGCCGTCGCCGGCCACGACCGGCTGACCCTCGTCGTCGGCCCCGCCGGCGCAGGCAAGACCCGGATGCTCGCCACCGCCGTCGACGACCTCACCCATCAGCACCGCACGGTGTTCGGTGTCGCACCGACGGCAAAAGCAGCGAGGGTGCTCGAACGTGATACCGGGATGCGGTCCGACACCGTCGCCAAGCTGCTCCACGAATGGCAGCGCGGCGACCGCCCGCCCGGCGACGAGTTCCGGCTACCGTCCGGGATCACGCTGGTGGTCGACGAGGCCGGGATGTTGGCCACCCCCGCCCTGCAACAACTCATCACGCTCGCCGAGCAACACGCCTGGCGGCTCGTCCTGGTCGGTGACCACCGCCAGCTCCAAGCCGTTGGACGCGGTGGGATGTTCGCGGAACTGTGCACGAACGGACGCGTCGACGAGCTCGTCCAACTCCACCGGTTCAGCCACGAATGGGAAGGCGCCGCCTCGCTCCAACTCCGCCAGGGCAACCCGCACGCGTTCGACGTCTACGACGCCCACGGACGAATCATTGCCGGCACCCTCGCCACCCACCTCGAGCAGATCGCCCAGACCTGGATCGAACACCACCGGCATGGCGACACCATCGCCCTTGTCGCTTCTTCGAACCAACACGTCGACACCATCAACACCGCGGTACAAGAAGCGCGACTCGCCAACGGTCAACTTGGACCCGGCCAGCGCGTCCAGATCGCAGGTGGTGAGCACGCCCACGTCGGTGACGTCGTCGCCACCCGCCGCAACAACCGGCACCTCCTCACCACCACCGCTGAACCAGTCCGCAACCGCGAAACCTGGACCGTTCAGTCGATCGACGAGACCGGTGCGGTCACCGTGACCCGATCCGACGGACACGGCACCGTCACCCTCCCCACCGACTACGTGCGTGACCACGTCCGCCTCGGCTACGCGGCCACCGAACACGGCTACCAATCCGACACCGTCACCACCAGCATCGCCCTCACCTCACCGGCGACCACCCGGCGCGGCCTCTACGTCGCCGCCACCCGCGGCCAAGAAACCAACCAGATCCGCGTCATCACCGACACCAACGACCCGGCGGAGGCACGCGACACACTCGAAACGATCCTCGCCAACGACCGCGCTGACCAACCAGCCACCACCCAACGCTGCACCCTCGCCGCCACCCAACCACCCGAACCCCGACCGGCCCTCACCCCGCGGTGCCGGATCCCCGACTGGTTCCACACCCGGTTGGACCAGGCCCGCAAGCAGCTCGACGACACCGTCAGCCGTCACACCGAGCAGGGGGCCGAACGTGAGCGGCTCCAAGCAGAGCTGGCCGCAGCCGAACGCCACCTCGCCGACGCCACCAACGCCACCGCCCCCGACCGCCACGCACTCAGCACGGCTGCCACCCTCGCCGCCGAAGCGCGACAGTCCCACACCGAAGCAGAGCTTCAGCTCGACATCGCACCGCTACTCGCACGACGTGCCGCCCGCCGGGGGCTCACCGGCGCCCGTGATGGGCTGAACGCCGCCGAACAGCACCTCACCCGTATCAAGCAGCAAACCGGGCCGAGCATTCGTCGCTACAGCGAAGCACTGAGCCGCCGTGACGCCGCCGCGCACGCACTCCAGGCCCACGACCTCGCCCCGCAACTGGACAAACCCCGCGACCCCGTCACTGTCGCACGACACCGAGTCAGCGCACTTGAGATCTGGCAACACTGGGCGCAAGGCAAACCCGTCTCCGACGCTCACCTGCGCGGCACGATCCGGGTGCTCAACACCAACCCCACCGACCGCCTACTCGCAAACGCCATCGAGCGATCAATCGACACGAACCAGATCAAGCACCGCCGCCCGGCAGCCAGCCGACACGAGACGTATCAACGCCAGACGCCAGACCGGGGCTTCGACTTCGAACGGTGAACCGCTTCGCTTCGATTGACCGGCGTCGAACGCAGCGCCCCCGGGGGATGAAGCCAGGCTATCGAGAGTTCGATCGTCGGCGACCACCGCGGTATCTGCCCATCGGCGGTCAATCTCCTCTTGCCGACCACCGACCACCGACCACCCAGCGAACGCGGAACGTGGTCGGCAAGCGCGAAGGTAGATCGCGGCAGAACGGCACATATGCCCGGCGAACGCACGCCGTTTGGAGCGCGATAGGGGACGTGACGATGACGACTGCATCTCTGGCGTCTACTCGCTCGCGCCCATGGTGGCGCGGTGGACGATCTGGCACGGGGGCATGTCTCGTGAACGGTGT
>JBBQTN010000283.1:0-6184 GCA_038213195.1 Acidimicrobiales bacterium | reverse complement strand
AGCCCCGTCCTGGACGGTTCGGTCGGGTCGTCAGTCGAGGGTGAGGCGGCGAGGGAAGCGCTAGCGTCGAGCCGCACGGAGGGAGCAGGCGAAGCGCAGCGGAGCCCCGTCCTGGACGGTCGGTCGGGTCGTCAGTCGAGGGTGAGGCGGCGAGGGAAGCGCTAGCGTCGAGCCGCACGGAGGGAGCAGGCGAAGCGCAGCGGAGCCCAGTCCCGACCATCCGAAGAAGGAGACGACCGTGACGATCCGCGTGGTGATCGCCGAGGACGAGGCCATCATCCGTCTGGACTTGCGCGAGACCTTGGAGGAGGAGGGCTACGACGTGGTCGGTGAGTCGGGACGTGGCGATCACGCCCTCGACCTGGTGCGCACGCTGAAGCCCGACATCGCCATCCTCGACATCAAGATGCCGCACATGGACGGGCTGGAAGCGGCGCGGATCATCAACGCCGAGCGGATCTGCGGGGTACTGATGCTCACCGCGTTCAGCCAGCGCGAAGTCGTCGAGGACGCACGTGACGCCGGTGCCCTGGCCTACCTCGTCAAGCCGTACCAGAAGAGCGACCTGATCCCCGCGATCGAGGTTGCCATCGGCCGGTTCCGCGAGCTCCAGCACCTCAGCGGCGAGGTCGACGCGCTCGGCGAGCAGCTCGAGGCGCGCAAGCTGATCGATCGCGCCAAAGGGATCCTCATCGACGAGTGCGCGATGAAGGAGTCCGATTCGTTCACGTTCATCCAGCGCACCGCGATGAGCGAGAGGACGCGGATGCGTGAGGTCGCCGAGCGGATCATCGCCGGCACGTTGCGGCCGTGACGAGGCGCCCGTGAAGTTGATGCTGCTCGACGGCAACTCGCTGACCTATCGCGCCTTCTTCGCCCTGCCGACGGACATGGCCACCGCCTCGGGACAGGTGACGAACGCGGTGTTCGGGTTCACGTCGATGTTCATCAACCTCGTCAAGGACCATCAACCGGACGGGATACTGGTCGCCTTCGACCGGCCGGAGCCGACGTTCCGCCACGAGGTCAACCCGCAGTACAAGGCGAACCGCAGCGCCGCTCCCGACATCCTCCGTCAGCAGATGGGCCTGGTGCGCGAGGTGCTCAACGCGCTGCGCGTCACCGTCGTCGACGCGAGCGGCTGGGAGGCCGACGACATCCTCGCCACGATCGCGGGTCGCGCCGAAGCGGACGGGCACGACGTGCTGATCGTCACCGGCGACCGCGACTCCTACCAGCTCGTCAACGACCCGCACATCAAGGTGCTGTACAACCGCCGCGGCGTCAGCGACTACGCGCTGTACGACGAGGCGGGGATCGCCGAGAAGACGGGCGTCACGCCCACGCTGTACCCGCAGTACGCAGCGCTGCGCGGCGACCCGAGCGACAACCTCGAAGGTGTGCCGGGGGTCGGCGAGAAGACGGCGGCGAAGCTGATCAACAACTACGGCGGGTTGGACGGCATCTTCGCCAACGCCGACAAGCAGACCCCGAAGCTGCGCGGCTCGCTCGTCGAGCACGAGGCCCGTGTGCGCGCCAACCACGAGCTGATGATCCTGCGCCGGGACGCTCCCGTCGACGTCGACTTCGGTGCGCTCAACGTCGATCCGAACGAGGCCGAAGTGGCCCGGCTGTTCGACTTCCTCGAGTTCCGCAGCCTGCGCGCGCGGCTCGACGAGGCGCTCGGCGCGATCGGCGCGTCCGCGCTGAGCTCGACGACGCAGTCGTCGGCGGAGGTGATGGAGGCCGAGGTCGTCGCCCTCGACGATCCTGCGGCGGCCGTCGCGATGATCACCGCACTCGCCACGCTCGACATCGTCCCGGCGTGGCTCGGTGCGCCCGGACGCAGCGACATCGACGGGATCGCGATCGTCGCCGACCCGGCCACCGCGGACGTGGTCTGGCTACCGAGTGATGTGGCCCACGACGAGACCGTGCTCGCCGCGGTCGGCGCCCATCCGGCGCTGCGCAGCCACAACGCGAAGGAGCTGATCCGGTGGATGCTCGGCCGCGGTCACGCCGTGCGCGGTCTGCGCCTCGACACCGCGATCGCTGCGTACCTGATCGATCCTGCCGACACCCGCTACGCGCTCGCCGACCTCGTGCAGCGCTACACCGACTTCCAGCTGCCCGCCGATGACCCGCAGGTGTCCGGTCAGCTCGACTTCGGCGGCGAGGCGGGCGACAACGACGGCCGCCTCCGTGCCGCCCGCCAGGCGCTGGCGGTCAGTCACCTGGCCGCGGCGCTGGAGGCTTCGCTCGACAAGCAGGGCATGCTCGAGCTGTACACGACGATCGAGAACCCGCTCGTCGACGTGCTGGCGAAGATGGAACACGTCGGGATCGCCGTCGATGGCGTCGAGCTGCGCCGCCTCAACGACCGCCTCACCGCCGAGGTCGAGCGGCTCGGGGCCGAGTTGCAGCGCGTCGTCGGGCGGCCGTTCAATCTCAACTCGCCGATCCAGCTGCGCGAGATCCTGTACACCGACCGGCAGCTCGCACCCGGCAAGAAGACCAAGACCGGCTTCTCCACCGACGCGGCGACGCTGGAGAAGCTGCGCGACCAGTGGCCCGAGTTCATCGACCCGCTGCTGGCCTACCGCGAGGTCGAGAAGCTGCGCGGCACGTACGGGATCGGTCTGCTCGCGGAGGTCGCGGCCGACGGGCGGATCCACGCGACGTTCAACCAGACCGTCGCACGGACCGGGCGGTTGAGCAGCGATCAGCCGAACCTGCACAACATCCCGGTGCGTCGCGAGGAAGGGCGGCAGTTCCGCAAGGCGTTCATTCCGGCCGAAGGGAGCGTCCTGCTCGTCGCCGACTACAACCAGATCGAGCTGCGCTGCATCGCCCACCTCGCCGCCGACCCGGGTCTGGTCGAGGCGTTCCGGTCGGGCACCGACATCCACAACGTCACAGCGGCGCGGGTCTTCGGGGTCGAATCGAAGGCGGTCACCCTCGACCAGCGCTCGAAGGCGAAGATGGTCTCCTACGGTCTGGCCTACGGGATGGAGTCGTACGGTCTCGCCCAACGGCTGAACATCCCGGTCGAGGACGCTGCGCAGATCCTCGACGCCTACTTCGTCGCCTTCCCCAACGTCAAGGCGTACATGGACCGCACGGTGATCGAGGCGCGGATGCGTGGCTACACCGAGACGCTGTTCGGCCGCAGACGCCCGATCCCGGAGCTGTCGAACTCGAACTTCCGCATCCGCCAGGCCGGCGAGCGCCAGGCGATGAACGCCGGCATCCAGGGTCTCGCCGCCGACATCTTCAAGGTCGCGCTCGTCCGCGTCGATCAGGCGCTCGTCGCCGCCGGCGTCGGCAGCCGCCTGGTGCTGCAGGTCCACGACGAAGTCCTCGTCGAGGTGCCGGAGGACGAGCGCGAATCGGTCGGGCCCGTGGTGATCGAGATCATGCGCGACGCAGCCGAGCTCGACGTGCCGTTGGAGGTCAACGTCTCGTGGGGCGCGACCTGGGCCGACGCCAAGGCCTGAGCGTCGTCACCCGGGCGGTCGGCGATTGCGATTGCGGTGTCGTTGCCGGCCGAGGCCCTCGTCCTCGATCTGCTTGCCGGTGAGCACGTACATCAGCCCGAGCAGCATCGCCCCGGCGATCGAGACGACGAGCGCGACCTTCCCCGGCGCGAAGATCCACAGCAGCGCGGCGACGATGCCGTAGACCATGGGTGCGGACCTGCGCAGCTGCATCGCGTTCATCGGTTCATCATCCTTCGGATGTCGACGGACCTACGGTCTATCCACGTGATGGCCGCGATGCCCCCTCCGCAGCCCAGTCCCGACAATCAGCACTGGTTCGAGCCGGTGGCGGCGCACCTCGGCGCCGCGTACCTGCGCTACTCGTTCACGAAGGGCACGGTGCAGGAGGTCGATCACCTGGTCGCTGCGTTGGGGTTGCAGCCGGGACAACGGGTGCTGGACGTCGGCTGCGGCCCCGGACGCCACGCCCACGAACTGGCGCGGCGGGGCATGATCGTGCACGGCATCGACATCAGCGCACGGTTCGTGGAGCTGGCGCAGCGCGATGCGCCGGCTGGGGCGACGTTCGAGCGGCTCGACGCTCGCCGGCTCGTCGACGACAGCCGCTTGACGGACGCGTTCGATGCGGCGATCTGCCTGTGCCAGGGAGCGTTCGGGCTGATGACTGCCAACGGTGACGACCGTGTGGTGCTCGCAGGGATCGCCGGCGCGTTGCGTCCCGGCGGGATGCTCGCCCTGAGCGCGTTCAACGCCTACTTCGCGGTGAGGTACCACACCTCGGCGAGCTTCGATGCGGACACCGGTGTCAGCCACGAGCAGACGGAGGTGCGCAACGAGTCCGGCGAGGCCCGCCAGGTCGACCTGTGGACCGGCTGCTACACGCCCCGCGAGCTGCGCCTTCTGGCCGAGCTCGTCGGGCTGCAGGTCGAGTCGCTGACCAGCGTCGAGCCGGGCGCGTACGGGGTCGACGCACCGTCCACCGAGCAAGCTGAATTCTTGGTGATCGCCCGGCGCAGCTGATGTCCGCCGTTGTGGGCGCTGGTAACCTCGCACGGTCCGGAATCAGCCGGGCCTGTTCCTGTATCCCTTCGAAAGCGACCGTTCCCTTGTCCGACACCACGACCGCCCCTTCCGCCGCCCCTGTCTGGGGAACATTCGACGAAGAGGGCAATTACACCCCCCGCGAGATCGTCGCCGACGATCTCGGCATGTCCTTCGCCGACGCCATCGACGGCACGCTCGTCGACGTCGAGGACGGCCAGCTCGTCACCGGCACCGTGGTCAAGGTCGACAAGGACGAGGTGCTGCTCGACATCGGGTACAAGAGCGAAGGGGTGATCCTCGCTCGCGAGCTGAGCATCCGCAACGACGTCGACCCGCACGAGATCGTCTCGATCGGCGACAAGGTCGAGGCGCTCGTCCTCCAGAAGGAGGACAAGGAAGGGCGGCTGCTGCTCAGCAAGAAGCGTGCGCAGTACGAACGGGCGTGGGGCACGATCGAGAAGATCAAGGAAGCCGACGGGATGGTCGAGGGACCGGTGATCGAGGTCGTCAAGGGCGGCCTGATCGTCGACATCGGCCTGCGCGGCTTCCTGCCGGCCTCGCTGGTGGAGCTGCGCCGGGTGCGCGACCTCAGCCCGTACGTCGGCAAGGTCGTGCAGGCCAAGATCATCGAGCTCGACAAGAACCGCAACAACGTCGTGCTCAGCCGCCGTGCGTTCCTCGAGGAGACGCAGAAGGAGAGCCGCGACAGCTTCCTCACCAACCTCAAGCCGGGCGAGATCCGCCAGGGCACGGTGTCGAGCGTGGTGTCGTTCGGTGCGTTCGTCGACCTCGGTGGGATGGACGGCTTGATCCACGTCAGCGAGCTGTCGTGGAAGCACGTCGACCACCCCGGTGCCGTCGTCGCCGTCGGCGATCCGGTCACGGTGCAGGTGCTCGACGTCGTCTTCGAGCGGGAGCGGATCAGCCTCTCGTTGAAGGCCACCCAGCAGGATCCGTGGCAGGAGTTCGCCTCCAGCCACGAGGTCGGGCAGCTGGTCTACGGCCGGGTCACCAAGCTCGTCCCGTTCGGTGGGTTCGTGCAGGTCGGTGACGGCATCGAGGGGCTCGTGCACATCTCGGAGATGTCCACGCACCACGTCGAGTCGCCCGAGCAGGTCGTCACCCCCGGCGAGGAGCTGTGGGTCAAGATCATCGACCTCGACCTCGCCCGCCGGCGGATCAGCCTGTCGATCAAACAGGCCGCAGAAGGTGGCGAGCTGGCCGAGGAGTACCGCCAGCACTTCGAGATCGACGAGCACGGCAACTGGACCGCCGGCGCCGACGACACCGAGCGCGAGGCCGCCTGGGCGGAGTACTACGGCGAGGACGGCGTCCCCGAGGGCGAGCTGCCCGAGGGCAACCCTCCGACCGCCGCCGACCTGGCCGCTGCCCCCGACTCGGAGCCCGAGCCCGCCGCCGTCACCGACGCCTGATCGTCAGCCCAGTCCCGACCGTCTAGGACAGCTTGACGATGCCCATCCGCACGGCGGTGAGCACGGCCTGGGTGCGATCACATATGCCGGTGCTGGAATTCAATGACCGCTCCGACGGCACGGGGACCATCCAGTTCGGCGTTACGGCGTCACCATTCGGTGGTGGGGGATTACAATTTTTAATCCCCGGGATGGACCCCACGCCTC
>JBBQTN010000282.1:0-6185 GCA_038213195.1 Acidimicrobiales bacterium | reverse complement strand
TTCACCCGCGACGAGATCGCCCAGGCAGCCCTGCACATCGCCGACACCGAGGGCTTCGATGCGCTCTCGATGCGCCGCCTGGCGATCGAGCTCGATGCGGGGACGATGACCCTGTACCACTACATCCGCACCAAGGATGAGCTGCTCGCACTGGTGATGGACGCGGTGATGGGTGAACTGATCCTCGACGAGCACGAGCTGGTCGGCGGCTGGCGCAAGGCGCTGACGGCGATCGCCCACCGCTCGCGGACGGTCTTCGAGCGCCATCCGTGGGTCTTCGACGTCCACGACGACCCGGCCGTCGGGCCGAACGGGGTGCGCCACTTCGATCAATCGCTGCAGGCGGTGGCCTCGCTCGAGATCGGCCTCGCCGAGAAGTTCGACATCATCGGCGCCGTCGACGAGTACGTCTTCGGGCATGCCCTGCAGCAGCGCAACAACTATCCGGACTTCGAGCAGCCCTCCGCGGCGGCCGACGAGATGATCGAGTACGTGCTCGAGCTGACCCGCACAGGTGACTACCCACAGATCTCCAAGCTGGTCGCCGAGCTCGGTGGCCTCGGGATGTGGGACGTCATCGCGTCGAGCATGCGCGACACGACGCGCTTCGATCGCACCCTGCAACGCCTGCTCGACGGGATCGAGCGCGACCTGCCGCCGGGCCGTCACCCGCGCTGACGGCCGTCGCCTCCGGGCGGATGCCCGCATCGTCACGTCGACGCGGCCAGAATGGGTCGGCGGGCGGCAACCTGGATGGAAGCTCTGATCGACGATGTACTCACGCAACACCACAGGCACGCGCTCATCGCGCCACGCACGTCGCGCGCTCGCCGGCGCCGCCGTCGTCCTCCTCGCAGCGTGCAGCAGTGACAAGACGGCGGCGCCCACGACCACGGCGGTGACGACGACGACCCGCAAGATCGTGTCGACACCGACGTCGACGACGACCACCACGACGCCGGAGACGACGACCACCTCCACGCTCCCCGAGGCCACGACCTCAACGGCCGAGACGACGACCACCGCCGTCCCGGACACGTCGACGACGGTGGCGGAGACGACGACCACTGCGCCGGCACCACCGGTGTACGCGATCACCGGTCTGCCCGCCACCGACCCCGGGATCGCCGCCCGCCAGACGCTGGTGGTGAAGATCGACAACTCCGCTCCCGCGCGACCCCAGAGCGGGCTCAACGAGGCGGACATGGTCTTCGAGGAGATCGTCAACGACTCGCTGACCCGCTTCGCGCTGATCTACCAGAGCCTCGGCGCCAACGTCGTCGGGCCCTGCCGCTCCGGCCGCATCCAGGACATCGACCTGATGGGGATGTTCAACCACCCGCTCTTCGCGTGGAGCGGCGGCAATGCCACCGTCACGGCGGCGATCCACGCCAGCGACCTCGTCGACATCGGCCCGAGCCGGGCTTCGGTCTACTACCGCACGAAGGACCGCAAGGCGCCGCACAACCTGTACAGCACGACCGACGCGCTGCGTACGCAGGCGATCCCGAACGCAGCCGGGCCGACACGGATCTGGCAGTTCCGGTCCGACGGCGCAGCCATCCAGGGTTCGCCGACTGCGGGTGTCGACGTCAGGCTCGACAGCGTCGATGCGTCGTGGCGCTGGGATGCGAGCAAAAGCGTCTACCTGCGCCAGACCGACCGGCACGAGCACGACGATGCGCTCAGCGGCCAGGTCAACACGAACAACGTGGTCGTGCTGCCGATGGACTACGTCCCGGGCATCTCCGACAGCCCCGATGCGCAGACGATCGGCCACGGCGACGCGTTCGTGTTCACCGGCGGCAACTACGTGCACGGCACGTGGAGCCGCGACGACCGGCTGGCGCCGTTCACGCTGACCGCCGACGACGGCACCCCGATCCTGCTCAGCCCGGGACGCACGTTCGTCGAGCTGCCGCGCAACGGGACAGCAGCCGTCACCGCGATCCCGGCCGGCTGACACTGCAACGCCGAGGACCCGCCCAGCCGGGCGGGTCCTCGACACATGTCAGGTCTGTTCGCCGCCGCAGCGGCGTGCGGTCACCAGCGGTAGTGGGCGAACGCCTTGTTGCTCTCGGCCATCTTCTGCATGTCGTCGCGCCGCTTGATCGACGCGCCGAGGCCGTTGGCCGCGTCGAGGATCTCGTTGGCGAGGCACTGGGCCATGGTCTTCTCGCGGCGGGCTCGGCTGAAGTCGACCAGCCAGCGGATCGAGAGCGTGCTCGCACGGCGGGGACGCACCTCGACGGGCACCTGGTAGGTGGCGCCACCGACGCGGCGGCTCTTCACCTCGAGCGGCGGCTTGATGTTGTCGACGGCGCGCTTCAGCGATGCGATCGGCTCGGCGCCGCTCTTCTCCTCGACGACCTTCAGTGCGTCGTAGACGATCTTCTCGGCGAGCGAACGCTTGCCGTGCAACATCACCTTGTTGACGATCTGGGTGACGAGCAGCGACCGGTAGATCGGGTCGGGCATCAACTCGCGGCGCTGGGCGGGGCCTTTACGGGGCATCTGTGATCACGCTTCCTGACGACTACTTGACCATCTTGGCGCCGTAGCGGCTACGGGCCTGCTTGCGGTTCTTCACCCCGGCCGCGTCGAGCGCGCCGCGGATGATCTTGTAACGCACACCCGGCAGGTCGCGCACACGACCGCCGCGGACGAGCACGATCGAGTGCTCCTGGAGGTTGTGGCCCTCGCCGGGGATGTAGGCCGTGATCTCGACCCCGCTGGTGAGCCGGACGCGGGCGACCTTGCGCAACGCAGAGTTCGGCTTCTTCGGGGTGTTGGTGTAGACGCGGGTGCACACGCCACGACGCTGCGGCGAACCCTTGAGGGCCGGCGTCTTGGTCTTGGAGAACTTCGTGGTCCGCCCTTGACGGACGAGCTGCTGAATGGTGGGCACGCTTCTACCGTTTCTTCGTTTGCTGACGATGTCTGGCCGGCTGGACACCGGCCCGCACGCGCGGGCGGACCTGCGCAGAGAACCCTGCAATGTTAGAGGCACGCGGATCGGCTCGGCAACCCGCCGGCCGCCAAGCCGACCCGACACCAGACCGACACTGACACCGACACCGATGCTCTTGAGGACGAGGGATCCCGCCCCTCGACCGGGCTTCTGGTCGCAGCCAGAACCATACGTACCGTTCTCGTCGCGACCGGAACACCCGAAACCGACTGCAACCCCCCGCCGCCCCGCCGCCTTCCGCCTCGAGTGCATGGGTTGTGGTTGGGTTGCCGGTTCCGGCCGAACGAAGGCCACGACGCGGCACGGCCCGACCCTCCGGAGAGAGCCGGGCCGTGTGCAGGCGGTCGGTCAGGCTTCGACGGCGTCCGCATCCGTGCTGTACGTGCCGTGGATGTTGCTCAGCCAAGCGGCCGGGTCCTCTTCCGAGTCGCTGGAGAAGAAGGCCATCGGCTGGTACTCCGGCGCCTCGACGTCGAACTCGCGGTAGCGCATCATCCCCGACCCGGCCGGGATCAGCTTGCCGATGATGATGTTCTCCTTGAGGCCGAGCAGGCTGTCGCCCTTGCCGTCGATGGCGGCTTCGGTGAGCACCCTGGTCGTCTCCTGGAACGACGCTGCCGACAGCCAGCTCTCCGTGGCCAGCGAGGCCTTGGTGATCCCCATCAGCTCGGGACGGCCTTCCGCGGGCTTGCGACCCTCTTCGACCATCCGCCGGTTGGTGTCGCGGAACACCTTGGCGTCGGTGCGCTCGCCGGGCAGGAAGCCGGCGTCGCCGGGCTCCTGCACGCCGATGCGGCGGGTCATCTGGCGCACGATCAGCTCGATGTGCTTGTCGCTGATCGACACGCCCTGGTCGCGGTACACCTTCTGGACCTCTTCGACGAGGTACAGCTGGGTCTCGCGGATCCCCTTGATCTCCATGATCTCCTTCGGGTCGAACGGCCCGTCGGTGATCGGATCGCCGGCCTTGACGTCCTGACCGTCGGTGACGATCGGGCGGCTGCCGGTGGGAAGGATGACGGCGAACTCCTCGCCCTGGTCGTCGATGATCGTCACCGGGATGCCCTTGCCCTCGTCGTCCATGATCCGCACGACACCGCCCGCCTTGGCGAGGCGTGCCGAGCCGCGCGGCGTGCGCGCCTCGAACAGCTCGACGACTCGCGGCAGCCCGCCGGCGATGTCCTTGCCGGCCACACCACCGGTGTGGAAGGTGCGCATCGTCAGCTGCGTGCCGGGCTCACCGATCGACTGCGCGGCGATGACCCCGACCGCCTCGCCGAGCTCGATCGACTTGCCGGTGGCCAGCGAACGGCCGTAGCACAGCGCACACACGCCGAGCTCCGCGTCGCAGGTGAGCACCGAGCGGATGCGCACGCGGTCGACCGTCGGGTCGTCGCGCAGCGCAGCCATCTCGATGTCGCCGACGATCGTGTTGCGCGGCATGACCGAGCCGTCGCCCATCGCGACGTCGTTGGCCAGCGCCCGGCCGAACAACTTCGTCTCGAGGTAGCTGCGGCGGTTGGCGGTGTCCGGGGCGACGTGGTCGATCCACAGACCCAGGCTGGTGCCGCAGTCGACCTCGCGGACGATCAGCTCCTGGGCGACGTCGACCAGACGGCGGGTGAGGTAGCCCGAGTCGGCCGTGCGCAGCGCCGTGTCGACGAGGCCCTTGCGCGCACCCGGCGTGGCGATGAAGTACTCGAGGGTCTCGAGGCCCTCACGGAAGTTCTTCTTGATCGGGCGGGGGATCATGTCACCGCGAGGGTTGGCGACGAGGCCGCGCATCCCGGCGATCTGGCGCATCTGGGTCATGTTGCCGCGGGCGCCCGAGCCGACCATCATGTCGATCGGGTTGAACCGGGCCTGCTTGAACTCCAGCTCCATCGCCTCCTGCACCTTCGCCGTGGCGTCGGTCCAGATCCGCACCTCCTGCTGGCGGCGCTCGCCGTCGGTGATGATGCCCCGCCGGAACTGCGTCTCGACCTTCTCGGCTTGCGCCTCGTAGCCGTCGAGCAGCGCCTTCTTCGCCTTCGGCGTCTTGACGTCGTCGATCGACACCGTCAGCCCGCTCTGCGCGGCGTAGCGGTAGCAGAGGTTCTTGATCGCGTCGAGCGCGTTGGCGACGGCGGACTTCTTGTAGTGGTCCGACAGCCGCTCGACGATCACGCCCATCTCGCGCTTCTTGACGAGCTCGTCGATGTGGCCGAAGCGCTGGGTGTAGTCGACCGGCAGTGCTTCCTCGAACAGCAGGCGACCCGCTGTCGTCGCGAACGTGTCGGCCGGGCGCCCACCGATGGCCGGGCGGCGCAGGGTGATCGGGGCGTGCAGGTCGAGCTGGCCCTCGTCGACAGCGCGCAGCACCTCCCACAGGTGGCGGAACGTGCGACCGTTGCCCTTCGCGTCCTCGACCATCTCCGACAGGTAGTAGCCGCCGATGATCAGGTCCTGGCTCGGGGTCACGATCGGGCGACCGGACGCCGGGGAGAGGATGTTGTTCGCCGAGAGCATCAGCACGCGGGCCTCGGCCTGCGCCTCAGCCGAGAGCGGCACGTGGATCGCCATCTGGTCGCCGTCGAAGTCGGCGTTGAACGCGGTGCAGACCAGCGGGTGGATCTGCAGCGCCTTGCCCTCGACGAGCACCGGCTCGAACGCCTGGATGCCGAGGCGGTGCAGCGTCGGGGCGCGGTTCAAGAGCACCGGGTGCTCTTTGATCACGTCCTCCAGCACGTCCCACACCTGTGGGCGACGGCGCTCGACCATCCGCTTGGCGCTCTTGATGTTCTGCGCCAACTCGAGGTCGACCAGGCGCTTCATCACGAACGGCTTGAACAGCTCGAGCGCCATCAGCTTCGGCAGGCCGCACTGGTGCAGCTTCAGCGTCGGGCCGCAGACGATGACCGAGCGGCCGGAGTAGTCGACGCGCTTGCCGAGCAGGTTCTGGCGGAACCGACCCTGCTTGCCCTTCAACATGTCCGACAGCGACTTCAGCGGGCGGTTGCCCGGCCCTGTGACGGGGCGGCCACGGCGACCGTTGTCGAACAGCGCGTCGACGGCCTCCTGCAGCATCCGCTTCTCGTTGTTGACGATGATCTCCGGTGCGCCGAGGTCGAGCAGCCGCTTGAGGCGGTTGTTGCGGTTGATGACGCGGCGGTAGAGGTCGTTGAGGTCGGACGTCGCGAAGCGACCGCCGTCGAGCTGCACCATCGGGCGCAGG